>NZ_JBITDW010000006.1:0-114488 GCF_044454685.1 Actinoplanes sp. NPDC051513
CAACGCCCGCCACCCCGACGTCCTGGCCGCCCAACGCCGCGAACGCGCTCGTGTCCGCAGTGAACGCCAGCAACGCTGGGGCCGCCCCCGGGCCACGGCCGCCTGACCGATCAGACCCGGTAAACGTTCATGGTCAACGCACTAGCCTCCTGTTCGCGCGCCGGGTGAAAGCAGATGGGAAAGTGCGCCATGCTCACGCTGTGCACCCGGGCAGTAGGGATGAGCCGGTTCGAGTCCGGTGACCCGGCGCGCCCCGCTCTGCGGCCAAATGAGGACGGTCTCGCCGAGTACGAGAATGGCATTGTGGAGATCAGGGCCTGCGCCGCCACCTCCACGACGTCGGCGCCGACCTGCGTAAACGTTTATCTCGATTCGGTAACGACGGAACGGGCGCGTCCCGACCGGGGCAGCGGTGGACAGCGTACGGAATCTAGGATCCGTTAACGCTCCATTAACCCCCCTGGTGGAGGACAAGCCCACATGCGCCACCCCCTTGCCCGGCGGCTGCTGGCCGGCGCCGCGGCGATCGCCGCCGCCTGCGCCCTCGCCACCCCGGCCCGAGCCGCCGCGCCACCCAGCCTCGACATCATCCTGGACGACATGACCATCGCGGCCCTCCACGGCGACTACGTGGTCGATCCGCACGTCTCCGCGCTGCCGCAGCTCAACGTCAGCAACGCGAAGCTCACGTACGAGTTGTCCGGCCTGACCGGTGTCAGCCTGAGCGACGACTTCCGCAACGCCGGCCCGCTGGAACAGCCGTGCACCGTGGAGAGCCGCACCAAGCTGGTCTGCGGCCAGGAGTCCATGCTGGTCCCCGGGGACGACGACTACATGCAAGCACGCCTGACGCCCGCCGCCACCGCGCCGACGGGGCAGAGCGGCACGCTCAAGGTCACGTTCGAGGCTGACAACGTCCCGGCGGTCACCAAGTCGGTGACCGTCGAGGTCGACGAGGGCGTCGATCTGGCGACCGGCTCCCGCGGCCGGCAGGTCTACGTCAAGCCCGGCGCGAGCTGGGACGAGACGCTCGAGCTGACCAGCATCTCCGGCAACGTCGTGCACGGCGCCTCCGTGTCGATCTCCGCGCCGCGCCACGTCGCCGCGCCGAAGCAGTTCTCGAACTGCCGCTACCTCGACGGCAGCCTCCAGTCGTGCTCGTTCGACCAGGATCTCCGGCCCGGCATCAAATACCGGATCGTCCTGCCGTTCCGTGTGCGGCCCGACGCCTTCGCGCCGGGACTCACGGACCTCACCTTCTTGTGGTACACCGCCGCCGAGTGGGACAACATCCAGAACAGCCCCGGCTCCGGCAACCACGGCGAGGCCGGGACGGGCGGGAAGCTCACGCTCGAGCCGCTGACCGCGGCCCTCACCCGGACGAAGACCGCGACCCTCACCCGGACGAAGCAGATCGACGTCGACCGGTCGAACAACTTCCAGCAGATGTGGGTCAACGTGACCGGCAAGCACAGCGCCGACATCGAGGCGCTCGGCGCTACCGCCTCCGGCCCGGCCGGGGGCACGGCCACCGTCAAGATCGGCCTTCGCAACAACGGCCCGGTCACCCTCGACAGCGAGAGGAACGGCTGGGAGGTGGCGTACGTCAGCATTCCGCTCAGCACGCCGGTCGTCACCATCCCCAAGGACTGCGCCAACGGCAATCCGTACCTGGCCAAGCCCGGAACGAAGCTGTACGTCTGCAAGAACCCCGCCCAGTACTTCTTCCCCAAGACGGCCGTGACCTGGTCGTTCGAGGTGAAAGTCGGCACGGGAGCCGCGACGGCGACCGGTCGGGTCGAAGCCAACCCGAACGACTGCGACCTCGACGACGACTGCTCCCGGTACTTCGACTACGACACCGACCCGTCCAACAACCTGGCGCCGATCGTGATCACCGAGGTCACGGCCGGAACCGGCGGGACCGGCGGCGGGGACGGCCTGGCGATCACCGGTCCGCGGACCGCCCTGGTCGCCGGCGTCGGCGCCCTGCTCGTAGCGGCCGGCGCACTGCTGCTGATCCGGCGCCGCCGCACCCGCTTCGAGGCCTGATCCGCCGCCGGGTCGGGGACGATGGTCGCACCACGGTCCCCGACCCGAACGGAGGCCTCCGATGGACCTGCATCTGACCGGAAAGGTCGCCGTCATCACCGGCGGCAGCGCCGGGATCGGCCGGGCGATCGCCCATGGCCTGGCGGCAGAGGGCGTCCAGCCGGCGCTGTGCGCACGCGACGAGGCTCGCTTGCGCACCAGGCGATCGCCGCGGTGTTTGTTCATGAGATCGGCGAAGTCACGGACGTGTCCGGCGACGGCTTCCAGTTCGGGGCAGCTCACGAGGGCGTCGGCGAGCTGGGCATGATGTTCGGGAGTCAGGCGCTGCGGGTCGGTCATGATCCAGCGGGTGATGTGCCGGGGTTTCGGGACCGTCGGCCGGGCCGGCCGCGGCGCGGCGAGGGCGGGGGCGGGGGCGGCCGTCCGTAAGGGGTGCAGCCAGCGACGGATGGTCTGGATACTGCCGGTGTACCCGAGGGCGGCAAGTTCGGTGTGCAGGACGGTGGCGTTGGTGAGGCCGGCGGTATACCGGGCGGTCAGGTGCTGGGTGTAGCCGTCGAGCAGGCTGGCCCGGTTGACGGCCTTGACGAGCAGCTCGTCGAGGAGAGGTCACCCGGCGGGGTCGACCCTGCTCCCCATTTGCTCCCAAAATCATGACAAAAGGCCCACCGCTGTGGATCATCGCGGTGGGCCTTTTGGCTGGTCAAGATATGTGGGCGATACTGGGATCGAACCAGTGACCTCTCCGGTGTGAACGGAGCGCTCTCCCGCTGAGCTAATCGCCCTGACGCGAGACAGACTGTACTAGACCTGGGGGCCCGGGGGCCAACCTGGGGTCAGCTCAGCCACTCGCGAGTCTTCTCGATCAGGTCGATGCCGAAGCTCACCCTGACCGACGCCCACACGATGGCGGCCACGAAGATCATGCCGACGACGCCGATGAGGCCTCGCATGGGCAGGCTCTGCCGGCCTATCCAACTCGTCCACGCCTTCACGTTGCGCTTGGTGAACTCGAGCAGGTTCTTCGCCCAGGCGAACTCGACCGCCCAGATGGCCAGGCCGAGGATGACAATCGCCCAGCCGGGGCCGGGGAACGGGATCAGGACGATACCCAGGGCGATGACGAGTGCGCCGAGGACGCCAATTCCGATCTTGAGGGCCAGGCGGCCGGTCTGGTTTGCCCGGATCTTGTCCAAAACACCCATCGGTGCCCGATCTTCGTCCGCTTTCGTGCTCATTTCATCCCCCAGTGTCCCCGAGCCCCGTCACTACCCGGGAGGAATGGACGTTACCGGAGTAAGTCAACTGCTGGACCACCCGACGCCGGGCGGAACCGAGTACTTGGGTAGAACAGGACAAGATATCGCTTTTCGTCTTGGGCCAAAGGGTTTTCGGAACCGTCTTCCCACTACTGGGTGAGATCAGCGTATGGCGGAGCGTAACGACAGGGATCACCTGAGTATGGGAAAGCGGGGTTCACCAGCCTCGCAGCGGTGCCGGGGGGAGTTCGTCCATGAGTACCATTCGTCCAACGACCGTCGAGGTCGAGACCTCGCTGCGGCTCGTAGCGCCTGACGCCACGGCTCTGCCCGTGCGCGCCAGTCTCCGTTACGACCCGGCGGACCCGTATGCGGTCCATGTGTTGTTCCACGCGGAATCAGCCGGTGGGGAAGCCGTGAGCTGGTCCTTCGCGCGTGAACTGCTCGTGACCGGGCTCGATGAGCCTGCGGGTATCGGCGACGTGCGGGTGTGGCCGTGGGCCACGCCCCGGGGGGATTTCGTCGCCTTGGCGTTGTCGTCTCCGGACGGCAACGCGCTGTTCGAAGTGCCCCGCAGTGTCCTCGTCCGGTTCCTCCGGCGCACCTATGTCGTGGTGCCGCGCGGCCGGGAATCCGAGCATCTCGACGTGGACGCGGCGGTCAACCGGTTGCTGGCGGGGAGATAGCGCCGGGGATAGCAAGCCAAAGAATAGGACGACCCGCGCGGACACTGCCGATCCGCGCGGGTCGTTCCTTTCTCGGCCGAAAAGGACAAATGGCCGATTCTGGGGCAGGAATCGGACATTGACCTCGATTATCCGACACATTCCCGTCAACCCGCGTTTTGGCAGGTGCGCCGCTGGTCATCGACAGTTACCGTCGGCCCGATGACCTCTCTCGCGACGCGCGCCACGCCGCTGATCCCGCCCGGGTGGGCGGGGGTGGCGACCTGCGCGCTGGGCGAGGTCCAGCCGTCCGGGCCGTGGCGCCCGCCGTACCACGCGCTGCTGCTCGCGACCGCCGGGCACGGCGCCGTCGAGGTCGACTTCGAGCACCACACGTGCCGCCCGGGCACGCTGCTCTGGATCCGCCCGGGCCAGGAACTGCGCATCGGCGCGAACGGCCTGTCCGCCTCGGTGGTCACCTTCGACACGCTGCTGGCCGGCGACCACTGGCCCGAGCGCCCCGAGGCGCCGGCCCGCTGGCAGCTCCAGGGCGAGGACGAGGACGCGGTGATCACCGAGTTCGCTCAGCTCGCGGTCGACTGCGAGCGGCACCGGTCCGGCCCGGTCGCGGCCGACCTGCTGCGCCACCAGTTGGCGGTGCTGCTGCTGCGGATCGCGCTGCTCACCGACGACCCGGGCCCACTCGGCGCCGAGGGCCGCACGTTCGCCCGGTTCCGCCGCCGGCTCGAGGCCAGTCACCCGCGCAGCCGCCGGGTCGAGGACTACGCCGAGGAGATGGGCTGCTCGGTGCGCACGCTGACCCGGGCCAGCCTCGCGGTCACCGGCCGCACCGCCAAGCAGGTGGTCGACGACCGGGTAGCGCTGGAGGCGCGCCGGCTGCTCGCGTGCACCCCGATGTCGGTCGCCGAGGTGGGGCGCCACCTGGGCTTCCCGGAGCCGACGAACTTCGGCCGCTTCTTCCACCGCGAGGTCGGGATGAGCCCGGGCCAGTTCCGCGCCGACGCGGCCACGAACGGCCGCACCGGCGTCCCGGCGCAGCGACGCCCCAGCGACTGACGGCCGCCGGCCGGCGGGAGAGCTGCGACGCTCCGCTGACTGAGCGTAATTCCCACAAATCCGTGGGGTATGTGCGGACTCCTGGCGCCGAGGGGGCATGATAGGTGGGTGCAGATCTCCGCGCGCGGCGACTACGCAGTCCGGGCCGCCCTCAGCTTGGCGCAGGCCTACCCGGCGCTGATGTCCGCCCAGGCCATCGCTCAAGATCAGAACATGCCCCGTAAGTTCCTCGAGGCCGTCCTCGCCGACCTGCGCCGGGCCGGCGTGGTCCGGGCGCAGCGAGGGGCCGAGGGTGGCTACACATTGTCACAACCTCCCCGTGACGTGACGATCGGCTCGATCCTGCGCGCGGTCGACGGCCCGCTCGCCGGCGTGCGCGGTCTCCGTCCGGAAGAGACACAGTACGAAGGCGCCGCCGAAAACCTGCCGAACCTCTGGGTCGCGGTCCGCGCCGCGGTCCGTGAGGTGGTCGACGAGGTGAGCCTGGCCGAGCTGATCAGCGGCCGGATGCCCGCCCACGTCCGCAAGCTGACCACCCGCCCCGACGCGTGGCAGCCGCGCTGACCCCGAGGCCGCGCTGACCCCAAGGCCGCGCTGACCCCAAGGCCGCGCTGACCCCAAGGCCGCGCTGACGTTTGTGAATCGAAGCCAGCGGGAACCGGACGTCCATCCCCAGACACCCCCAGGGAGGACGTACCGATGGGCCTCGTGTTCCGTAGCCGCAAGAAGTTCGGTCCGCTGATCCTGAACTTCACGGAGAACGGTTTCTCCTCCTGGAGCTTCAAGATCGGTCGCTGGTCGTGGAACTCCCGCACCCGTGCGCACCGCGTCGACCTGCCCGGCCCGCTGTCCTGGAAGCAGGACAAGGACCGCTCACGGTAGAGCGATCACCACATCCCCGCCCAGCCGCCCGGTGGGTGGCTGGCGGGTGACCGCTCCCGAGTCGGCGAGCGTGTGCAGCACCCGGGTGGCGTCCGCCGCCCGATAGACGGTTTCGGTCAGCGCGAAGGTTCGCAGCTCGGTCACCGTCGCCGAGCCCACCCGAGCGAGATGGGCGAGGATCTCGCGGCGCAGCGGTCCCGGGTGTGGCTGCAGCGAGATGTCGATCAGGTGCCGCTCCGGATCGCCGGGGTCGCGATACCGCACGCCGGCGAACTCGTCGACCGCCCAGAGCGCGTCCTTGAACCCCTCAAGGCTCTTGCCCGACGTGGTCCCGAACGCCAGCAGCTCGCCCGGCTCCTCCCCGGTCGCCAGCTCGACTGCGGCGAACAGCGGCCATTGCTCCCGATAATCATCAACGGACACGCCGGGCGCGAGGGCGAGCAGCACCTCGGCCGGCTTTCCGGCGTTCAGGGCCGCGACGGTGGCCGGGCTGGGCGGCTCGCTCGCGCTTGCCGCGTCCAGATAGCCCAGCAGGGGTACGCGTTGAGCACCGGCCGCCTTGAGCGCGACCCCGAGCGAGTCGGTGCCACCGGAGATCGCGTGCACGGGCAGCGAGCTCAACTCGGCCATCGCGGCCAGCCGGGACGCCACCGCGGTGACATCGTCGCCCACGAGCAGCATGGTCAGCTCGCGTCCCCGTACGAAATCGGTTTGTTCCGCAAGCACCCGCGCGGCCGCCTCGGCCGATTCGCCTCCGTCCGCATCGGCGTAGCCGTGCGCATAGAACACCCGGCGGCCGCGGTGCATCGCGGCCGGCGCCCAGGCCTCCAGATGCCTGACCAGCAGTTCCCGCTTCACCGTGGCGATCAAGCCGACCTCCCAGATTGAGTTCTACATTGTCCCGGATCGAGGGAGGTTACGGTGAGACTTGTACCCACGGTGTTCATACGAGCACTATGGGACACATGCCTCCGGCACCGCCCATCGCCGAGCTCACCCAGCGCGCGCAGACATTGTCGTCCGCGGGTGATCTGCAGGGTGCTCGCCGGGTGCTCGCCGGTGTGCTCGATCCGGCCGACGCCGCCGACCCGCGCTCGGCCGACCCCGAGCTCGCGCTGGCCGCCGCGCTGCATGCCCGCATCCTGATCGCCCTCGGCGACCCGCACGCCGCCCGGCTCTGGGCCGCCTACGCGCACGAGGCCGAGGAACGGCTGCACGGCCCGCGCGACGAGCGCACGGTGGCCGCCGCCGCCACCCACGCCGCGGTGCTGCAACGGGTGGGCCACTACGGCCGGGCGGCGCAGATCTACGAGCGACTCGTCCACGATCTCACCGCTGTGGACGGTCCCGACTCGCCGCGGGTGCTGGCCGCCGAGGCCGACCTCGCCACTGCCGAGCACGCGGCCGGCCACTGCACCTCGGCCCGCTCCCGGCTCACCGGCGCGTGGGTGCGCCACCGGCACCGCCACGGCGACGCGGCGCCGGCCGGCATCAAGATGCTAGCCCGGCTCGGCGCGATGGAACGCGAGTGCGCCCGCGACGCCGAGTCCGCCGAGCACCTCGCCCTCGCCCAGGAGCTCTGCGCCCGCTATCTGCCCGCCGACCACCCGCTCGTGCGGCAGGTCGCGGCGCTCGCGGTCGCGCCCGCCTCCGGCCGGCACGTCTGCGGCCGGGTCGAGCAGTCGCTGGGTCCGCGCTCGGTGCCGTTCCCGCGCCGGCCGACCGTGCCCGACCCCGAGCAGGGCGGCGACTTTCCGCCCGACGACCCGCTGCGGCCGCCGCCCGACAACCGGCCCACCGACCCGAACGGCACCGTCTACCAGCAGCCGCTCTACCTGGCCGACGTGGCGCAGGCGCCGGGCGACCTGAACGGCCGGCACGCCCGCGCCGACACCCCGCCGCCGATGCCGGGGCAGCGCGCCCCCGGCTACGGTCCCGACGGGCGGCATCAGACGATCGGGTCGGCGCCCGCCTCGACGCTGGCCATACCGCCCAACTCCGAGCGGCTCCTGCCGGTGCGCACCGACCAGCCCGCGCCCCGGCGACGTCAGCCGTACCTGCTGGTCGCGGTGCTGATCGCCGGGATCGCGGTGGCCGTCGCGGTGATCGCGCTGACCCTGCCCGACGCGAACGGCGCGACCGGTGCGCAGCCGACCGCGCTGCCCTCGTCGGCCCCGGCCGCAGCGACGGCGGCCCCGAGCGCCGGGCCGGCGAGCGCCGGGCCGACGACCGCCGCGCCGACCGGCGACCCGGGCGCGCCCACCGGCGTCAAACTGAAGGACAACCGCGACTCGGTCGCGCTGAGCTGGGCCTACCCGGCGGACGCCGAGGGCCCGGTGCTGGTCTCCGGCGGCCGGTCGGGGCAGCCGCTGCGGGCGTTCCAGCAGCTCCCGGCGGGCGCCGCCGACTACATGGTGTACGGGCTGAACGAAACCCAGAACTACTGCTTCAAGGTGTCGGTGGTCTACTCGACCGACAGGATCGCCGCGTCGGCGCCCGTGTGCACGCAGCGGTGACCCGCAGCCGGGGCTGAGGTCGCTCCCGTTCGGCAACCGTTCTGGACCGTTCCTGCTCCCGGCTCTCCCCACACTGATTCGTCACGGCCCCCGGCAGGAAGCAGGCATCAGTGACGACGAAGGCGGCGGAGCGCGTCGACGACGCCCTGGGGTTTGCGGCTGCCCTGCTCGAGCTGGAGACCCGGGACGTGACCGCGTTCCGCACCGTGCGCGCGCCGGCCGAGGACGTGCGCCGGGAAGCCGCGGAGGCCGGCGACGAGGAGGCCGCGCAGCGCGCGAGCCTGCTGCTCGCCGACGTGCTGCTGCGCGAGGGCCGGGTCGGCGAGGGAGGGCCGGCTGGCCCATCAGGCGCTGGCCTGGGGCGAGCGGCACGACAGCCCGTACGTGCTGGCCCGCGCCCACCGCGAGCTGTCGATCTTCTATCGGCTGGTGGGCGACATCTCCGACGCGCTCACCCACGGCGTGCAGTGCGTCGCCAACCTGACCGACGACGTGGCGCCGGGCATCCGCGCCCGGCATCTGATGACCCTCGCCGTCTCGCTGGACGACAGCGGCTCGATAGACGAGGGCGGACGGCGTTCCCGGGAGGCGCTCGGGCTGGCCGAGGAGATCGGCGACCGGGAACTCGAGCTGCTGATCCTCAACAACATGGCCTACACCGCGTACGAGAACGGGGACGAGCCGGCCGCACGCGCGCTCGCCGACCGGATGCAGCGGGTGTCGGCGGCCACCGGCCGGCGGCTCGCCGCCAACGAGCTCGACACGGTGGCCCGGGTCGAGATGATGGGCGACCGGTTCGATTCGGTCGAGCTCGCGCTGGCCCCCGTGATCCACGGCGGGATCGTGGCGAACGAGGGCGATGCCGCGGCCGAGTGCATGCTCACGCTCGCCGAGGCGCGCCGGCTGAACGGCCGGTACGCGGACGCGCAGGTCGCGCTCGACCGGGCCGTGCGCGAGTGCGAGAAGAACGGGCTGGCCCGGCTGCGGGCCCGCGCCCGGCAGGAGCAGGCGGCGCTGCACGCGGCGGCGGGGGACTACCGGGCCGCGTACGAGGAGCATCTGCTCTTCCACGCCGACTCGTCGGCGCTGCACTCGGCCCAGCGTGAGTCCCGCGCCCGGGCCATGCAGGCGGTCTTCGAGGCCAACGAGGCGCGCCGGGCCAGCGAGCACTTCCGCGAGATGGCGCACCGGGACGTGCTGACCGGCCTGTACAACCGGCGCTACGTCAACGAGCGGCTGCCGGCCCTGCTGGCCGAGGCCGCGGCGAACCGGGGACCGATCTCGGTCGCGATCGCGGACCTCGACCACTTCAAGCGGATCAACGACACGCTGTCGCACGCCACCGGCGACACCGTGCTCCAGCACATCGGCACGCTGCTGCAGGAGGCGGTGAGCGGCCCGATGATCGCGGCCCGGATGGGCGGCGAGGAGTTCCTGCTGATCTTCCCGGGGATGGACGGCGCCGAGGCGGCGCGGCGGTGCGAGCTGCTGCGGCTGCGGATCCGCACCCACGGGTGGCACGCGGTGACCGGATCGCTGGCCGTCACGACCAGCATCGGGATCACGACCGCGCTCGACGGGCGGGCGACGGTCACGGCGCTGCTGTCGCAGGCCGACCGGAATCTGTACGCGGCCAAGCGCGCCGGACGCGATCGCGTGGTGGCCGACCTCTTCTGAGCGCCGGCCATGGCTTCAATCGGCCGGGTGAAGGGCGGCGATGGCGGCCGTGGCTTCAACCGGCCGGGTGAGGGCGGCGCGATGGCGGCCTGGGCTTCAACCGGCCGGGTGGAGGGCGGCGCGATGGCGGCCGGGTGTGGCGCCGGCGATGGCGGTGAAGGCCGCGATGAAGCTGCTGGGGTTCGCCCACCCGCAGGCGTGCGCGACCCGCGTGGTGTCGTGGCCCTCGGCGAGCAGGACGAGGGCGTGACAGACGCGTAGCTGGGTGCGCCACTCGTAGAAGGTCATGCCGAGCTCGTCGTGGAACAGCCGGCTCAGCGTGCGGGCGCCGGCCCCGACCGCCCGCCCGAGCGCGGCCAGTGTGCTGTTGTCGGCGGGGTTGGCATCGAGGATCTGCGCGACGGCCCGTAACCGGTCGTCGCGGGGCTCGGGCAGGTGGAGGGGCTGTTCGTGGGCCTCGTGGAGCTCGTCGACGAGGACCCGGTGCAGGCGGGCACGGGCGGCGCGGTCGAGCTCGCGCGGGCCGGTGAGGGTGAGCAGGACCTCGCGGGCGAGACCGGAGGCCAGGAACACCGCCGGGCGGCCGGGCGCGAGCCGGGCGAGGGACGCCGGGAGGAAGACGATGCGCATATCGGTCTCGCCGTGCGCGCGGTGGTGGTGGGTGAACCCGGCCGGAACCCAGGCGACCCGGTTGGCGGGGACGATCGAGGCGCCGCGTTCGGTGTGCACGGACAGGACGCCGGCGGCCGCGTACACGAGGTGGCCGCGGGGGTGGGCGTGCGCCGGGCTCGTCCCGCCCGAAGGCCACAGGTGCACGCCGCCGGACGGCCAGATGCGTGATTGGCGGGCTACGAGCATGAGTTGGCATTCTACCGGTGGGCGGCCTCACCGCTTCCCGGCGACAGTGCAGGCATGACGACGATGCGAGCGGCAGTCTGTGTCCGGGCCGGTGGGCCGGAGGTTCTGGAGATCCGTGAGCTGCCGGTGCCGGCTGTCCGCGACGGCTGGAGCCGGGTGCGGGTGCGGGGCGCGGGCCTGAACCGGTCGGAGCTGCGGACCCGGCAGGGGCATTCACCGAACGTGCGGTTCCCCCGGGTGCTGGGGATCGAATGCGTGGGAGTCGTGGCGGCCTCGACTGATCCCTCGCTGCCGGAGGGGACGACCGTCGCGGCGGTGATGGGCGAGCTGGGCCGGCAGTTCGACGGCGGCTACGCGGAGTACGCGCTGGTGCCGAACGCCCTGCTGATGCCGGTCAGCACCACCCTGCCGTGGGAGGTCCTGGCCGCGCTGCCGGAGACGTACCTGACCGCGCAGGGCGCCCTCGACGCGCTGGGGGTGGGGCCGGGCGACCGGTTGCTCATCCGCGGCGGGACGTCGTCGGTGGGCCTGGCCGCCGCGTCGATCGCGTCCGGTCACGGCGTCGAGGTCGCGGCCACGACCCGGCAGCCCGGCAAGGCCGGCGCGATGACCGCGGCCGGGGTCGGCCACGTGCTCCTCGACGACGGTGAATCGCTGTCGGCGGCCCTGACAACCCGGCCGAGCCACGTTCTGGATCTCGTCGGGGCGAGCACGGCCGCGGATTCGCTGCGCCTGGTTCGCCGGGGCGGGACCGTGTGCGTGGCGGGCTCGCTCAGCGGGTGGCTGATCCGGGACTTCGAGCCGATCGCGATGATCCCGTCCGGAACCAGGCTCACGGCCTTTCACAGCGACGACATCAGGGGCAGCGCGGGCACGGCCGTGCTGCGGCGGGTGGTCCACAACGTCGAGGCCGGGGTCTACCGGCCGAACGTCGACCGGGTCTTCGGCCTGGACGACATCGTGGCCGCCCACCGCTACATGGAGAACAACCAGGCCACCGGGAAGGTGGTCCTAGCACTTTAGGAGGGCGGCGGCCTGGGCGGTCATGTCGGCGATCACCGAGGCGGCGCCCTTCACCGCGTCGACCAGGCCCACGCCCTGACCGGCCAGCAGCGGCATCTCGTCGAGGTCGCCGGTGGTCAGGCCGCGCATCGGGACCATGTTGGTGTAGCGGCGCAGCTCCATGCCGTCGCCCAGCGTGGTGTGGCCGATGACCGGGCGGTCGTCGGTCACCGGGGCGTCGACCGCCCGGTTGCGCAGCACGCGCATCGGGTTGAACTCGGGGATCTCGGGGCCGAACAGCGACGTGCGCACCGTCTCGGTCGCCGACGCCGCCACCAGGCGGGCCTTGTACTCGTCGTGGGCCAGCGACTCGTCGGTCGCGACCAAGCGGGTGCCCACCCACGCGCCGTCGGCGCCGAGCATCAGGGCGGCCGCCAGGCCCCGGCCATCGGCGATGCCACCGGCCGCCAGCACCAGGGTGGGTGCCACGGCGTCGACCACGAGCGGCACCAGCGCGAAGGTCGGCAGCGTGGCGTAGTTGTGGCCGCCCGCCTCCAGGCCCTGCGCCACGATCACGTCGACGCCGTCGTCGGCCGCGCGCTTGGCGTCGTCGATCGAGCCGACCTGCTCGAAGACCCGGCTCCCGGCCTCGTGCAACCGGTCGATCCATTCGCGCCGCGGGTGACCCCAGTGAAACGAGACGGCGGCCGGGGCGGCCTCGCAGACGGCGTCGATGCGCGGCTCGTCCGTGAAGATGGTGATGAAATTGACGTGGAAAGGGCCGGGGGTGCCGGCCCGGATCGCCGCGATGGTCTGCGTGATCGCGGGCGGCGGGAGCAGGCCGACCCCGAGCGCGCCGAGCGCCCCGGCGTTGCTGACGGCCACGGCGAGGTCGGGGGTCATGCCGACGAAGGCCATGCCGGCCTGGGCGATGGGCGTGCTCAACCCGTACGCGTCGGTAAATCTGGTCTTGATTTCCATGCCCTCGACCTTGGCGGATGAGGGGTGCGCGGCCTGTCGTGCGGCGGACAAGCTTCGGGCCATCTCAGATTTGACATCTGTTCATGTGTGGTTGATCTCTGTAACCTTCGCCCGGTGACGATGGGTCAGAGTGTCAATCGAGTGTTACGGGGCCTCACCGGATACGAGGTGCGCAAGGCCAAGCCGCCCCGCGCGGTGGCCAAGCCCGCGCCGAAGCCCGCCCCCAAGCCGGAGCCGAAGCCCGAGGTCAAGCCGGCCGGGCCGCCGGAGATCACGTTCCCGGCCGACTTCGACGAGGCGATGCGGGAGACGATCCGGGCGGTCAAGCCCTGGACCATGACGTCGCCGGGCAAGCTGCACGCGCTCGTCTCGTCGGTGCGGTACGTGGCCAAGCACCAGATCCCGGGCGACGTCGTCGAGTGCGGGGTCTGGCGGGGCGGCAGCATGCTCGCCGTCGCCCGGACGCTCATCGAGGCCGGCGACACCGAGCGTCACCTGCACCTCTACGACACGTACGAGGGGATGAGCGAGCCGACCGAGCACGACAAGCGGCACGACGGCAAGAGCGCCGCCGAGATGCTGGCGGCCAGCGACAAGAGCGCGGGCGTCTGGGCGTTCGCGTCGCTGGAGGACGTGCAGGCGACGATGGCCGAGTCGGCGTACCCCGCCGACCACATCCACTACTACAAGGGCAAGGTCGAGGAGACGATCCCGGCCAGCGTGCCCGAGCGGATCAGCATCCTGCGGCTGGACACCGACTGGTACGAGTCGACCCGGCACGAGCTCGAGCACCTGTGGAACCGTCTGGTGCCGGGCGGCGTGCTGCTGCTCGACGACTACGGCTGGTGGGACGGCGCCCGCCGGGCGGTGGACGAGTGGCTGGCCGAGACCAACCTGCCCGTGCTCCTCCTGCGGATGGACGAGGGCAGGGTCGCGGTGAAGCTGCACGACTGAATACCCTGGGAACGCTCCCAGGGAGGTCGCATGAGGCGGATGCTATCGGCGGTGCTGGTCGTGGTGATTCCGTTGGGACTCGTCGCGGCCGAGGCCTCGCCCCCGGTGGCAGCGGTCTATCTCGACCCGGCGTATTCACCGGCCGAACGGGCCGCCGATCTCGTCTCGCGCATGACGCTGCCCGAGAAGGCGTCGCAGATGGTCAGCAGCATGTCGGCCGCCATTCCCCGGCTGGGGGTGGCGGCCTACGGCTGGTGGAACGAGGCCGCTCACGGGGTAGCGCGCGAGCAGACCAACCACGGGGACAATCCGCCCAATTTGACGAACACCACGTCGTACCCGGTCTCGTTGTCTCTGGGGTCGACGTGGAACCCGGGGCTGGTCGGCCGGGAGGCGGGCCTCATCTCGGACGAGGCGCGCGAGGTGGTGCGGGACAACCGGCTCGACCTCGACTTCTACACGCCGACCGTGAACCTCGCGCGCGACCCGCGGTGGGGCCGTAACGACGAGACGTTCGGCGAGGATCCGCTGCTGACCGCGACGCTGGCCGCGCAGTTCGTCAACGGACTGCAGGGGCCGCCGCGCGACGGGTACTACAAGGCGATCGCCACGCTCAAGCACTACGCGGCCAACAACAGCGAGTCGAACCGGCTCAACGGGTCGTCGGACATGGACGAGCGCACGCTGCGCGAGTATTACACGGCCCAGTTCCGCGACGTCATCCGGTGGAGCAAGCCCGGCTCGATCATGAGCGCCTACAACAGCGTGAACGGGGTGCCGAGCGCGGCGAACAGCCACCTCATCGAGACGCTCGCGCGGCAGACGTACGGCTTCGACGGATACTTCACGTCCGACTGCGACGCGATCTACGAGATCATGGCGGGGCAGAACTGGCTGCCGCCGGGTGGGGCGCCGACCGATCAGTACAGCCGCAACGCCCTGGCCCTGAACGCGGGCGAGGATCTCGACTGCAACATGGGTTACCACGACGACTGGCACTACGCGAACACGATCCCGGCGGCGGTCGAGCGCGGGCTGCTCAGCGAGGACACCGTGGATGTCTCGCTGGTGCGGCTGTTCACGGCCCGGTTCGCGCTGGGCGAGTTCGACGCGCAGCGTCTGGTGCCGTGGGTGGCGGAGGCGCGCACGCGGCTGGCCCCGGGCACCTGGGTGAACGACGAGTCCAACAAGGCGGTCACGCAGACGCCCGAGCGGCTGGCGATGGCCCGGCAGGTGGCCGACGAGAGCATCGTGCTGCTGCGCAACGGCAATCTGCTGCCGCTGGAAACCAGCAAGAAGATCGCGGTGATCGGCACCTTCGCCGACCCGGGCGACCTTTACCTCGGCGGCTATTCGAGCAACCAGACGCACTCCGGGATTGCCAACTCGGTCACCGGATTTCAGGGGCTGCAGAAGGCGTACGACGTCGACTTTCTGCCCGGAACGATGCCGGGCAACCTCGACGTGATCGACCCGGCGGCGGTCGAAGCGGCGAAGAACTACGACGCGGTCATCGTCTATGCCGGCACGGATCGGGAGACCGCGAGCGAGGATCACGACCGTTCCACGCTCGCGCTGCCGGGCGCTCAGGCCGAGCTCATCCGTCAGGTGGCGGCGGCCAACCCGCGCACGATCGTCTATCTGGAAACGGTCGGCCAGGTCGACGTGTCGCCCTTCGCCGACAAGGTTCCCGCCATTCTGTGGAGTTCGTTCAATGGCCAGCGCAAGGGTGAGGCGCTCGCCGACGTCATCTCCGGCGCGGTCTCGCCGAGTGGCCGGCTGCCCTTCACCTGGTATGCCGACCAGGGCCAGCTACCGCCGATGGAGGACTACGCCATCCGCCCGACCGCCACGACCGCTGGCCGAACTTACCAGTTTTTTTCCGGACAAATCGCCTACCCATTCGGCTTCGGGCTGTCCTACACGAGCTTCAGCTACGCGGGCTTGCGCTTCGACGGGCAAAAGGCGACCGCCACGGTGACCAACACGGGCGACACCAAGGGCGCCGAGGTGGTCCAGCTTTACGCGACGACCCCCGATTCGCCGAAAAGCAGCGAGCGCCCCCGCAAACGCCTGATCGCCTTCCAGAAAGTCGTCCTCGAGCCGCACCAAAGCGCCGATGTGACGCTCCCGGTCAATACCGCCGATCTGGCGTTCTACGACGAGAAAGCCCAGGCCTTCCGCCTAGATCCGGGCCGCATCGGCCTGCAATTGTCGGCATCGAGCGACGACAAAGACATCAAGCAGCACGTGTACGCCTCCGTGAGCACCCCGCCGCCCCCGATCCCGGCCGTGGTCACGGCCAAACCGGGCCGCGTCCAATTCCCGGTCGGCAGCCACATCGACCCGCATCCGGCGGTCGCCTATTCCGACCAGAGCATCCGCACGACCGAGGTCGGCTACGCCAGCAACCGCCCCGCGGTCGTGGCCGTGACCCCCACCGGCCTGATCGCCCGCGCCCCCGGCGTCGCCACCATCACCGTCAGCGCCGGCGACGCCCGCGGCACCTTCGTGGTCAAGGTCGTCGACCCCTCGTGACCGGGGAAGCGGGCGAGGCGGCCGCCGCGCGGGTCGCGGCCGTGCGGGACGATCCCGCGGCCCGGCTGGCCCTCGCGGCCGGCTTCTACGACACCGCGGCCGGTAGCCCCGGCGTCCGGCCGTACCGCCGGGCCGAGGTGGCCTTCATGCGCTGGCAGATCAGCCGGGGCGTGCTCGCCGCCCCCGGCAGCGCGCGGTGGCGGGCGGTCAACGAGGGCCTGATCCGCGACGCGTGGGAGGCGGAGCACCTGGTGCGGGCGGGGGAGCACGCCGACCGGCCGCAGGTGCAGCGCTGGGTCGAGTTCCTGCGCCGGCCGACGCCGCGGGCCTGGTACCGGGCGCACAACTCCAGCATCGTGGCCGGCTACCTCGCGCACCGTCCGCTGGCCGACCACGAGGGCCTGCTGGAGCGCTTCTTCATGGACGTGGCGCTGCTGCGCGTGCTCTACGCCGACTGCCTGCTGTCCGACGCTCGGCTCGCGCTCGGGCGCTTCTCGCCGATGGCGCGGTGGCTGGGCGATCCCCGGCGGCGCGGCACCGACGTGTTCCTGTCGCTGCACAACATCCTGCCGGGGACCTACCCGCTGCCCGAGTCGCACCTGACCGAGGTGCTCGACCAGGAGAACTACCTGGGCCGGCTGATCGACTACGGCGTCATCCTGCCGCGGGCGCAGCGGCTCTACGAGCACGCCGCCCGCGACCTCGAGCAACCGTGTCTGCTCACGCTGATCAGCGACGGCTTTCCCGCGTACGCGTGGCCGCCGGCTGAGGCCTATGCCTGGCAGAGCCGCCGCCCCCGCGCGACGAAGGCCGTCCAACGGCTGGTCACCCCGTGAGGCGGTACCGCCCGAAGGTGGTCCTCCGCCGCAGTTGGAAGCCCAGCGACTCGTAGAGCCGGATGGCTGGGGTGTTGGCCGCCGACGTGTGCAGGAACGGTGTCTCGCCGCGCTCCCGGATGCCGTGGGCGACGGCCCGGACCAGCGCGGTCGCCAGCCCCTGGCCGCGGAACGCCGGATCGGTGCAGACTGCGCTGATCTCGGTCCAGCCCGGCGGGTGCAGCCGCTCGCCGGCCACCGCCACCAGGGCGCCGTCGCGCCGGACGCCCAGGTAGACGCCGAGCTCGATGGTCCGCGGCCGGAACGGCCCGGGCCGGGTCCGCTCGACCAGGTCGAGGATCTCCGGCACGTCGGCCGCGGTCAGCCGCACGGCCTCGCCGAACGGCTCGGCCCGCAGCGCGACGTCGACCAGCTGCACGCCCGCGATCTCGTCGGCCAGCTCCCAGCCCGGATGGGTGCGCGGCGGCGAGCCGGACACCGCGACCTCCGCGCCCGCGCCCGCCGTGCCCGCGCCCGGAGGCGTGCTCGCCAGCGAGGCCAGGTCGGCCCAGGCGCGCGGGTCGTCCGGGTCGGCGAGGCCGTAGAACTGGGCCACGGCGTCGGGGTAGCGGGCCGCGAGCCCGTGCCGCTCGGCGAGGTGGGCGTGCGGCCCGATGACCGACTGCCAGATCGCGTTGTCGAGGACGCCCTGGTCGGGCGTGACCGTCGTCATCGGGCCAGTCCGAGGTGGTCGCGCAGGGTGGCTCCGGCATATTCCGTACGGAACACGCCGCGCTCCTGCAGCAGCGGCACCACCGTGTCGGCGAACTCGTCGAGCCCGTCTGGCGTCACGTGCGGCACCAGGATGAAGCCGTCGCTGGCGTCCTGCTGCACGAGGTTGTCGATCTCGGCGGCGATGGTCGCCGGCGACCCGATGAACGTCTGCCGCCCGGTCACCTCGATGATCAGCTCCCGGATGGAGAGGTTGCCCGCCTCGGCCTTGGCCCGCCAATCGCGCGCGATGGCGAGCGGGTCGCGATGAAGCCGCACACTCGCCCGGCCACGAGAAAACGATGTGTCCGAGACATCGGGATCGATCGCCGGCAGCGGGCCGTCCGGGTCGTACGAGCTGAGATCCCGGTTCCACAACTGCTCCAGGAACTTGATCGCGGTGGCGCCGCTGACCTGCTGACGGCGCACGGAAGCCGCCTTCTCGGCGGCGTCGGCGTCGGTGTCCCCGAGAACGAAGGTCGCGGCCGGCAGCACCAGCAGATCCTCCCTCGTCCGCCCGTAGGCGGCCAGCCGCCGCTTCACGTCGGCGTAGAACGCGCGGCCCTCGTCGAGCGTCCCGTGCCGGCTGAAGATGGCGTCGGCCGTCGCCGCCGCGAACTCCCGGCCCGCGTCCGAGTCGCCGGCCTGCAGGATCACCGGCCGGCCCTGCGGCGAGCGCGGCACGTTGAACCGCCCGCTGATGTCGAAGTGCGCGTCCGCGTGCTTGAACGTGCCGACCGAGCCGTCGCGCAGGAACGTCCCATTTTCCTTGTCGGCCACGATCGCGTCGTCCGGCCATGAGTCGAAGAGCGACGACGCCGTGGCGAGGAACTGCGTCGCCCGGCTGTACCGGTCGGACTCGGCGAGGAACCCGCCCCGCCGGAAGTTCTCCCCGGTGAACGCGTCCCACGAGGTCACCACGTTCCACGCGGCCCGCCCGCCGGAGAGGTGGTCGAGCGACGCGAACTGGCGGGCCACCTCGTACGGCTCGTTGAACGTCGAGTTGATCGTGCCGGCCAGCCCGAGGTGGGTGGTGACCGCGGCCAGCGCCGACAGCACCGTGAACGTGTCCGGCCGCCCCACGACGTCGAGGTCGTAGATCTGGCCGCCCTGCTCGCGCAGCCGCAGCCCCTCGGCGAGGAAGAAGAAGTCGAACTTCGCGCGCTCGGCGGTCTGGGCGAGCTTCACGAACGAGGAGAACTCGATGTGGCTGCCCGAGCGCGGGTCGCTCCACACGGTGGTGTTGTTGACGCCGGGGAAGTGCGCGGCGAGATGAATCTGCTTAGGCAACGCGGGCCTCCACGAATCGGTTGGCGGGACGGTCCAGGCCGAGCAGCCCACGCAGCGTCGATGACTCGTACGCGTCGCGGAAGACGCCCCGCCGCCGCAACTCCGGCACCAGAGCGCGAGTGATCTGCTGGAGGTCGGCGGGCAGCCGGCCCGGCCGCAGCCGGAAGCCGGTGATCCCGGCCGCGTGCCACTCCAGCAGCAGGTCGGCCAGCTGCGACGCCGTCCCGCTGAAGATCGCCGCGTCCGAGGTGCTGACCGAACGGTCGGTAATGTCCAACCGCTCCTTCGCGTCCGGGTCGAGGAACACGACCAGGTCGGCGAAGATGTGGCGGGTGGAGAGCTGAGCGACGATCTTGCGCGCGTGGGCGGCGTCCGCCGGTGTCACGTACGCGAGATCCGCCGAGCCGTTCGCGAAGGCGTACGGAATCTCGGCATGCGCGAGAGCGGTGACCAGCGGTTGGCCCTGCGGGGGCCGGGGGGTGATCGACGGCCCCTTCACGCTGAAGTACCGGCCGTCGAAGTTGATGTAGTGCAGCTTCCGGCGGTCGATGAACCGGCCGGTCGCGGCGTCGCGGATCTCCGCGTCGTCCTCCCAGCTGTCCCAGAGCCGCCGCACGACCTCGACGTAGTCGGCCGCCTCGTCGAACAACTCCTGCACGACGGCCCGGGTCGACGGCTCGTTGATCTTGCCGGCCTCGATGACCGGCAGCACCCGGCGGCCGAAGTGGGCGGCCTCGTGCGCCCGCCCCGACACCTGCACCCGCCAGCCGGCCCGGCCGCCGCTCACGTAGTCGAGCGTGGCAAGCGCCTTGGAGATGTGGAACGGCTCGGTGTGCGTGACGGTCGCGGTCGGCACCAGTCCGATGTGGCTGGTCGCGGGCGCCACCCGGGCCGCGATCAGGATCGCGTCGAGCCGGCCGCGCACGTGGTCGGTGCGCTCGTCGGGGCCGTCCGGCCGGTCGGACTGCAGGCCGAGCGCGTCCTCGAAGGTGACGAAGTCCAGCGTGCCGGCCTCCGCCTCGCGGGCCAGGTCGACCCAGTACCTCGCGGTGAACAGCTCGGCGGGCCGGGCGTCCGGCTCCCGCCACGAGGCGGGGTGCCAGCCGGTGCCGTCGAGCGCGACAGAGAGATGGATGGCCATGGTCACTTCCCGTCGATCGGCAGGCCGGGCGGGTTGACCTCGGGCGCGTCGACGGCTTCGCTCGCGAGGTTCCACCGCTCGAGGATCTTGGCGTAGTCGCCGGACTTCTTCAGCTCGTCGAGGGCTGCCTTGTACGCCTGCACGAGCCCGTTGTCCTTCTGGGTGGTGAGCGCGATCTTGCCCTGCAGGCCCGCGCCGGCGCCGGAGTAGGTGCCGATGATCTCGGTCTCGCCGGCCACCGCGACGTGGTAGGCGGCGGTCGGGTTCGGGCCGAGGTAGGCGTCGATCTGCCCGGAGCCCAGCGCCAGGTAGGTCGCCTGGTTGGTCTGGTAGTACTTGATGTCCACGGCGGGCAGGCCGGCGGCGACATCCTGCTTGCTCCACTCGACGAGGATCTTCTCCTGGTTGGTGCCCGAGCCCACCGCGACCTTCTTGCCGGCCACGTCCTTGGGCTCGGTCACCTTCCAGCCGGCGCCTTTCTTGGCCTCGAACGCCAGGTCGTCCTTGCGGTAGGTGGCGAAGTCGTACTTCTGCTTCCGCAGCTCGGTCACCGTGATGTTGGAGGCGCCGACGTCGTACTTGCCGCTGTCGAGGCCGATGAACAGGCTCTCCCACGAGGTGTTCTCGAGCTCGGGCTCGAGGCCGAGGACGCCGGCGACGGCGACCGCGATGTCGGGCTCGCTGCCGATCAGCGTCTTGTTGTCGGTGGCGGTGAAGGCGAGCGGCGGGAATCCGGCGCCGGCCGCGCCGACCCCGATGGTGAGCTTGCCGGTCGACCGGATCTTCTCGGGCACGAGGGCCGCGACCGAGTCCACCTTGGCCGGCACGATCCGGTTCTGGTCGGGCCCGTTGTTGATTTTCACCGTGCCGGCCTGGACCGCGGCCTGCGCCGCCTTCGGCGTCTCGTCGGGCGCGGCGCAGGCGGTGAGGCTTGCGGCGAGCACGACGGCGAACAAGGCATTACGCGTACGCATGAAAGCTCCTGATCTTTAAGTGAGGACCTTGGACAGGAAGGCGCGGGTGCGGTCGTGGACGGGCGAGTCGAGGACCTGAGCCGGCGGGCCCTGCTCGACGATGCGGCCGCCGTCGAGGAAGACGATCGAGTCGGCCGCCTCCCGGGCGAAGCCGATCTCGTGCGTGACGACGATCATCGTGGTGCCGGCCTCGGCCAGGTCACGCATGACGTCGAGCACCTCGCCGACCAGCTCGGGGTCGAGCGCGGAGGTCGGCTCGTCGAAGAGGACCAGCTTGGGGTCGAGCGCGAGCGCGCGGGCGATGGCCACCCGCTGCTGTTGACCGCCCGAGAGCTGGCGGGGGTAGGCCTTCTCCTTGTCGGCCAGGCCGACCTTCTTCAGCAGTTCGGAGGCCTTGTCCTTCGCCCCGGGACGCTTGCGGATCGCCTCGGTGACGTTCTCCAGGGCGGTGAGGTGCGGGAAGAGGTTGAAGGTCTGGAAGACGAAACCGATGTTCGCCCGCTGCTTCAGGACCTGGCGCTCGGGGAGCTCATGAAGGCGGGCGCCGTCCTGGCGGTAGCCGATCAGCTCGCCATCGATGCGTACGTGGCCGCGGTCGACCTTCTCGAGGTGGTTGATGGTGCGCAGCAACGTCGACTTGCCCGAGCCGGAGGGGCCGAGGATGACGGTGACGCTGCCCTTGGCGATGGTCAGGTCGATGCCCTTGAGCACCTCGAGCGACCCGAACGACTTGTGCACGCCGCTGATCTCGATCATCTTGTCGGTCATCGCCAGCCCCGCGAGAAGTGCCGCTCGACGTAGTGCTGGAAGACGCTCAGGACGGCGGTGAGGATCACGTACCAGACCGTGGCGACCATGAGCAGCGGCACGACCCGGCCGTTGCGGCCGTAGACCACCTGCACCTGGTAGAAGAGCTCGCCGATCGCCAGCACATACACCACCGAGGTGCTCTTGAGCAGGTTGACCAGCTCGTTGGCGGCGCTCGGCAGGATCGCGCGCATGGCCTGGGGGAGCAGGATGCGGCGGAACTGCCGCAGGCGCGGGATGCCCAACGCCGCGGCGGCCTCCAGCTGGCGCTGGTCGACCGAGATGATGCCGGCGCGCACGATCTCGGCGGCGTACGCAGCCTCGTGCAACGCCAGGCCGAGCAGCGCGGCGCCGATCGAGCTGACCAGATTGCTGGTGCCGAAGTGCACCAAGCCCGGCCCGAACGGGACGCCGATATGGAGGCTGTCGTAGAGGTAGCCGAGGTTGGCCCAGAACAGCAGTTGCACGATCAGCGGGACCGAGCGGAAGACCCAGATGTAGGTCCAGCTCACCGAGCGCAGCACCGGGTTGCGGGAGAGCCGCATCGGCGCGAGCACGATGCCGCCGAGGAAGCCGAGCACGGCGCCCGCGAAGGTCAGCTCCAGCGTGATGAGCAGCGCCTCCATCACCGACTTCTCGAAGAAGTAGCCGGCGAAGGTCTCCCAGTCCCAGCCCGGGTTGGTGATCAGGCCGTGCAGGAACTGGGCGACCAGGACGAGGACGGCGGCGGCGCCGACCCAGCGCCAGGGGTGGCGGGCCGGCACCACGGTCAGGGGTTCGGCTGCCTCGGCTGGGGCGGCGCGGGCCTCGGACAGGACACTCACGGGGGTTACCTCCGGCGGGGTGGCGGGGTCGCCACTTCACGCTAGGCGGATTCCCTCAAAGCGCTCAAGTCCTATGGGCTAAGTATGTTTTTACAGCCTTGTCAACGACTCGTTCCCACTAGGTCATGGGTAAGCCCGCCGTCCACATTGCTCAGCACGACGCCGGCGACGGCGGCCATGCCGATGGTGGCCGAGATTCGCTGCGCCAGCTGGAGGAATGCCGCGGCGAGGCCGGCCGCGCCGGGTGGCGCGTGGCGCAGTGCCGGCGCCTGGGTGGGCGAGATGACACGCGGCGGCCAGGCGGATGGCGAGGAGTCTTGGGATCACCTCTTGCTTATACCCTAGTTAAGCTATAGGAAAAAGAGGGTCTGCTCATCTGGAGGTGGAGATGCGGCTCCGATTCCCGCTCGGCGTTGTCGCGATGTTCGCACTGGTCGCGGGCTGCTCGGGCGGCGGTGGCCAGGCCGCCGCCGACGCCGGACCTGCTCGCCGGCATCCGGGCCACCGACGGCACCGCGATGCTGTTCATCTCGCACGACCTGGGCGTCGTGCACCACCTCGCCGACCGGGTGCTGGTGATGCGCGACGGCGCGGTGGTCGAGTCCGGCCCGGTCGGCGACGTCTTCCACCGGCCCCAGCACGACTACACCCGCGCGCTGCTCGACGCGGTGCCCGTCCTGTCCCGCATTTGAGGAGAAGCCGATGACCGTACCCCTGTCCATCCTGGACCTCGCCCCGCTGGTCGCCGGTGGCACCGCCGGCGACGCCCTGCGCCGCACCCTCGATCTGGCCCGGCACGCCGAGCAGTTCGGCTACCACCGCTACTGGGTGGCCGAGCACCACCTGACCCCCGGCGTGGCCAGCTCCCAGCCGGCGCTGCTGCTCGGCCAGATCGCCGCGGTCACCGACCACATCCGGCTCGGCTCCGGCGCCGTGCAGACCGGCTTTCTCACCCCGCTCGGCGTGGTCGAGCAGTGGGGATTGCTGGACGCGCTCTATCCCGGCCGCTTCGACCTCGGCCTGGGCCGCAGCGCCCAGCGCCGCAAGTCAGCGCTGGCCGCGGCGGCGCCGGAAGCGACCTCGTCGCAGGCGGGCGGGGCGGGCGCCAAGCCGGTGGGGTGGGCCGCGCCGGACGAGACGGAGACCGAGGCCCGCGTCGTCGACGGCCTGCTGATCCCGAAGTCGTTCTCGTTCGCGCCGATCCTGCGCTCGGCCCGCTCGGCGCTGTTCTTCAAGCTGCTGCACCAGCCCGACGCCAGCCCGCTCGACCTGGACAGCGCGATCGCCGACATCGAGACCCTGCTGGCCGGCCCGTACACCGACGGCGAGGGCAACGAGGCGCGGGCCGTGCCGGGGGAGGGCGCCGACCTGCAGATCTGGGTGCTCGGTTCGAGCGGTGGCGAGAGCGCCCGGGTGGCCGGCGCCCGCGGCCTGCCGTTCGCCGCCAACTACCACGTCTCGCCGGCCCGGGTGCTGGAGGCGGTCGAGGCGTACCGATCGGCCTTCCGCCCGTCGGCGACGCTCGCCGAGCCGAAGGTGATGGTCTCGGCCGACGTGGTCGTCGCCGAGGACGACGAGACCGCCCGCCACCTGGCCACCCCCTACGGCCTGTGGGTGCGCAGCGTTCGCACCGGGGAGGGTGCTGTTCCGTACCCGAGCATCGAGCAGGCCGAGGCCTACGAGTGGACCGACGAGGAGCGCCTGTTGGTCGCCGACCGGGTGGAGACGCAGTTCGTCGGCTCGCCCGACACCGTGGCCGAGCGCCTGGAGACCCTGCGCCGCGTCACCGGCGCCGACGAGCTGCTGGTCACCACGATGACGCCGGGGCACGCCGACCGCGTGCGCTCGTTCGAGCTGCTCGCCAAGCAGTGGTACGGCCGGTGAGTGACGGGCCCCACTTCTTTATTTACGACCGGTCGGTCGTTTTGTAGGGTCGAGGCATGACCGTCGACGGCCGCCTCGCCCGTGGGGAGCGCACCCGCACCGCCGTGCTCGACCGCGCGCTGGTGCTGGCCACCTCCGAGGGCCTCGACGGCCTCTCGCTCAACCAGCTCGCCGTCGCGCTCGGCATCAGCAAGGCCGGCCTGTTCGCCCACTGGCGTTCCAAGGAGTCGCTGCAGCTCGCCGTCATCGAGCACGCCCGGGCGCAGTGGACCGGCGAGGTGATCCGGCCCGCCCTGCACGAGCCGCGCGGCGTCCGCCGGCTCTGGGCCGTGCACGACCGGCGCCTCGCCTTCTACGAGGCCGAGCGGCTGCCCGGCGGCTGCTTCTTCGCGAACGCCCACTTCGAGTTCAACGCGCGCCCCGGCGAGGTCCAGGATCGACTCGCGACCGAGCTCCGCGACTGGATGTCGTTCCTGGAATCCCTCGCCGCCGACGCGATTGCCGTGGGCGACCTGCGGGCCGAGACCGATGCCGCCGCGATCGCGTACGAGATGGAATCGCTCGGCGTCTGCGCGGTCATGCAGGCGCCCGTCCTCGGTCCCGAGGTCACCTTCCGTCACGCCCGGAACGCCCTGCTGGGCCACCTGCGGGCGCTCGCCACCGACCCGACTCTCCTGGAGCTGCCATGACCGCCGCCGTTGCCTACGGGCACACCACCCGCGTACCCGTGCACTTCGACGACCTGGACGCGCTCGGGGTGCTGCACAACGCCCGCTACGCCGTCATGATCGAACGAGCGATGATCAATTGGTGGGCCGAGCGCGGCGTCTCCTTCGCCGACGGCCGGCCGACCACGCCCGACGCGTTCAACGTCGTCCGCGAGTATGCGATCACCTTTCACGTGCCGGTGCGTGGCACCGGCGAGATCGCCGTGCATTTCTGGGTGGAAAACCTCGGCACCACCAGCGCCGACTATCACTTCCGCTTCACGTCGATCGACAACCGGACCGTGTACGCCGAGGGCCGGCGCGTGAACATCCACCTCGATCCGGCGACGATGCGCCCCTCGCCGTGGACCGAGTCGGGGCGGGAACTCGCCTCGCAGCTCCTGCGGGTCGACTGAGCACCTGTTGTTCAGGGAGTGGTCGGTCCCTCCTCCGCGGCACCGATCATTCCGGCCGCCGCGACTCCGGCCACCACGACGGTCTCCGCCCCGGGCGGGGTCGCTTCTGTTCCGGGCGGGGTGGCCTCAGAGACGGGTGGGGTCGCCTCGGTTCCCGGTGGGGTCGCCCCAGAGACGGGCGGTGTCGCCCCAGACGCGGGCGGTGTCGCCTCAGACGCGGGCGGTGTCGCCTCAGACGCGGGCGGTGTCGCCCCAGACGCGGGCGGTGTCGCCTCGGGTCCGGCGGTGGTCTCGGTGCCCGCCGGCGCTGCCGGCTCGGTTGTGGGAGCTGTGGCGGCGGGTTCGGTTGTAGGTGCGGCTGCCGGCTCGGTTGTGGGAGTCGCGACCGGCGGCTCGGTTGTGGGAGTTGCGGCGGCAGGCTCGGTTGTGGGTGCGGCGGCCGGCTCGGTTGTGGGAGCTGTGGCGGCGGGTTCGGTTGTCGGAGCTGCGGCCGGCTCGGTCGTGGGTGCCGCTGTCGGCCCGGTGGCCGGCGCGGTGCCGCCGCCGGGCGTCGGCACGGCGGTGGGCTCGACTCCCGGCATCGGCCAATCCTCCGGCGGGAAGCCGAGGTTGTTGAGGATCGCGTCGAACGGCCAGTCGTCGTTGCTCACCGTGACGATCATGATGTGCATCGGGCCGAGCGGCATCCCCGTGCCGCAGGCCGGGTCCCAGGGCACGCAGTCGACGGGCGCGACCGTCTGATCGCCCGGCCCGGGCGGCGGGGCGGCCTGTGCCGGCGTCGCGCCGAGCGTCACCCCGGCCGCGGCCAGAGCGCCGGCGCCGAGCAGCGCGAGACTCCGCGTGTGCTTGCTCATGACAAAACCTTTCGCTAGGAACGATTCACGCGTCAGTCCAGCACGGCATTTCAGATCATTTCCGCAGCTCGGAGGAATTGACGCTGATGTCGGATTCTCATGTGGACCCTTTGCCGAGAGGGGTTCCGCCGGAACCTCCCATCCCGCTGCCATCCCGCGAAACAATGGCCGCATGACGACGACGTGGCTGATCACCGGATGTTCGACCGGCCTGGGCCGGGCCCTCGCCGAGGCCGTGCTGGCCCGAGGCGACAACGCCGCGGTCACGGCCCGCGACGTGACCGCGGTGGAAGACCTCACGAAGGCGTACCCGTCAGCTCTTGCCCTTGCTCTCGATGTCACCGACGCGTCGCAGGTGGCCTTCGCGACGCGGGCGGCGATCGAGCGGTTCGGCGCCATCGACGTGCTGGTCAACAACGCCGGGTACGGCTATCGCGCGGCCGTGGAGGAGGGCGACCCGGCCGACGTGCAGCGGCTGTTCGACACGAACTTCTTCGGCGCCGTCGCGATGATCAAGGCGGTGCTGCCGAGCATGCGGGCCCGCCGCAGCGGCACGATCGTCAACATCTCGTCGATCGGGGCCAAGGTGTGCCCGCCCGGCTCCGGCTACTACGCGGCGGTGAAGTCGGCGCTCGAGGGGATGACCGGGTCGCTGCGCAAGGAGGTCGCGCCGCTGGGGATCACCGCGATGGCGGTCGAGCCGGGCGGCTTCCGCACCGACTTCGCGGGGCGTTCGCTGACCCAGTCGGCGGCGGCGATCGCCGACTATGCCGACACCGCGGGCAAACGCCGCAAGGAGCACGATCCCACCCACGGCACGCAGCCGGGCGACCCGGCCAAGGCCGCTCAGGCGATCATCACGGCGGTCGGGTCGGCCTCGCCGCCGGCCATGCTCGTGCTCGGCAACGACGCGCTGACCGCGTATGCGGCAACCCTCGACGCCGAGCGCCGGGAGCTCGACGAGTGGCGCGGGGTGAGTTCCGCCACCGACCTGTAGTGGCGAGCGGGCCGGTGGACAACGATGACTGGCGGGTGTTGAGCCTGATGTCGCGTGTTGTCAGCGCGGGCCGTTGAAGACGGGCGGGTTGTAGGTGGCGGGCTTGTCGCCGATGCCGAGGCCGGGACTGACCACCCAGGACTGGTACTGCGGCGTGAACATCGAGTAGAGGCGGCCGGTCTGCGGGGCGCCGGCCTCCTCGAGCCGCTGCCGCGCGGCCAACGGGATCTCGAAGTCGAGCGCGCCGAGCGTCACGTCGAGCTGGGCGGGGCTGCTCGCGCCGACCACCACCGACGAGACGGCGGGCTGTGTGGCCACCCAGTTGACCGCGACCTGGGCCATCGGCCGGCCGAGCTCGGCCGACACCTTCTCGAGCGTCTCGATGACCCGCCAGTCGTGCTCGGTGATCCGCGCGCCGGCGGCTTCCGACAAGCCGAGCCGGCCGTCGCCGGTCAGGCCGGTGTCGGTGCGCTGGTACTTGCCGGTGAGCAGGCCGCCGCCGATCGGGCTCCACGCCGTCAGGCCCATGCCGAGGTTCTGCGCCATCGGCGTGAACTCCGCCTCGATGTGGCGGGCGTTCAGCGAGTACGGCAGCTGCACGGTGACGATCGGGGGCAGGCCGTGCGCCTCGGCGTAGCTCTGGGCGCGGGCGGCGTACCAGGCGGGCACGTCGGAGAGGCCGGCGTAGCGGATCTTGCCGACCCGCACGAGGTCGTCGAAGGTCTGCATGACCTCCTCGACGGGGGTGATCCGGTCCCAGGTGTGCAGCAGGTACAGGTCGAGGTAGTCGGTGCCGAGCCGGCGCAGCGACGCCTCGACGGCCCGCACGATGTGCTTGCGGCCGTTGCCGCTGGCGTTCGGGTCGGTCGCGTCGATGGTGTTGGTGAACTTGCTGGTCAGCACCAGCCGCTCGCGGTTGCCGGACTTGGCGATCAGGCGGCCGAGGATCCGCTCGCTCTCGCCGGCGGTGTAGAAGTCGGCGGTGTCGATGAAGTTCCCGCCGGCCTCGACGTAGCGGTGGAAGATCGCCTCCGACTCCTCCTCGGTCTTGCCGTAGGCGGCGTGGAAGCCGTCGATGCCGAAGTTCATGGTGCCCAGCGCCAGGCGGCTGACCCGCAACCCCGACCGGCCGAGCAGGTAGTAGTGGTTCATGATCCCTCCCGAGTTTTCGGACTGCCTGGTCCATACGTTTGCTCGAAAAAAATAGACTGCCGAGTCCAAACTCTGTGAGAAGCGGCACGGACTAACCTGACGTCGATGGACCTCGAGCTGACCGTGCTGTCGGGGGTGCGCTGGCGCGGCGAGGAGATCGCCGGGGAGCGCCTGCGCCGGCTGCTGGTGCTGCTGGCCGGCGATCTGCGGGCCGGGTGCAGCTCGTCCCGGCTCGTCGAGGCGCTCTGGCCCGAGGAGTTGCCTTCGCACCCCGCGAAGGCGTTGCAGACGCTCGTCTCGCGGGCGCGGGCTCGGCTCGGGGTTGCGGTCATCGAGAGCACGCGTACGGGATATCGCCTCGCCCTCGATCCGGCGCAGGTCGACGCGTCGGTGGTGCTGCTGCGTGCCGCCGAGAGCGCGCGGCTTCTGCATGCGGGGGACGCGGGGGCGGCGGTGGCCTCGGCCTCGGCGGGGCTCGCGTTGTTCGGCTCGGACGGCGCGGACGATCTGCGCGCGGCGACCTATCGGGAGCTGACGCGCGTGCGGGCTCTGGGGCTGGCCCGGCTCGGGCGCTCGGCCGAGGCGCTTCCGTTGCTGCTGGCCCAGCTCGCTCGTGCTGAGGCTCAGCCTGCTCGTGACGAGGTCCAGCCTGCTCGTGCTGAGGCCCAGCCTGCTCGTGATGAGGAGGTGCTGCTCGAGCTGCTGCGCTGTGAGGCGGCCACGGCCGGCTCGGCGGCCGCGCTGGCCCGGTACGACGCCTACCGCCGGTCCCTGCGCGACGAGCTGGGGGCCGACCCCGGGCCGGGGCTGCGGGCCTTCCATCGGGAGCTGCTGCTGAGCGATGCGCCGCCGGTGCGGCACGGGCTGCGGCACGAGCCGAACGAGATGCTCGGGCGGGACGACGACATCGCGGCGGTGACGGCGCTGCTGCGTACGGCGAAGGTGGTCTCGATCGTCGGGGCTGGAGGCCTCGGCAAGACGCGGCTCGCGCAGGCCGTCGCGAGGCGGGCCCGGCAGCGGGTGGTGTGCGTGGTCGAGCTGGCCGGCGTGACGGGGGACGTGCTGGGCGAGGTGGCCTCCGCGCTGGGGGTGGGGGAGTCGGGGGCCGTCGAGGGGGTGGTCGGCGCGCTCGGGCCAGGGGAAGCCCTGCTGGTGCTCGACAACTGCGAGCACCTGGTGGAAGACGTGGCCGCGGTGGTGCAGGCCCTGGTGTCGAGGGCCGCCGATCTGCGGGTGCTGACCACCAGCCGGGCGCCGCTCGGGCTGTCGTCGGAGTCGGTGTACCCGCTGGCCGAACTGGACCTGCCGACCACTGTGGAGCTGTTCGCGCGGCGGGCGCGGGCGGCCCGGCCCGGCGTGGAGTTGCCGGCTGACGCCGTACGCGAATTGTGTTTGCGCTTGGATGGTCTGCCGCTCGCGGTGGAGCTTGCCGCGGCTCGGGTGCGCGTGATGTCGGTGGCCGAGATCGGGCGGCGGTTGGACGACCGGTTCGCCGTGCTCCGGGGTGGTGCGCGGGATGCGCCGGAGCGGCACCGGACGCTGTACGCGGTGATCGACTGGAGCTGGCACCTGCTGTCGGCCGACGGTCAGGCCGCGATGCGGGCGCTGTCGATCTTTCCCGGCGGCATCGCCATCGACGCGGCCGGCGACGTCGACCAACTCGTCGACCAGTCCCTGCTCAAGGTCGTCGACGAGCCGGGCGGCACCCGGTATCGCATGCTGGAGACCGTTCGCTCGTTCAGCGCGGCCCGGCGCGAGGAAGCCGGGGAGACATCCGCTGCCGTCGATCGCTTTCTGGCCTGGGCGCGGGGCATGGGCGCGATGTCGGCCGAGGAGGGTGTCGCCGCCGTCGAGACGATCCGCGCCGAGCAGGACAACCTGACGCTGGCGCTGCGGTACGGCCTCGAGCGCGGGGACGGTGGGTCGGTCGCGGCGGCCGCCTCGCTGCTCGGCACGCTGTGGCTCACCGAGTCCAACGTGACCCGGATGATCGGGATGGCCGCCGAGGTGCCGGCGGCGCTCAGCGGCTATCGGCCGGCGGACGCGCTGGTCGAGGCCACCCGGACGGCCGCGGTGTGGTGCGCGCTCATCATGTATCTCGTGCGGGGGCCGCGGCCGCTGCGGGCGCTCGCGGTCCTGCGCCGGTTGCCGCCGCCCCCGCCGGACAGCCTGATCGGCGCGGCCCAGATCGTGCTCCTCACCCCCGACCCGCGAGAGCTCGGCGACGACCCGCGGCCGGTGATCGCCGCCATGGCGAACTACGCGCTCAGCTATCAGGCCGAGTACGCGAACGATCCGAAGGCGGCGCTGCGGGCGGCCAAGCGGATGCTCGGGCTGCTCGACGACGCCGACCCGTGGCTGCGGGCGCTCGCGCACGCGCGGATCGGGGAGCTGTGCCTGCAGGCCTCGCCGGGCGAAGAGGCCTACCGGCACCTCGAGACGGCGTTGTCCATCATGGAGTCGCTGGGGGCCTGGTCGAGCGCCGCGCGGGCGCGGTGGGCGCTCGTGCTGGCCAATCTGCAACGCGGGGCGCTCGACCAGGCCGAGCAAGACCTGAACGTGCTGGGGCGCCAGGAGGACGGGCCGCCCCTGTTCGACCTCTGCTCCCGCGCCCAGATCCTGCTCGGGCGGGGCGATGTCGACGGTGGGCTGGCCCTGTGGCGGCAGGCCGCGGAGGGGCTGCGGGGGTCTGGCGACCTCTGGGCCCATGAGGTGCAGGCGGTTGCCGTGATCGTGCACCGCCGCCACGGGCAGGAACCGCTCATCGAACATATTGCTCTTGCCCTGCCGAAAATCCTCTCGGAGCTTCTGCCCACCGCTCCGGCCGCAGTCTTCCGTGTCTGCGGCGTGCTTCTGTTGGCCGTCGGGCTGTCGCGCGGGGCCTCGGAGCTGGTCGCGCTGGCGGAGAGGTTCGGCGTTTCCAGTACGTTCCTGCCTTTGTCGGCCGTCGCTCCGGACACCGACCACGAAGCGCTGCGCGCCGAGGCGCTGGCCCTGCTCAGCGATCTCGACTGAAGAGCGTTCGCGCCCAGGCGTACCCGGCCGCTGCCAGGATCAGGCACCAGACCACGGCGGCCGGGCCCTCACGGCCGATCGGTGTGTCGAGCATCAGCCCGCGCAGGCTGTCGGTGATCGGGGTGAACGGCTCGTGCCCGGCGAACCAGCGGACCGCGCCCGACATCGACTCCGGCGGGACGAACGCGCTGCTCAGGAACGGCAGCAGCTGGATGATCAGGGTGAACGGCGCGGTCGCCTCGGGGGTCGGGGCGGCCAGGCCGACGGCCACGCCGAGCCAGGTCAGCGCGATCGTGAGCAGCGCGAGCAGGCCGGCCGCGCCGAGCCAGCCGAGCGCGTCGCCGTGCGGGCGGAACCCGAGCGCGAAGGCCACCGCGACCACGAGGACGGCGCTGACCAGGGTGCGGGCGGTGGAGCCGACGACGTGGCCGGTCAGCACCGACGTCCGGGAGATCGCCATGGTGCGGAACCGGTCGATGATGCCGGCGGTCATGTCGCGGTTCACCGCGAGCGCAGTCGTCGTGGCGCCGTACCCGACGGTCATCAGCAGCACGCCCGCCACCAGGTAGTCGATGTAGTCGCCGTCCCGGCCGGCGCTCAGCGAATCGCCGAACACCCCCACGAAGAGCAGGAGCAGCACCACCGGGATGCCGATCGTCATGATGAGGGCGCTGGGGTTCCGTGTCGTGTGCCGGACGTTGCGCCGCAGCATGGTCATCGCGTCGCTCATCGCTTTCCTCCCGTCATCGCGAGGAACACGTCGTCGAGATCGGGCTTCTGCACCGTCAGCGACTCGAACTCGATTCCGTTCAGCTTCGCGAGCACTTCCCGTACGTTCTGGCCCGGCACCCGCAACGCCTCGTCGTCCTCCCGCACGGCTCCTTCCAAGACCTCTGCCGCGGCCTTCAGCGCGTCGGCATCGGCAAATTCCACGCGTACGTGTCCGCCCGCGACCCCGCGCTTGAGCTCGGCCGCCGTCCCCTCGGCGACCAGGCGTCCCCCGTCGAGGATGGCGATCCGGTCGGCGAGCCGGTCCGCCTCCTCCAGGTACTGCGTGGTCAGGAAGATCGTCACCCCGCCGGCTACCAGGTCCTTGACGGTCTGCCACATCATCTGCCGGCTGCGCGGGTCGAGCCCGGCCGTCGGCTCGTCCAGGAAGATCACTTTCGGGCTGCCCACCAGCGTCATCGCCAGGTCGAGTCGCCTCTTCATGCCACCCGAGTAGGCCGACACCGGCTTCCGGGCCGCCTCCACCAGATCGAACTGCTCCAGCAGGCCGGCGACCCGTTTCCGCTTGCCGCCGCGCTCGAGGTGGTTGAGGTCGGCCATCAGCATCAGGTTCTCCTCGCCGGTCAGCAGGTCGTCGACCGCCGAGAACTGCCCCGTCACCCCGATGCTCCGGCGCACCGCGTCCGGCTCGTTCCGTACGTCGTGCCCCGCCACCTCCGCCGCGCCCCCGCCGAAACGAATCAGCGTCGACAGGATCCGCACCGTCGTGGTCTTCCCCGCCCCGTTCGGCCCCAGCAGCGCGAAGGTCGTCCCCGCGGCCACCTCGAAGTCGATCCCGTCGAGCACCACCTTGTCGCCGAACGACTTACGCAGCCCTCTCACTTTCACCATGCGGAGAGCTTCCGCCGGGCCGGTTTCACGGTGGCTTCATGCCGCCCGCACGCCGCTACCATGACGCGTGCTCCTGGAACGCGCCCTCACCGATCCCGCAGTACGCCCGCTGCCGCCCACCGCCGCCGACCTGCTCCGCGGCATGGACGCGCCGCCGCGGCTGGCCGCTCACCTGCGCGCCGTGCACGATGTCGCCCTGGACCTGACCGCGTGGCTGGCGGCGTCCTGCCCCGCCGTCGCCTTTGACCGCAACGCCGTCCTCTTCGGCGCCGCGACCCACGACATCGGCAAGACCCTGCACGTGGCGGAGCTCTCCGCCCCCGGCTCCCAGCACGAGCCGGCCGGCCGCGACCTGCTGCTCTCCTTCGGCGTGCCGCCCGAGCTGGCCCGCTTCGCCGCCACGCACGCCTCGTGGCACGAGCCCGGCATCGAGATCGAGGACCTGCTGGTCAGCCTGGCCGACAAGGTCTGGAAGGCCAAGCGGGTCCCCGACCTGGAGCGGCTGGTGGTGGACCGCCTGGCCGTCGCCTCCGCCGTCGAGCCGTGGGAGGCCTTCATGCCCCTGGACGACTGCCTCGACCGGCTGGCCGCGGGGGCCGACGAGCGACTGGCCTTCCAGAACGCCTACCCGATCGGGCACGCCTAGCCTGGGTCAGCGGCGGGCCAGCCGGCGCTCGCCGCCCGGGCCGACCTGGTAGGGCACCTCGTAGTGGGCGAAGACCCGCGGCTCCTCGGCGGCGGTGAGCTCGCCGTCGACGTCGATGCTCGGGGCGTCCCCGACGAGCTTCTTCTCGTAGCGGACACGCACCGCGTTCGGCATGACCGTCGCGCCGGCCAGCGGAACGAAGACGAGGCGGTGGCGGCCGATCATGCCGACCCGGATCGTGGCGAAGCTCGGCTCGTCGGTGGCGGTGTCGACGTAGACGGCCTCGAGGTCGCCGATCTTGTCGCCCTTGGGGTCGATGACCTTCTCGCCGCGCCAGTCGCGCAGGTTCTCAGCGGGGAACATGCACGTCAGATGCCCGGCCCCGGGGTGGCGAAAACCCTTCCGGAACACCCGCCCGGTGGACCATCCTTGACCCCATGTCCACCGTCTACGAGGCCGCCGGCGGCGCCGACGGCCTGACCCGCCTGGCCGCGGCCTGGCACGCCCGAGTCCTCGCCGACGAGGTGGTGAGCCACGCCTTCAGCCACGGCTACCACCCGCAGCACACCGAGCGGCTCGCCGCCTACTGGGCCGAGGCGCTGGGCGGCCCGCCCACCTATTCGTCCGGCTACGGCTCGGAGACGACGGTCGTCCGCATGCACAGCGGCAACGGCCCGCACGAGGAGATGGACCGCCGGGCGATAGCGTGCTTCGACGAGGCCCTGGCCGATTGCGGCCTGACCGGCGATCCGCTGCGCCAGGTCCTGCACGACTACTTCGCGTGGGCCACCACCACGACCATGTCGCAGTACCACCACTCGGCCGCCGCCGTCCCCGCCGACATGGCCATCCCGCGCTGGTCCTGGGACGGCCTGCAGCAATAGACACTATTGGGGTGGGGGTCTGTTGGAGCGGGCTCGGTGGTGATGGCCGAGCCGGGGCCGGAAGCGGAAGCCACGGACGACCGCGACGGGCGGCACTCATCCTCGTTGGCCGCCCTCGATCAACTGCCAGCAAGATGGACGGATCTGCCCGGCGGCGGCAGCGCGGCGCGGCGGCTGCGGCAGCGCGGCGGCTGCGGCAGCGCGGTATGCGGGGTGGGGCGTGCGGTGTGCCGGGCGCGATATGCCGGACGTTGGTGCGGTGGGCTGCGCGAGTCTCCGCCTGTGGTCGGCGCCGATTTCGCCCGGCCGTCCCACGCTGATGCGATCGGTGTTTGCCATCGTCGGTGAAGGCTGTTGAATGGTGTTTGCCGCTGCGAAAGAATGACGCGGAACATTGTTGACAGAATGGTATGCACGGCGGCCGAAGTTGGTCGGCGCCGCGGGTCGGATGGTGTGTGGTCCTGGTCGGTGGAGGTCATCTGCTCGCCCGTGGCTGGCGTGGCCTGCTGGGTGGGTGTGGGCTGCGTGACCTGCCCGACCGTGGCGGGCGCCGCCGGCGTGGGCTGCGCGATCTGGTTGCCCGCCGGGTGCACCACCCGCTGTGCGGATGAGCCGAGGCCCTGGCCGGTGCGGGCGGGAGCGGTCGGCCCCACCGGCGCCACGGGCCGCCCAGGTGTGCCGGCGCGACCCGACCAGAGCCGCCGCTCGGCCGCCGTCAAGGGTGAACCGTCGTCACCGCCGTGCAGGCGGCGCAGCTTACGCGCGTGCCGCTCGACAAGCCCCCACGCGCGCTGCCGGGCATGCACGCGGCGGAACTCTTCACGCGCCGGAGAATAACGGCGCGACCGGGTCGGATCACGCATTTCCGCTAGCTGGGATTTGGTGAAGAACTCCATCTGCCGCACCCCAGAATTATCCCACCTCGAAGAACTCCGTGGTAAGCCCGAAACCGTCTTCGAGCATGCCATTCTCACCCCGGAATAGCCGCCGTCAACAATGGTGATATCCGGCCTTGCTCCCGAAATGCTGGGACAGCCCACCGCGACGGCCGCTGCTACCGCGACCAGGCAGGCACCAGGCGATGGCATCCCCGGCCCGACCACCATCACGCCGTAACCGGCCGCACCTGAAGCCGGTCGGTCATGGCACCCCGACCGGACGCCACAGCCGGAGCCCGATCAGCCAGCCGCCGGCCGCGGCAGCCGCAAACTGGCCACCCCCGATCGAGGGCTGGCTGAACAGTGGGCGACGAGAAATGCGGCACCACTGGATGGGGACAAGCCGGCAATGACAACCGAGACCCCGACCCCAGAAGATCTCTAGCGCACCGCTCAGAGCAGGGACACCCCAGCCTGATCGGAACGCAGCGTGGGTCGGCAGTCGAGGCGCCCCTCCCGCTCCCACGACCGCAAGCGCGTGCAGCCCGACGGGCGCGTCACCGCCGCCGTGTAGCCGCCGGAGTTGACGCGTTCGACGTCACCGAGCGCGAGTCGCGTCTGGAGGAAGGGCACGCAGCAGATCTCGCCGGTCTCGGCGTCGACGCGGCGGATCGGCAGCTCCTCCTCCCAGGGCAGCTGCCCCTTGCCCGGCGCGAGCACGAAGGTCAGAACCGTGTCGTCCGCCCGCGAGGCCCACGCTGGCTCCGGATGGACCAGGATCCGGGCGATCGGGATGTCGTCGCCGACCCAGCGCTGGCCACACCAGATGCCAGACACTCCGCCGGCCGAGCTTCGTCATCAACGGTCTCCGGCTCGGTAGGCAGCGACAGTGCCGCCCATACTGCACGGGGCAATGCCAAGGGACGGCCGGCAACCGTGGCGGCCGGCCTCTGGCTCCTCGACAATCCACGCATGGATTCCCAGGAGCTGCTGCTCGCAGCGATCGTCGAGATGGTCCCCGGCCAGGCCGAAGCCGGACAACGCTACGAAGACGCGGTGCTCGAGCTGCTCGGCCGGCACGGTGGCACGCTGGAGCGCCGCACCCGCAGCACGGACGGCCGGGCCGAGGTGCACCTGATCCGCTTCCGCGACCGGGCGGGCTACGAGGCCTTCATGGCCGATCCCGGCCGCGCCGCGCACCGCGCCGGGGCCGGTGTCGCCGCGCCGGCCACCCGGGTGATCGAGGTCCGGGACGTCCAGTAGCGGAGAGCCGCTGATCGATCGGGTACACGCTGCTGATCAACCCGGCTGTTCGACGGACCGGCGCCGCTGACCGAGCTCGAGCTGACCGGGAGCGTCGCCACCACCAAGGGCGTGATCATTGCCCACTACCGCCGCCGGTGATGCGGATTTGGCGGGTAGCGGTACCGTCACGATGGGTATCGATGGGAGGGGTCCGATGGGCGAGATCATCGGCATCGACGTGCCCCGGCTGACGGCCATGGGCGACGCGGTGCAGGAGGTGGCCGGGCGGCTCGATCGGCTCGGGGCCGGGGTCGAGGGCATGACCCACCTGGCCGACGGCGCGATCGAGGGCTCGCGCACCAGCGAGTGGGCGATGCCGGCCGTCTCGCGGAACTGGCAGTACAACCTCGAGCATCTCGCCGGGGACGTGCGCGAATTCGCCGGCAACCTCCGCCGGGCGGCCGCCGACTACCAAAGATCAGACACCGACACGTACGGGCGGATGAAGGCGACCGGGGCGGGACTCTGATGGCCGGCATCTCGCTGCAGGGACTGCTCCACGCCGACACGCCCCGGCTCCGGGCGGTGGCGGCACAGTGGGACCGGCTGGTCGAGGACATCGACGACACCGTGGAAGACCTGGTGCAGGGCACCCGCGACCTGCCGCATTTCTGGGCCGGCGAGGGCGCGCAGGCCGCCCAGGAGCGCAACCTGCAGTTGCAGCTGCAGATCGGCAACGCGCACCGCTACTGCGGCAAGATCGCCGAGACGTTGCGGCGGTTCGCGTACGACATCGAGCATTACCAGCAGATGCTGCACGGCGTCGTGGCCGAGGCGCGGGGCGACGGCCTGGAGGTCGACCTGGCCTCGGGGCGCATCACGGCGCCGGTGACCGGGACGCAGGCGAGCGTCGACGCGTACGTGGCGCAGATCGAGGAGATCCTCGCCAAGGCCAACGACGCCGACCGGCAGGCGCGCGTGACGATCGAGGAGAACCAGCTCCGCGAGGAGGAGCGGCCCGAAGGAGAGCTGCCCGAGGTCTCCGTCGAATTCCTGCTGGTGGATGTGGGGCCGGATCTGCGCGCGCAGGCCTGGCACGCGATCCACCCGCTCAACCGGGAGAAGCTGATCGAGGAACACCCGGAGCTGGTGGGCCCGGCCGTGGGCCTGCCCAGCGACGCCCGTGACCGGGCCAACCGGCTGTTGCTGGAGCGCAACAAGGCCGCCCTGCTGACCCGCCGGCAGCGCCTCGACGACCTGCACGACGACGCCGGAAGCCGGGCGACCATGGACGCGGAGGCGGGGCTCGCCGACATCGACGCGATCGAGAAGCGGCTGGTCGATCACCCGGGCAGCAGACTCATGAACTACCCGCCGGCCGTTCTGGCCGAGGGTGACCCGAAGTGGGACAACTACGTGCCGCCGGTGAAGCTGAAGAAGTAGCTCCGGATAGCATCGGGAACGGTCCGAATCCCGAGCTCTAGGAGTACATCGTGTCCGCCGACCCTCTAGTCGTCCCGGCCGGGACTGCGGCCGCCGACGCGGTCGCCAAGGCCGGCCTGCCCACCAGCGGCCCCAAGGCGGTCGTGGTGGTCCGCGACGCGTCCGGCCGGCTGCGTGACCTCGACTGGCAGCCCGAGCTCGACACCGACGTGACCCCGGTCGCGATCGACGAGCCGGACGGGCTCAACGTGCTGCGCCACTCGGCCGCGCACGTGCTCGCCCAGGCCGTGCAGGACATCTTCCCCGAGGCGAAGCTCGGCATCGGCCCGCCGATCCAGGACGGCTTCTACTATGACTTCGACGTGCCGAAGCCGTTCCAGCCGGAAGATCTGTCGAAGCTCGAGAAGCGGATGCAGGAGATCGTCAAGGCGGGTCAGACCTTCCGGCGGCGCGAGTACAAGTCGCCGGAAGAGGCCAAGTTCGAGCTGGCGAGCGAGCCGTACAAGCTGGAGCTGGTCGACCTCAAGGGCGACGTGGACGCCAACGAGGTGATGGAGGTCGGCCACGGCGAGCTGACCCACTACGACAACCTCGACAAGGAGGGCAAGCGGGTCTGGGGCGACCTGTGCCGCGGCCCCCACCTGCCGTCGACCCGGTTCATCCCGGCGTTCAAGCTGATGCGCTCGGCCGCGGCCTACTGGCGCGGCAGCGAGAAGAACCCGCAGCTCCAGCGCATCTACGGCACGGCCTGGCCGTCGCGCGACGAGCTCAAGGCGTACCTGAACCGTCTTGCCGAAGCGGAACGCCGCGACCACCGCAAGCTCGGCGCCGAGCTCGACCTGTTCTCCTTCCCCGAGGAGATCGGCTCGGGCCTGGCGGTCTTCCACCCGAAGGGTGGGGTGATCAAGCGCGAGATGGAGGACTACGTCCGCGCGCGGCACATCGAGGAGGGCTTCCAGTACGTCGGATCGCCGCACATCACCAAGGAGGGGCTGTTCCACACCTCCGGGCACCTGCCGTACTACAAGGACACGATGTTCCCCCCGATGCAACTCGAGGGGGCGGACTACTACCTCAAGGCCATGAACTGCCCGATGCACAACCTGATCTTCAAGGCGCGCGGGCGGTCCTACCGTGAGCTGCCGCTGCGGTTCTTCGAGTTCGGGTCGGTCTACCGCTACGAGAAGTCCGGCGTGGTGCACGGCCTCACCCGCGTGCGGGGCCTCACCCAGGACGACTCGCACTCCTACGTGACCGCCGAGCAGGCGCCGGGCGAGATCAAGCACCTGCTGAACTTCGTCCGCTCGCTGCTGGACGACTTCGGCCTCGACGACTACTACCTCGAGCTGTCGACCCGCGATCCCAAGAGCGACAAGTTCATCGGTACGAACGAGCAGTGGGCCGTGGCGACGAAGGTGCTCGAGGATGTGGCCGACGAGTCCGGCCTCGAACTGGTGCTCGACCCAGGTGGCGCGGCGTTCTACGGCCCCAAGATCTCGGTGCAGGCCCGCGACGCGATCGGCCGCACCTGGCAGATGTCGACCATCCAGTACGACTTCAACCAGCCGGCCCGCTTCGGCCTCGAGTACCAGGCCGCCGACGGCACCCGGCAGGAACCGGTGATGATCCACTCGGCCAAGTTCGGGTCGATCGAGCGATTCTTCGGCCTGCTGGTCGAGCACTACGCCGGCGCGTTCCCGGCCTGGCTGGCGCCGGTGCAGGTGGTCGGCATCCCGATCCGTGACGACCACGCCGCGTACCTCGAGGAGTTCGTCGCCGCGCTGCGCAAGCAGGGCATCCGCGCCGAGGTCGACCACTCCGACGACCGCATGCAGAAGAAGATCCGCACCGCCCAGCAGCAGAAGATCCCGTTCATGGCCATCGCCGGCGACGACGACGTGGCCGCCGGGACGGTGTCCTTCCGCTACCGCGACGGCTCGCAGCGCAACGGGGTCGCCCTCGACGAGGCGGTCGCGCACGTCGTAGAGGTCGTCCGCTCCCGGGTGAACACGGGCCCGTCGGCGGCCTGAGCGCGCTCGTCCCGGCCGGCCTCAGCCAGCCGGGCCAGAGTTCTCGCCCGGCCTCAACCGGCCGGGACAGAGTCTCGCCCGGCCGCTTCCGGGCCCTCCAGGAAGCGGGTCATCGCGGCGATCCGGCCGCCGCGCAAGGTCAGGACCAGCAGGCCCGCGGGCTCGTCCGCCAGACGGCAGGCGTACGCGGGCTGGGTGTTGACCCTGGTCGGCGTCAGCCGCAGGGAGAGGCCGGGTTGCCAGGTGGGGCTCGCCCGCAGGAACGCGGCGATGGCCGGGCGACCGTGGTACTCGTGCGGGGCCGGCGGCATCGACAGCCAGGCGTCGTCGGTCAGCATCGCCAGGAGCGCGTCGATGTCCCGTACGGAAAATGCTCGTGCGAAACGGTCGGCCAGCGCGACCTCCTCGGGTGATCCGGCCGCCGCCGGCGCCGGAACCACGACCGCGGCTCGCGCCCGCTGCAGCAGGCCCTTCACGGCCGTCGCGGTGACGCCGAGCATCGAGGCCGTCTCGGCGGCGGAATAGCCGAGCACGTCGCGCAGGATCAGCGTGGCGGCCTGGCGCCGTGGCATGCGCTGCAGGCTCGTGACGAACGCGAGCCCGACCGCCTCCCGCACCTGGTAGCGCGCCTCCGGGCCGGGCGCGGTATCGGGCACGCCGTCGAGCAGGGCGTCCGGGAACGGCTGCAGCCAGGGCACATCGCCGAGGCGCGACGGCTCGGGCGGGCTGAACGGCGGCCGCGGGGCGGCGGGCGCGCGGCGGCGGAAGTTGAGGCACCGATGGGTGGCGATCCGGTACAGCCAGGTGCGCAACGACGAGCGGCCCTCGAAGCCGTCGACGCCACGCCAGGCCGCCACCAGCGTCTCCTGCAGCACGTCCTCGGCGTCGGTCAGCGAGCCCAGCATGCGGTAGCAGTGCAGCAGCAGCTCGCGCCGGTGCGGGCCGACCAGCTCGGCGAACGCCTCATCGTCCACGGATCGTTCCGTTTCCCTCGGCGGCGGTGTCTGAACAGTCGAACCGCAATCTCATCAGAGAAGGGAACACCCCATGGACAAGGCCAAGCGCGTGGCGCTCGAGTACTTCGAGGCGTGGACCGGCAAGGACATGGACCGGGCGATGGTATACGTGGCGGACGACATCGTCTGCGACGCGCCGGCCGGGCGGATCGAAGGGGCCGCCGCGTACCGGGCGTTTCTCGAACCGTTCGCCGGGACGCTCACCGCGGCCACGATGATCGCCGCCTACGGTGACGACGAGAGGGCGCTGATCATGTACGACACGGCGTCGCCGCGGGTGGCCAGCGCGCCCGGCGCGGAGTGCGTGACGGTCGTGGACGGGCGGATCGTGTACAGCCGGTTCGTCTTCGATCGGCTGCCCTTCGCTCGCTGAAGGGCATCGACAGCGGGGCCGTTTCACGCCATTGTGTGATCATGTCGCTGCAGGATCACCTCGTCACGCGGGTGCTGGGGCTGCCGGGCGCGGCGCGGAGCTTCTGGATCGAGCGGGGGCTGCGCATCCCGATGCGCGACGGCGTGACGCTTGCGGCCGATCACTACGTCCCGGCCGGCGAGCCGGCCGGGACCCTGCTGGTGAGAGGTCCGTACGGCCGGCGGTTCCCGTTCAATCATCTGTACGCCCGTCCGTACGCGGCCCGCGGCTACCACGTGGTGTTCGTGTCGAGCCGGGGGACGGCGGCCTCGGACGGGGACTTCGACCCGATGCGCACCGAGCGCGACGACGGGCGCGACGTGGTGGCGTGGCTGGTGGCCCAGCCGTGGTTCACCGGGACGTTCGCGACGGTCGGGCCGTCGTATCTGGGCTACACCCAGTGGACGCTGCTCGAGGACCCGCCGCCGCAGATGGCCGCGGCCGTCGTGACCGTCGGCCCGCACGACTTCGCCCGGCACTCGTGGGGGACGGGGGCGCTCAACCTCGACCTGGTCGGGTGGAGCGACATGGTCTCCCAGCTGCCGCGGTCGGACAAGCCGTCGTTGGCGGCGGCCATCCGGCAGACGATGAGCGGGCCGGCGCAGAAGCGGGCGCTGCGGTCGGTCTTCACCGACCTACCGCTGGTCGAGGCCGGGGAGCGGCACTACGCGGGGCGGGCCCGGTGGTTCCGCGACCGGGTCACGCGGCCCGACCTCGACGATCCCTACTGGGCGCCGATGCGGCATCCGGAGGCGCTGGACCGGGCCGGGATCCCGATCCTGCTGCACAGCGGGTGGCAGGACCTCTTCCTGGGGCAGACCGTCGAGCAGTACTCGCGGCTGTCGGCCCGGGGCGTGGACGTGGGGCTCACCATCGGGCCCTGGACGCACACCGAGGTGATCGGGAAGGGCGCCCGGATCCTCATCCCGGAGACGCTCGACTGGCTGGGGGCGAAGCTGCGGGGCGAGCCGTTGCGCCGTGCTGCACGCGTACGAGTCAAGGTGACCGGAAGCGGCGAGTGGCGCGAGACGGACGCCTGGCCGCCACCCGCCCGCGAGATCGCCCTGCATCTGCGGCCCGGCGGCGGGCTCGGGGAGGCGGCGGCGGGATCGGCCAGCTTCACCTTCGATCCGGCGTCGCCCACGCCGGCGGTGGGTGGGCCGCTGCTCGACGGCGGCGGGTACGTCGACGACGGCGCGCTGGCGGAGCGGGCCGACGTTCTGGCCTTCACGGGCTCGCCGCTCACCTCGCCGCTGGAGGTGCAAGGGTCGCCGGTGGTGGAGCTCGCGCATCACTCGGACAACCCTTACGCCGATCTCTTCGTGCGGGTGAGCGAGGTGTCCGCGCGCGGCTCGCGGAACGTGACCGAGGGGTATCGGCGGCTCGACCCCGCGCGGGATCAGAACACGCCGGTGCGGCTGCAACTGCTGCCCACGGCGCATCGGTTCGCGGCGGGGTCGCGCATCCGGGTGCTGATCGCGGGTGGGTGCTATCCGCAGTTCAGCCGCAACCTCGGCACGGCGGAGAACCCGGGTACGGGCACGAAGCTGGCGCCGTCGCGGCACACGATCACGCTCGGCCCGTCCCGGCTGGTGCTGCCGGGCACGGCCTGAGCCGCCGCCCTCGCGTCCGGGGCGGCGGCTTGGTTACAGGCTGCGGGCGGTGATGTCGCCACGCATGGTGGTGGCGCGGATGTCGAGCTCGGCGCTGCCGTCGTTCTTGAGCGCGTTGCTGACGCGGCCGAAGCTGGTGCCGGCGTCGAGGGTGGCCGAGACGCCGGCCGCGGCGCCGATCGAGATGCTGCCGTCCTGGGTGGTGAGCACGACCGCGCCGCGCACGGCCTCGGTGATCCGGATGTCGCCGCGGGTGGTGCTGATCTCGGCCGGGCCGTTGAGCCGGCCGACCTCGACGTCGCCGTCGACCGCGCTGAGGTGGACGCTCGTAGCCTCGTCGATCTTGATCTGGCGGTACGCGCCCTCGAAGGCGACCTCGCCGAGGCGGCCGACGCCGCGGAGCTCGGAGGCTGCGGACCTGCCCTCGACGCGAGAGCCGGCGGGCACCTGGAGGGTGACCTCCACCGATCCGGAGGAGCCGAAGAGCTGGTTCTTGGGCTCGGCGGTGTGGACCCGCAGGACGCCGTCGGCGTACGCGACGGTGGTCTGTTCAGCGGCCTGCACGTCGCGGCTCTTGCCCGGGTTGGACGGGCGGACCTCGACGGTCGTGTCGGCGCGGTCGGCCGCGATGACCTGGACGCGCCCGGCGGCGATGGCGAGGACGGCGGAGATGGGGGCGGGGGTGTCGAACTTCTGCATCGGGGGCTCCTTCGTTGTTTCCGACATGAGAAACGCTACGTTGCTTTCCGTTCGATGGCAACATGTTCGTTGCACTGTATTGGCGTTATCGCTGTTCAAACGGCATTAATCGTTGCAACGGAGATGTCGGTAACGCAACGTTGCATTGCAATGGATGACGAGTGAACGCTATAGTGGCGTCTCGCCCCGAGCCGGAAGGAGATCGCGATGCCCGGAGGCAGGCTGACCCAGCAGGAACGCCACCAGATAGCGGTGGGGCTGGCCGACAGCCTTCCCTACGCCGAGATCGCCCGCCGCCTCGATCGCCCCACCTCGACGATCACGCGTGAGGTGATGCGCAACGGCGGCCCCACCGCCTACCGCGCCGACCTGGCCCACCGCGCCACCGAGCGCCGCGCCCACCGGCGCCGGCCCACCACGCCCCGCGCCGCTCCCGCGCAAGATGGGCGCAACGCCGAGGCCATCGCCGAGTACGAGGAGTCGCTCACCACCGTCCTCATGGCCTCGGGCCTGCCCAAGATGACCGCCCGGGTGTTGACCTGCCTGTTCACCACCGATGCGGGCAGCCTCACCGCGTCCGAGCTCGCCCAGCGCCTCCAGGTCAGCCCGGCCTCCATCTCCAAGGCGATCACCTTCCTGGAAAGCCAGAGCCTCGTACGCCGCGAACGCGACGAGCGCCGCCGCGACCGCTACCTCGTCGACGACGAGCTCTTCTACCAGGCGACGATCGCCAGCGCCCGGGCCAACGACCAACTCGTCGCGGCGGCCCGCCAGGGCGTCGGCATCCTCGGCCCGAACACCCGCGCGGCCGCCCGCCTCGAGAACATCGCCCGCTTCCTCGACTTCATCAGCGAGAGCATCACCCGGGCCGCCGAGCAGGCCCGCGAGGTCCTCCACACCGGCCCGGCCCGCCACGACGACGAGCAGTGACGCGATCCGGGAGGGCGGCTGGAACTACGCCGCCGCGGGCGCTGGGGCGCTGAGGCGGGGGCCGGACTCGGCGCGGGAGATGCGCAGCCACACGACGAATCCCCAGATCACGAACGCGGCGTAGACGGCGTAGAGGATCGCCGACGGGTAATAGCGGAAATGCAGGAGCTCGGGCACGCCGACCAGGTCGACGGCGATCCAGCACAGCCAGAACTCGACCCAGCCGCGGGCCATCGCATAGGTGGCCAGGATCGAGCCCACGAAGATCCACGAGTCGGCCAGGTAATACCACCAGGGCGCCGGGAATCCGGCGCCGACGGCGCGGAAGACGAAGAAGCAGAGCACGACGGCGGCCAATGCCGCCGGAACGAAAACGGCTCGCTGCCCAGGGCTCGCCCAGTGCGGGGTCACGGCGATTCCATGCGTACGGGTGGAGTTGCGCCGCCACCGCCACCAGCCATAGACGCTCGTCGCGACGAAGAAGACCTGGCGCGATGCCTGCCCGTAGAGGGGCGTCCCCTGGTCGTTGCCGATGGCCTGGCCCATGAAGACCGTGAAGAGCAGCACGTTGCCGACGATGCCGACCGGCCACGCCCACGCGCTGCGCCGCAGGCCGAACAGCGCCGAGCCGAGGCCGAACGCGTTGCCCACGATCTCGCGGTAGTAGATCGCCTGGCCGGGTGTCACCTGCCATTTCGCGTTGTAGAACGTCGTCAGCAGTTGATCGAGCCAGGCCACGGCTCATGGTATGGCGGCCCGGGCGGTGGGGCATAGTGTGACGGTGACCGCGCCGTCCTGCCCCGCCGAGACCCGCCTCTACGAGAACGGCCGGCCCATTGCCGAGGACTTCCCCGCCGACCAGGTGCCCGACATGCTGGCCCGGCACCCGGAGGCGGTCCTGTGGCTCGACCTGTACCGTCCGGGCCCCGCCGATCTGGCCGCGGTCGCCGAGGAGTTCCACCTGCACCCCCTCGCGGTCGAGGACGCCACCCAGGACCACGAGCGTCCCAAGCTCGACCGCTATCCCGAACATCTCTTCCTCAACGTGTACGCCGTGGATGTCTCCACGAAGCCGGAGGATCCGCCGTTCGGCAAGACCGAGATCAGCGCGTTCGTCACCGACCGGGCGCTCATCACCGTGCGCAAGGCGCCGAGCGACACGGCGAAGTTGGTCGAGCGCTGGGACGCCGACGCGAAGCTGAACGAGATCGGCGGCGTCGGGTTCCTGCTGCACGGGCTGCTCGACGTGGTGGTCGACGGGCACGTCGCCGCCGCGCAGCAGCTGGACGTGGCGATGGACGACGTCGAGGACGTGCTGCTCGAGGAGGGTGGCGCGCCGCGTGGCGTACGCATGCGCGGCCTGCGGCTGCGCAAGACGGTGGCGGCGCTGCGGCGGGCGGTGGCGCCGATGGCCGAGCTGGTCTCCCAGGCGACGCGGCCCGACCTGGGGCTGGTCGACGAGCATCTGGCGCCGTACTACCGGGACGTCGAGGATCACGCCCAGCACGCGAGCGACCAGGTCGAGCACCTGCGCGAGCGGATCGAGAGCCTGCTGCAGGCGGATCTGGCCGAGCAGGGCAACGTCCTCAACGACATCACCCGCAAGCTGGCCGCTTGGGCCGCGGTGATCGCCGTCCCCACCGCCCTCACCGGCTATTTCGGACAAAACCTTCCTTATCCCGGTTTTGAGAAAACATGGGGGTACGTGCAGAGTTTGGTTCTCATCGTCCTGTCGGCCGGCGGGCTCTACTGGTACCTCCGCCGGCAACACTGGCTTTAGGGTCGGTCCCGCCCGCCGCACCGGCGTAATCTCCCCGGTGATTCCGCGGGGGAGGTGGGCATGCTGGCACTGGTCTGGGGCGCTGTCCGCACCCGCCGTGCCCAGGTGCTGACCGTCCTCATCCTCACCGCGCTGGCCGCCGCCGTGGCCGCGGCCGGGCCGTGGTTCGCGATCGCCGGGGGCGCCCGGGCCGCCGCCGCCGACGTCGACGCCGCCGCGGCCGCCGACCGGTCGCTGTCGATCCGCAAGATCATCGAAACCGGGGGCGACCCGGCCGGCACGGTCGACCAGTTCGCGGCGAACGCGCGCGGCCTGCTCCCGCTGCCGGCCACCGACCCGGTCAGCGGCCTGGTGCTGCCGCTGATCACCGTCCACGGCGGGCAGACGCCGTCGATGGCCATCGCCTACCGCGAGGACATGTGCGACCACCTGCGCCTCGACGGCCCCTGCCCGGCCGCCCCGGGCGAGGCCGCGATCAGCGTGAACACGGCCCAGCAGCTCGGCCTCGGCCGCGGCGACCGGCTCGGCCTGCGGCGCCAGCCCGACGCCGCGCCGCTCACGCTGCGCGTCGTGGCGACCTACTCGCTCGACGACCCGGCCGGCGCCTACTGGAGCAACCCGCTGTTCGTCGCGAGCGGCGGCCTCGACCCGGCCTTCACCACGATCGGCACCTTCACCGACGAGGAGCTCGGCGACCCCACGATCAGCTACGACGTGCAGGTGCCCGACCGGCTGATCCGCGGCGACGACGGCTACGACCTGGCCGGGGTGCTCCGGAAGGCCGACTACGACCTCGGCCGGCAGGGGCTGCGGCTGGTCAACACGACCGGCTCGCTGCTGCGCACCATCGCCCGCGACCGCGAGGCCATCCGCGAGGGCGTGCTCGTCGCCGTCATCCAGGTGCTGGTGCTCGCCTGGTTCGCGATCGGCCTGGCCGGCCAGTACACCGGGCGCGACCGGCGCGGCGACGCGGCCCTGCTCAAGCTGCGCGGCAGCTCGCGCGGCGCGATGCTGCGCCTGGCCTGGGGACAGCACCTCGTGCCGCTCGTGCTCGGCGCGCTCGCCGGCCTGCCGCTGGGCTACCTGCTGGCCCGGCTGCTGGCGGGCCCGGTCGGCCGCCCCCAGCAGCAACAGACCGCGCTGACGCTCTCCGTCGCGGCCACCGTGGCCGTGCTGGTCGGCGGCCTCGCCGTGCTCGCCCTGATCGAGGCCGTGGCCCTGCGCCGCCCGGTCTCCGACCTGCTGCGCGAGGTCACCGGCGGCCGCGGCGACTGGCGCTCCGGCCTCGCCGACCTGCTGCTGCTCGCGGTGGCGGTGTCCGCGATCTACCAGGCCCGGGCCGGCGCGGCCGGGACGGGGCTCGCGCTCGCCGCGCCCGCGCTGGTGGCGCTGGCCGTGGCGCTGCTGCTGGCCCGGCTGCTCGGCCGCGTCGCCGACCGTGGGGGCGGCGCCGCCGTGCGCACTGGTCACCTGCGGCTCGGCCTCACCGCCGTGCAGGTGTCGCGCCAGCCCGGCGGCGACCGGGTGTTCGCGCTGGTCGTGGTCGCGGTCGCGGTGTTCGCCACGGCCGTCGGCGGCTACGCCGGCGAGCACACGGCCCGGGTGCAGCGCAGCGGCGCCGAGCTGGGCGCGGCCCGGGTGCTGACCGTGCAGGCGCCCAACCGCACCGCGTTGCTGGCCGCGGTGCGCGCCGCCGACCCGGCCGGCGATCAGGCCATGGCCGTCACGGTCGACCGCACGAGCGAGCCGCCGGTCCTCGCCGTCGACAGTGGACGGCTCGCGGCCGTCGCCCACTGGCGGCCCGAGTACGGGCCGATCGGGGCGCTGCCCGCCACTGTGGCGCCCGCGCCGCTGCCCCGGATCACCGGCGGCCGGCTCGCCGTGCGGGTGAGCCGGCAGGGCGCGGCCCCGGTGCAGCTGAACCTGGTGCTTCAGCACGAGGGCACGGGCGCGCCCGTGCCGGTGCGGTTCGGCCCGGTGGGCGCGGGGGAGCGGACGCTCGAGGCGCCGGTCGCCGGCTGCGCCGCGGCGCCGGGCTGCCGCATCCTGCGGTGGGAGCTGACCGGTCCGTCCGCGGTCTCCGTACGCGGTCTCGACCAGCTCGACCCGCCCGGCGTGATCCTCGACCCGGCCCGCCTCGCCGACGTCGCCCGGTGGCGGTCCGGCACCGCGGGCGCGGCCCTCGACCTGGCCGCCGCCGGCGGCACGCTGACCCTGTCGGCCGACGCGACGGCCGGCCGCGGGGAGCGGGGCACCACCGCGTACGCCGTGGACACCGACCTGCCGCTGCCGGTCGTGCTGGCCGGGGCGGCCCCGCCGAGCTGGCAGTTCGGTGAGCCCGCGCTGCTGTCGCTCGGCAGCGAGCCGGCGCCCGTGCGGGTCGTCCGGACGGTCACCGCGCTGCCGGTCGTCGGCCGCAGCGGCGTGCTCGCCGACCTCGACGCGACCCGGCGGGTCATCGGCGACGCCACCCCGGCCGGCGAGTTCCAGGTGTGGCTCGCCCCCGGCGCGCCGCCCGGCATCGTCGGCGCGCTCACCCGGGCCGGCCTGACCATCGCCGCCGACGAGACGATCGGCGACTGGGCCGCCCACCTCGCCGGCCAGGCGCCCGCCGTGGTCACCCGCTTCTCGCTGGTCGCCGGCGTGGTGGTGCTGCTGCTCGCGGCGGCGGCCCTCGGGGTGGCCGGGGCCGTGGACCGTCGCTCCCGGCTCGAGCAGCTGCGGGCGCTGCGGGTGCAGGGGCTGCCGGGCCGGGTCGCAGTGCTCACGGCGTACGCGGGAATCGCCGCGCTCGTGCTCTCAGGTCTGGTCGCCGGTCTTGCCGCGGCCGCGCTCGCGCGGCCGCTGGTGCGCATCACCCTGCCCGCCTTCACGGACGGCTGGGACGTGCTGCCCGCGCCCGGCGCCCTCGGCCTCGCCTCGCTCGCCCTCGCCGGGCTGGTCGCGCTGCTCGTGCTCGGCCTCACCGGGTGGCTCGCGGTGCTGCCGTTGACGCACCGCCTGCGCCGGGAGGCCGGCATTCGCGGGCGCGCCGGCCACGGGAAGGCCAGCTCTCGCCGGCCCACCCACCACGGGAAGGCCGGCTCTCGCGGGCCCGCCCGCCACCGGGAGGCCGGCCGGTGATTCGTCTTGTTCTCGCCATGGTCTGGATTCGGCGCGGGCAGTCGCTGACGCTCGCGCTGCTGGCTTTGCTCGCGGTGGCGGCCGCCGTCGCCTCCCCGGCCTATCTGGCCGCCGCGGACCGGGCCGTCGCCGCCGGGCAGATCGCCACCGCCACCCCCGCCGAGCGCGGCATCGTGCTCAGCTCCGCCCAGGACGACCGGGCCGGCAACAACGGCAACCCCGAGTTCAGCAACGTCGGCGCCGCCCTCGGCGGCCTGCCCGGCTTCGAGTACCGCTTCTCGGCCGAGTTCCCCGCCATCGGCATCGAGCCCGACAACGTGATCGCCTCGCGGGTCGTCTTCCGCCAGGACGCCTGCACCCATCTGCGCATCGTCACCGGCCGCTGCCTGATCGGCGAGGGCGAGGCGATCCTCGGCGCCGCGACCGCGGAGCGCGCCGGGCTCGCCGCCGGCGACGCCGTCACGCTGACCTTCGCCAAGAACAACAACGACGACCACAACCCGCTCTACATCCCCGACGGCAAACCCAAGCGGCTGTACGTGGCCGGCACGTACACGGTGCCGGCGCCCGGCGACGCCTACTGGGGCACGCACGGCTACTTCACCGCGGTGCCCGGGCACGGTCCCGGCGAGCCCGTCTTCATCGGCGCGGCCACGCTCGCGGTCATCGACCACGGCCGCACCGAGATGGCGATCGACGGCGCCGCCGGCCCGGCCGCGCTGAACATCGACCGCCTGCCGCAGCTGCGGGCCGGGCTCGAGACGCTCAAGTCGCAGTCCACCAAGCTCGGCCCGACCGTACAGATCAACACCGACCTGCCCTTCCTGCTCGACCGCATCGACGGCGGCCGGGGCAACGCCCGGCTGCTCGTGCCGGTGATGGCCGTGCCGCTGGTGCTGCTCGCCTGCTTCTGCATTTTCCTGGCGGTCAGCTACGGCGCGCAGGGCCGCCGGCCCGAGCTCGCGATCGTCGCGCTGCGCGGCACCCGCTGGTGGACCCGCTGGTGGCTGGCGACCGGGGAGAGCCTGGTCGCGATCCTGGCCGGCGCCGCGGCCGGCTGCGTCGCCGGCCAGCTGCTCGTCGACGCCGTGGCCGCCGCGCGCTTCCCCGGCGTCGGCGTGGCCGCCGACTGGTCGTCGCTGCGCTACGCCCCGATCGCCGCACTGGCCGCCTGCGCCGCCGCGGTCCTCGCCCAGCGCCGCCAGCTGCTCGGCCCGGTCGCCGGCCTGCTGCGCCGCAACCCGGGCCGGGTCAACGGCCCGCGCGCGGTCGCCGTCGAAGCCGTCATCGTGCTGCTCGCCGTGGTCAGTGGCGTCCAGCTCGCGATCTCCGGCGGTACGCTCACCGGCGTCGCCCTGCTCGCGCCGGCCCTCGGCATCCTGGCCCTGTCCCTGCTCGCCGCCCGCGCCCTGCTCCCGGCCGTCACCCGCTACGCCACCCGGGCGCTCGACGCCGGCCGGCTCGGCCCGGCGCTCGCCGCCTTCCAGCTCTCCCGCCGCCCCGGCGCCCAGCGGCTCTTCGCGCTGCTGGTCGCGACGGTCGCGGTGGCCGGGTACGCGGCATGCGCGGTCGACGTGGCCGCGCGCGGGCGCGACGTCCAGGCCGGCCTCGGGGTCGGCGCCGAGCGGGTGCTGAGCGTCGACCCGGTCCACCGCAGCCGGCTGCTGCACGCGGTGCAGATGGCCGACCCCGACGGCCGGTTCGCCATGGCCGTGGTCCGGCTGCCGAGCTCGGCCGCCGACGAGGCGCTGGGCCTCGCCGTCGACTCCCGGCGGCTGGCCGCGGTGGCGTCGTGGCCGGGTGGCGGGCCGTCCGCCCGCGGGGTGGCCGCACGTCTCCGGCCCCCGGCCGCCGAGCCGGTCGTGCTGCCGGGTCAAGATCTCGCGGTCGGCGTCACCGCCACCGCGATGACGAACGGCAAGGAGCTCAAGCTGCTCGTGGCGGTCTCCTCGGTGGCCGGCCTCGGCGACGAGGTGGTCGACTTCGGCACGCTGCGCAACGGGCGCAGCACCTACAAGCAGCGGGTCGGGGCCTGCCGGCTGGGCTGCCGGCTCAACGGCATCGAGGTGACGATCGCGACGACGGCCCTCAACGTGACCGGCCGCGTCGTGATCAACTCGCTGGGGTCGATCAATCCGGTCCGGGACGCCCTGCCGGCGTCCGCGCTCGCCGACGTGTCCCGCTGGCGGACCGGCGACCTCGTAGCCGATGCTGCCGACCCCGCGGGCATCACCGCCGGCCCCGGGAGCATTGTCGCCGACCCCGGTGGGCTGGGCATCGACGCGACCGCGCCCGGGGGCATCCGCGACGGCATCTGGGTCAAGCCGGTCGACGCGCCGGCGCCGCTTCCCGCCGCGTACGCCGGGGCGAAGCCCTTCGGAAGCACGGTCACCGGGCTCGACGCGAAACCCCTCGCGCTGCGGCTCACCGATCGCCTGCCGGCCGTGCCCCGCATCGGCGACCACGCGACCCTGGTCGACCTCGACTACGCCGACCGGCTGTCGGCCGACGCGGCCGTCGCGCTCGACCCACAGGTCTGGCTCAACGAGCACGCCCCCGCCGACATCCTCGACCGGCTGGCCGCCCAGGGCCTCACGATCACCGGCGACACCCGGTCCGATCAGGTGCGCGACCGGCTCGCCGAGCAGGGGCCGGCCCTGTCGCTGTACTTCTATTACCTGGCCGGCGGCCTCTCCGTGCTGCTCGGCGCGGGGGCGCTGGTGCTGGCCGCGGCCGTCGACCGGGCGCGCCGCGTCGAGGATCTGTCCGCGCTGCGCGCCCAGGGCCTGCGCCGGCCGGTCGCCGGACGGGCCACGCTGTGGACGTACCCGGTCCTGGTCGCGATCGCAGCGGTCGCCGGCGTGCTGACCGCGCTCGCGGTGTGGGGACTGACCGGCTGGGCGCTGCCGCTGGCCGGGGCCAGCCCGCCGTCGTTGCCATTGCCGGCCTGGCCCCGCATCCTGGTCGTCCTGGCCACCGGCGCCGCGGTCCTGCTCGTGCTCGCCACGGTGGCCGCCGGCACCGGCCGCGACCTGCACCGCCGCATCGACCGCACCGCCCGCACGGACCGCACCTGACCGCACGCCGCATTCACGCACGTGACCGCACAGCCGGCACCGACCGCACGCCCGCACCGCTCGCACTGCCCACCGCCCCCCGCACCCGGCAACGCCCGCACCTGACCAGGTCGACTGCACCGGCTGCGTCGACCGCATCGATTCGAGGAGACGAACGTGAAGACGCTGATCGTCGAGGCCGCGGGCCTCGCCTGGGACGGCGACCGGCCGGTGCTGACCGGTGTCTCGGTCACCGCGAAGCCCGGCGAGATCCTGGCCGTCACCGGCACCTCGGGCGCGGGCAAGACCACACTGCTCAGCGTGATGGCGGGGCTGCTGCCGCCGGCGAGCGGCAAGGTGCTGATCGACGGCGAGCCGCTCGGCGACCGCGACCACGCGGTGTCGCTGGGGGTGGTGCTGATCCCGCAGGACAACGGGCTGGCCGCGATCCTCACGGCGGCGGAGAACATCTCGGTGGCGGTGATCGCGACCGGCGGCACGCCGGCCGAGGCGCGCCGGCGCACGGCGGAGTCGCTGGAGCCGCTGGGATTGTCGGGGCAAGCGAATCAGCTGATCGAGGAGCTCTCGGGCGGCCAGCAGCAACGGACGGCGATCGCTCGCGGGCTGGCGCTGCAGGGTGACGTGCTGCTGGCTGACGAGATCACCAGCGAGCTCGACGCGGCCAACCGGCAGCGCGTGATCGAGTTGCTACGGGCCGAGGCGACCCGGGGCGCCGCGGTGGTGTTCGCGACGCACGACCCGGAGGCCGCCGCGGCCTGCGACCGCGAGCTGCACCTGGCCGACGGCGAGGCGATCTGGGCCCGCCCCTGACGGCGCCGACCCGCCGCTCGCTCCCGCGCCAGACCGCTGGCCCGCGCCGCCCGCTGGCCCGCGTCGGACCGCCCGCGCCAGGCCGCCGAGCGCACGCGCCGGACCGTCCGCTGGCTACGCTGCGTGGTCGGTGCTGCCCGGGACCAGGGTGACCTCGCCGTCTATGTGCTGGACCGTGAACAGGGTGCCGGGCGGGTAGGAGCCCAGCACCTCGGGTGGCAGCTGCACCGTGCCGTCGCCGGCGACCACGGCGAAGTCTTGGCCGTCGCGGCCCTCGGCGCCTACCCGGCCGTCGCGGATCGTCACCGCTCGGCCCAGGCGCGCGCCCACCTCGTTGTCGTGGGTGACCACCACGATCGTGGTCTGGCGTTCGGCGTTCACCGTCTCCATGGCCGCTAGGACCTCGTCGCGGCCGGCCGTGTCGAGGCGGCTTGTGGGCTCGTCGACCAGCAGCAGGCCGGGGCCGGTGGCGATGCCGACGGCTAGGGCGGCGCGCTGCCGGCCGCCGGGGGTCAGGTCGGCCAGGCGCTGGCGGCCCTGGCCGGGCAGGCCCACGAGGTCGAGGATGCGGTCGGGATCGTCGAGCTTGATGCCGCGAGTGTGCGCGGCCCGGCGTTGCGCTAGCCAGATGTTGCGGTGCAATGACGCGTACGGAAGAAGGTTTCTGCTCGCACCCTGCAGGACCACGCCGATCTCCGTGCCTCGCAGCCGGGAGATCTCGCCGTCGGACAGCTTGCCCATGTCGTACGTGCCGATGTTGATACGGCCGGCCGAAGGCCGCATCAGGCCCGCCAGCAGCGCGATCAGCGTGGATTTCCCGGAGCCCGAGGGGCCGACCAGCGCAAGCGTCTCGCCCGGCGCGATGGAGAGGTCGACGCCGGCGAGCGCGACGACGTCGCCGGCCTCGGCGCGATAGATGTGCACCACCCGGCGGCAGGCCACGGCAAGTCCGTTCATGGCGCTCACGCTAGCGAAACACCGGTCAGCATGACGACCCATGGCCGGGCCCGAACTTCCAGCACACCGCCGGTGACCGCGCCGTCGGTGTGCTGCGCGTCGTGCACGATCGCCGCCGCCTCGCCGGCCCCGCCGACCCGGACGATCGTCATTCCCTCGCCGGTGGCGGCGAACGGCCCGGCGCCGACGAGGATGCCGCGATCGCGCAGGCGCTGCAGGAAGCGCGCGTGCTCCCCGAAGAGCGGATGCTCGAACGGGTTGCCCACCCCGGGCGCCGCCGAGTGGCTCAGGACGAGGACCAGGTCGGCCGGCTCACCCTCGGCGGGCTCGTTCTGGGCGGGCTCGTTCTGGGCCGGCTCGCTGACGGCCGGCTTGCAGGTCGCGGCCAGCGACGACAGCACCGCGGGCCACCCGCGCCGATACTCGCCGCGGGCGTCGAGCGACTCCCAGCCCGAGTGCGTCACCGTGACGAGCGTCGCCTCGTCGCCCACCGGCGCGAACGACACCTCGACGACCGACGCTCCGGCGGCGTCCCGGCCGGGGTGCCAGGTCATCCGGAACGAGCGGGGTGGCTGCCAGTCGAGCACCTTGCCCCACACCGCCGTGCCGCCGTCGGGCCCGGTCTCGACCAGTTCCCCGTCGTGGAAGGCGGCCACCGCGCCCTCGCCGAAGACGCTGAACCGCCCGACCGGCCACCACTCGCCGATCCGCGCGGTGAAGACCTCGAACGCCTCCCCGGGCGACGCCGGGACCACGATCTGCCGGTGCAGTGGCGGCAAGCTCATGACTTCTCCGTAAATACGTCCGAGTAGGACGACAACGCGTCGTCCCACATGCCGACCAGCCACCGCTGCAGCGCGGTGAACCCCTCCGGCGCGAGGGCGTACAGATTTCGCGTCCCCGCGCTCTGATGCACGACCAGCCCGGCGCCCTCGAGCACCTTGAGATGTTTGCTGACCGCCGGCCGGCCCACGGGCAGCGCGGCCGCCAGCGCACCGACCGGCGACGGGCCCGACGCCCGCAGCCGCTCCACTATTCGCCGGCGCGTGGGATCGCCCAGCGCGTCGAGGGTTCGCTCCCATTGGTCACTCATGAGTAACGGTCACCGTAGAGGAACCAAAGGTCGCTCGCAAGTGTCGGCCGGTATCCTCTTAGGGTGGTCCCCGTGCGTGACATCGCCGTTTTCTCCGGATCCGCCCACCCCGAGCTCGCCGCCGAGATCTGCCTGCATCTGGGCGTGCCGCTGATGCCCACCCGAATCTCCCGCTTCGCCAACGACTGCATCGAGGTGCAGCTGCAGGGCAACTGCCGGGAACGGGACGTCTTCCTCATTCAGCCGCTCGTTCCACCCGTACAGGAGAATTTGGTGGAACTGCTTTTCATGCTCGACGCCGCGAGGGGCGCCAGCGCCGGCCGGATCACGGTCGTGCTGCCGCATTATGCCTACGCGCGCAGCGACAAGAAGGACGCCCCCCGCATCTCCATCGGCGGCCGATTGGTCGCCGATCTGCTCAGCACGGCCGGCGCCGATCGGGTTCTCGCGATGACCCTGCACTCCCCCCAGGTGCACGGTTTCTTCAGCATTCCGGTCGACCATCTGCATGCGCTGCGCGAGCTCGCCCACCATTTCCGCGGCTATGACCTCAGCAACACCGTGGTCGTCTCGCCCGACCTGGGCAATGCGAAGGAGGCGGCGGCTTTCGCCCGCATGCTCGACATCGACGTGGCGGCCGGCGCGAAGCAACGCTACGCCGACGACAAGGTGGTCATCAGCACGGTCATCGGCGACGTCACCGACCGCGACGTGATCGTCCTCGACGACGAGATAGCCAAGGGGAGCACCGTCTTCGAATTGCTCTCGCGCCTGCGGGAACGCAACGTCCGCAGTGTCCGGGTGGCGTGCACCCATGGCCTCTTCACCGGCGACGCCATTCGCCGGCTCTCGGAGGAAAAAGAGATAGAAGAGATCGTCTGCACCAACACGGTCCCGATTCCCGAGAAGAATCAGACCGACAAGCTGACGATCCTCTCGGTGGCGCCGGCTCTGGCCGAGGCGATGCGCCGCATCCACAATGGCGAATCGGTGAGCGCGTTGTTCGCCTAGCGCGGTCGTGCGTCGGCGCGACTGCGGTCAGTGCGGGTTATTCAGGGCCCACCTTGAGCCGCACCTCGCCGAACGTCAGCAGCTTGGTCTCCACCGCCCTGAATAACCCTCAGCGGATTGCGGTTCGGGTCAGGGCCACGGTTGCGGCGTCCTCGGCCAGCGCCGCCGGGACGGCGAAGTCGTGCCGGGCGGCGAAGGCGCGCCAACCGGCGCCCGCATAGCTGCCCGCGAAGGCCGCGGCGCCTCCGACCGCTGCCGGTAGGGCGACGGATCGGCCCCGCCGGTGGGCGTAGATTCCGGCGGACAACGCGCCGAGCGCGACCCGGCCGGCCAGCGGCGCCGGGGACAGGCGGCTGGGCGTGCTCGGCAGCTTGTCGGCGATGAGCTCGCCCAGCGCGGCGGCCCGGGCGGCGATGCGGAGGAAGCCCCGATCGGCCAGCGCGGCCAGCGGGGTGATGCTGCGGCCGCCGGTCGCCGCGCCCAGCATCGCGGCTCGTAGCAGAAGGTTCATGAGAGCCGCCTCGCGGCCGGCCCGGGTGTGTCCGTCATGGGTGTGTCCGTCATGGGTGTTTCCGTCATGCGGACGGGATGCCCGGCGGGCTCCGGGGTTAATCCGAATGTCCCGACGTCCGGGTGAGATACCCGGCACGCAGGGTGGTCCGGTGAGCGGGGGACGGGGAGGGCGTCCCGACCCCCGCTCCAGTCCATGCGGACGGATTGGTGTCTCTGGGAACCGGTGTCACGCGTTAGGTGGGGGGCCTCCCTTCATTTGCCGGTATCGATGTTGGGAGCGCTCCCAGACGACTGTAGCGGTATGTCCGGGAGTTGAGAAGGGTTCGTCAGGTCGTTGCTGTGCAGGTGACCGTCGGCGTGGTGGCCGTGCCCGACCCCAGGAAGCCGAATGTGGTGCTGCCGCCCGCGCTCAGGCCCCCGTTGTAGCTGACATTCGTGGCCGTCAGGACGTTGCCGCTCACGGACGATGTCGCGTTCCAGGTTTGCTGGATGCTCGGCGCGCCGGCGTACGTCAGGCGTACGGTCCAGCTCTTGATCGCCGACGATCCGGCCGTGACCGTCACGCCCGCCTGGTACCCGCCGGACCACTGGCTGCTCAGCGCGTACGTGGCCGAGCAGGCGCCGCTGACCGGAGGTGTCGTGGTCGGTTGCGTGGTGGGCGGGGTCGTCGTGGGCTGCGTGGTCGGGGGCGTGGTGGTGGGCTGCGTGGTCGGCGGAGTGGTCGGCGGAGTGGTCGTGGGCTGGGTCGTCGGGTTGGTGCCGCCGAAGGTGACGTCGCTGCACCAGTAGTACGACTGGTCCAGGTGGCTGGCCTGCCAGATCGTGTAGACCATGGCCCGGCCCGTACGGCCGCTCAGCGACACCGGGATGTTGAGCTGGACGCCGCCGGTGACCGGCGTCCATTGCGCTGCCGGCGTGTTGCCGACGACCGCGACCCGGGTCAGATCCGACCACTTGAGGGCGGTCGTCGCCGGGTTGAAGCCCGGGTTCGTGACGTACACCCAGAGGTAGTCGGCGCCGTGCAGCGCCTGGTCGAACACCTGGACCGTGAAGTTGTTACCGATCGAGGTGGTCTTCCAGTCGCCGACCGTGTCGAGCGCGTTGTACCGGCCGCTCTGCGTGTGACCGGCGCTGCACAGTTGGCCGTCCGGGATGGCGCCCTGGTGGTTGCCGGCGACTTGTTCCCGGAAGAGTCCGTTCCAGTTCCACATGGCGTTGGGGTCGGCCTGCCAGGCCTGCCAGCACATCGGATCCAGCGTGGCCATGGTCGGGTCCTGGAACTTGTCGCCCCAGCGCTGCCAGCAGCCGTAGTTGCGGGACGCGGGACTGATGACGTTGCCGTGCGCCTGGGCGGGCCCGGACGGGAGGGCCACGAGGGCGATGGTGGCGACGAGAGCGCCGACGGCGGCGCTGACGAGGAAACGCATACGTTTTCTTGTCTTCATGAGGGCTCATTGCTCCGGCGGGTGAACGGCCCCGGTGGACGAGGCCTGGTCATGGGGGAATCGGCGAAGGCTGCCCTCGGCCTTCACCCGTCGCGTGACCCGGCGGTGCGGCCCAACCATCTCGTCTGAATCGATATCTGTCAATGCTGGAGGGTTACGGGGACGCGCCCGGCGTGCAAGTTGCGCGAGAATGCCCGGGAGGCGTCGCGGCACTGGGGCTGCGGGTTCACGCCGTGTACCGCCAGGAGGTCCGCAAAGATGCCGGAGCGTGACGCCGCGGAACTGCTCCGCGACGCGAAACGGGTCGTCGTCTTCACCGGCGCCGGCATGTCGGCCGAATCCGGCGTTCCCACATTCCGGGACGCCCAGACTGGCCTCTGGGCCCGTTTCGACGCCAAGGCCCTCGCCACCCCCGAGGCGTTCGCGGCCGACCCGGCGCTCGTCTGGGGCTGGTACGAGTGGCGTCGCGCCGAGGTCGAGCGGGTCCGCCCCAACGCGGGCCACGAAGCGGTGGCCGCCATCGAGGCCCGGGTCCCCGACACGGTGGTCATCACCCAGAACGTCGACGACCTCCACGAACGCGCCGGCTCGCGGGACCCCATCCACTTGCACGGGAGTCTGTTCGCCCCGCGCTGCTCCGCCTGCGCCAAGCCTGCCCCGACCGCTTCCGCGCCGCCCGGGTTGCCTTCAAGCACCCCCGCGCCCGGGTCGAGCGCGCCGGGGTTGAGCGCGCCCGGGTTGAGCGCGCCCGGGTCGAGCGCGCCCGGGTCGAGCGCGCCCGGGTCGAGCGCGCCCGGGTCGAGCGCGCCCGGGCCGGCCGCAGGGGAGCGCGACGGGCGCGTCATGCCGCCTGCCTGCGCGTACTGCGGCGCGCCCGTGCGGCCCGGAGTGATCTGGTTCGGGGAACAGCTTTCGCCGAACGCTCTCTCCGCCGCCACCGAGGCTGCCTTCGGGTGCGACCTGCTCTTCACCATCGGCACGTCCGGCCTCGTCTACCCGGCCGCCGAGATCCCCTATGTGGCGGCCCGCTCCGGCGCCGCGGTGGTGCAGATCAACCCCGAGCCGACCGCCCTCGACGCGGTCGCCGATGTCAACCTGCGCGGCCCCGCCGCCCAGATCCTTCCCGACCTGGTCGCCCGCGCCTGGGGCCGGGCATGAGCCTGGGGCCGGGCATGAGCCTGGGGCCGGGCATGAGCCTGGGGCCGGGCATGAGCCTGGGGCCGGGCATGAGCCTGGGGCCGGGCACGAGCTTGAGGCCGGGCCGGGCGTGAGCCTCGCCACCGACCGCCTTCTGCTCCGGCAGTGGCGAGTCGCCGACCGCGAGCCCTTCGCGGCGATGAACGCCGACCCGGTCGTCATGTCCCACTTCCCGGCGCGGCTCACCCGCGAGGAGAGCGACGCCTTCGCCGACCGGAGCGAGGCCGGCATCGCCGAGCGCGGCTGGGGCCTGTGGGCGGTCGACGTCGACGGCGAGTTCGCCGGCTTCATCGGCCTGCAGCCGCTGCGACCGACCCTGCCGTTCGCCCCGGGCGTCGAGATCGGCTGGCGGCTGGCCGCGAGGTTCCACGGCCACGGGTACGCCACCGAGGGCGCTCGCCGCGTCGTCACCTATGCCTTCGACACCATCGGCCTCCCGCAGATCGTCTCGTTCACCACGGAGCGGAACATCGCGTCGCGGCGGGTGATGGAAAAGCTGGGCATGACTCGCGACCCGTCCGAGGACTTCGACCACCCCGCCGTGCCGGCGGAGTGGGACGGGCGCCGCCACGTCCTCTATCGCCTGGCTGCGCTGCCCTCCAACCCTCCAACCCACCAGGGCGCGGGTCGCGGCGGTAGCCGACCGAAGCCGGTCGGTGCATCGACTTCGGAAGGCGCCGAAGGTCGACTTCGAACGCCACTCACCGACCTTTGGCCGTCGAGCCGGCCGTCCGTTCCCGCGTAGCGTCGGCGCATGGTTCTCATCGCGCACGTCAGCGACATCCACGTCGACTCGGGGGAGCGCAGCGCCGAGCGCACCGCCCGGGTCTTCCGCTACCTGGCGGCGCTGCCCTCGCCGCCCGACGCGGTGATCGTCACCGGCGACATCGCCGATCACGGCGCCGAGGCGGAGTACGAACGGGTCCGCGGCCTGGTCAGCCTGCCGTCGCCAGTGCTGTGGTGCCCGGGCAACCACGACCAGCGAGGGCCCTACCGCAAGGCACTGCTCGGCGAGGATGCGAGCGATGAGCCGGCCAATCGGGCGTACGAGATCGCCGGTGTCTTGATCTTGATGGTCGACTCCAGCATTCCGGGGCGGAACGACGGGGTGCTCGCCGGCGAGACGATCGCCTGGCTGGAATCGACCCTGGCGGGGCGGCCCGAGCTGCCCGCGCTGATCTGCTTCCACCATCCGCCGGTGATGCTCGGCATGCCCTTCGTCGACAGCATCCGGCAGTTCGGCGCCGAGCGGCTCGCCGCGGTGGTGGAGCGCCATCCGCAGGTGGTGGCGCTGCTCTGCGGGCACGCGCACACGGCAGCCGCCACGACCTTCGCCGGGCGCCCGCTGGTGGTCGCGCCGGGTGTCGTCTCGACCTCGATGCTGCCCTTCGAGACCGAGGAGATCATCGATCTCCGGCAGCCGCCGATGATTGCTTTTCACGTGCTCGACGATGATCGCCGTCTCACGACGCACTACCGCGTCGTCCTCTGACCACAAGCTTCGACGGTTGCAATGCTGGCGAACCGGCCGCACGCACCCCACCAGGCACGGATCATGTCGGCATGGGTGTCATGGCTTACCCCCTCCGGTACGCGCTCGCCGACCTCGCCCTGGCGCTCAGCCGGGTCGCCGACAACACCGTGGAGGTCCGCTCGACGGCGGCCCGCGCGGCCGCCGACATGATCGGCGACGGGGCCGGCGTTCAGCTGTTGCGCGACGACGGCCGGTACGAAGCGATCACCTACCACCACATCGACGACGAGCGGTCGGCGTCGCTCGGCCGGGTGCTCGACCACGTCGGGCAACTGCCCGACGACGACTTCTCCACCGCGCTGGCCGCGAGCCGCCGGCCCATCGTGCTGGCCGGCGACGGGGTCGAGCCCCTGGCGGGCGACGAGCACCACATCCACGCGGCCGTGCTCTGCCCGGTGATCGTCGACAACACGTACGCCGGATACCTGGTGCTGACCCGCGAGACACCCGGCGCCTTCTACTCGACGGCCGAGGTGGAACTGGCCCGCGACATCGCCGGCGAGCTGGCCCTGGCATGCTCGGGCGCTCGGACCCTGGAACGGCTGCGGGCCAGCGAGGAGCGCTACCGGCGGGTGCTCGAGACGATCCCCGAGGGGGTGCTCCAGCTCGATCCGGACGGCGTGGCCACGTACGCGAACGAGCCGATCGGCGTGGTGCTCGGCATGCCCCGGCACCAGCTCGTCGGGGTGTCGCTGCGCGGCTTCCTCGACGACCAGGGGCAGAAGGAGCTGACCCGCCGCATCGCGGAGTGTCAGGCCGGCCGGTCGACGGTCGGCGCGACCCGGCTGATGCGGGCGGACGGCTCGAAGCGCAGCGTCCGGATGAGCATGATGCCGCTGATGGACGAGCAAGGGCAGTTCAACGGCGTGGTCTGCATGGTCACCGACACCACCGACCACATCGACGCCCGCGGCCTCAAACGGCAGCTCGACCACCTGCGCCGGCTCGACAGCCTCGGCCAGCTGATCGGCGGCATCTCGCACGACTTCAACAACCTGCTCACGGTCGTGGGCGGCTCGGCCGACATGATCCTTTCTCAGACCGAGGACGGGTCGCCGCAGCACCGGCTGGCCCAGGACGTCCTCGAGGCGGTCGGCACCGGGCGCACCCTCACCCACCAGCTGCTCGCGTTCGGCCGCAGCGAGGGCAACCGGCCCGAGATCATCCCGATCCCCGACCTGCTCACCGACGTGCAGTCGCTGTTCAGCCGCACGCTCGGCGAGCGCATCGGGCTCGACCTGGCATTCGGGCCCGACGTGTGGCCGGTGAAGGCCGAGCGCGGGCCGCTCGAGCAGGCGCTGGTCAACCTCGCGGCGAACGCGCGGGACGCGATGCTGCACGGCGGCATGTTGCGGGTCGCCGCGGTGAATGAGGTGCACGAGACCGGCGAGCCGCCCGAGGGCGCGCCCCAGGGCCGCCTGGTCCACCTCGTCATCACCGACACCGGCACCGGCATGACCGAGGAGGTCCGCCGGCGCGCGCTCGAGCCGTTCTTTACCACCCGCCCGACCGCGGCCGGGCTGGGCCTGGCCACCACGGCCGGCATCGTGCAGGGCATCGGCGGCCACATCGAGCTCGAGTCGCAGCCACGCCTCGGCACCACGGTCCACCTCTATCTGCCCGCCGCCGAGGAGCGCCAGCCCGCCGAGGCCCGGCAGGGCGCCACCCAGGTGATCGGCAACGTGCTGATCGTCGAGGACCAGCCCGAGGTGGCGCAGCTGGTGCAGCGCCTGATCGAGCCGGCCGGGTACGTCATCACGGTGGCGACGGACGCGTTGATGGCGGTCACCCAGGTGGCCGCGGGCGCCCATCCCGACCTGCTGATCACCGACGTGGTGATGCCGACGATGACCGGCCCCGAGCTGGCCTCGGCGTTGCGCACGCACCATCCCGACCTGCCGGTGCTCTACATGTCGGGCTACACGGCGGCGTCGCTCGGCCCGCAGCTGCATCTCGACGAGAACAGCATGCTGATCGAGAAGCCGTTCACCCGCTCGACGCTGTTGGGCGCCATCCGCAACCTGTGCGGCCCGCAACCCGATCGCTCAGCCGGCGCTCAGGCATAGACGCCTATCGTCCGGAGAATGGCGAGGGAAAGGGTCCTGCTCTGGTGTGGGGTGGTCGGCGGGCCGCTGTTCGTCGTCGTCTTCCTGGTCAACGACCGGATTCGGGAACACTACGACCCGGTGCGCGACTTCGTGAGCGAGGCCGCGATCGGTCCGGGTGGCTGGCTGCAGATCGGCAACTTCCTCGTCACGGGGGCGCTGGCAGTGGCGTTCGCGTTCGCCGCCCGCCGGGTCGTGTCGGGCTGGGCGGGCTGGCTGATCGGCGTGTTCGGCGTCGGCCTGATGCTGGCCGGCGTGTTCGTTTCCGACCCGGCGCCGCACACGACCAGCACCGCGCACGGCACCGTCCACAACCTGATCTCGGTCGTGGTGTTCGCCTCACTCGCCGCGGCCGCCTTCGTCTCCGCCCGCCGCTGGCCGTCGCGGCGCTGGCGGTGGTACTGCCGCGCCGTCGGCGTCCTCGTCCCGGTCCTGTTCGTGCTGGCCGGCGGCGTCGAATCAGAGACCGGCATCTTCCAGCGCCTGGCGATCGCGGTGGGATTCACCTGGCTCGCCGTCCTGGCTTGGAAATCACTTCATCGCGTACGCGACGACGACTCCCACGCCGAGCAGCGGCAGTCTCCGCCGTCGCAAGCGCGACCACCTGCGGCGAGAGGCCATAGCGCGCCCATCGCGTGACTGCACGGAACGGCATTCGTCATCGATGAGTTGCCGCGAGCTACATGCGGGAGTTCAAAGGCCGGGCGCATGCCGCGGCGGGCGGTTGAGCGCTGATTCGATCACACGAACGAATGCCGGCGCTGGGGGTGACGCGAATCCGGCCACTCCTACCAAAGGTGCGAACTCGGGCGCGCGGACTTGCCAGGCGATCCGGACAAACAGCAGGATTCCGGGGCATCGCTAGCAGCCCGGAAGGAAGCTTGAGTGACCAAGGATCGCACGAGCAGCGTCGCACGCGCGGATTCCGACGGCGCGTCGACCATGGACCTCAGCGGGCGATGCGTGGGGAACTCGTACGTCCTCCAGCATCCGATCGGGCAGGGCGCCACCGGAACGGTGTGGCGGGGCGTGGATCGGGCCTCGGGGGCGCCGGTCGCGGTCAAGCTGCTCCACGAGAGCCTGTTGCGGCAGCCGAAGCTGGTCACCCGGTTCGTGCAGGAGCGGACCATCCTGCTGATGCTGCGGCACCGCAACGTGGTGCGCGTACGTGATCTCTTCAGCGTCGGCGAGACGCTCGGGCTGGTCATGGACCTCGTCGACGGCGGCAGCCTGCGCGACCACCTGCGGGAGCACCACACGGTGCCGTCGGGGGAGGCGGCCCGGCTCGCGGCGCAGGTCGCGGCGGCGCTCGCCGAGGCGCACGAGCTCGGCGTGATCCACCGGGATCTCAAGCCGGACAACATCCTGCTGCGCGTGGAGGACGGCAGGCTGGACACCCGGCTCACGGACTTCGGCATCGCGCGGATCCTCAACACGCCCAGCATGACCACGCCCAACGCGGTGGTCGGGACGCCGCACTACATGGCGCCCGAGGCATTCCACGGGGTCACCGCGAGCGCGGCGACTGACGTGTACGCGCTGGGCGTGCTTCTCTACGAGTTGGTCAGCGGGCGTCCGCCGTATGACAGCGACTCGATCCCCGACCTGATGCGCCGGCACATGGAGGGCAACCCGGAACGGCACCCGGGGATCCCGGACGGGATCTGGGAGCTGATCACGTTCTGCATGTCGATCAAGCCACGGCTCCGGCCGACCGCGGCGGAGCTCGTGGCCGAGCTGTCGGACGCGGCGGGGCTCTTCCGGGACGTGCCCGCGCTGCCCCCGCCGGCGACGTCGGGCGCGAGCGAGATCGACCCGAACAAATCGGACCTGGCCGACGCGGGGCTCGACGTGGCCTGGCACAGCGAAGGGCCGGGCCGCAGCGACGGGCGGCCGGGTCGCGGTGACGGGAGGGGTCGCGGTGATGGGCCGGGCCGCGGTGATGGGCCGGGCCGCAGCGACGGGCGGCCGGGTCGCGGTGATGGGCCGGGCCGCGGTGATGGGCCGGGCCGCGGTGATGGGCCGGGCCGCAGCGACGGGCGGCCGGGTCGCGGTGATGAGCCGGGTCGCGGTGATGAGCCGGGTCGCGGTGATGAGCCGGGTCGCGGTGATGAGCCGGGTCGCGGTGATGAGCCGGGTCGCGGTGATGGGCCGACGCGGCGGGGCATGCCCCGGCAGGGCGGCGCGGGTCGTGACGCGGCGGCCTCGGCGGGGACGGGCCACGTCAGCGCGGGGGCGGCCTCGGCGGGACCGGCGAATGTCGCTCGGGTGAATGATGGCCGAGGGAACGAGCGGTGGGGAAACGCGCGCTGGGTGGACAACCCGGCTGACGGTGGGGGCCGGGATCGCCCGGCCGGGGCCCAGATCGACTCCCAGGGCCGCGACGGATCGCGGCCGGGCCCGCGTGGCCCGGCCAGTGACGGCGGCGGGGAGGGCGGGCGCGGCCCGGCCGATCACGGCGGCGAGCAGCGTGAGCGCGGCCGAGCCGATCACGGCGGCGGGCGTGGTGGGCGCGGCCCAGCCGGTGACGGCGGCGGGCACTATGGGCGCGGCCCGGCCAGTGACGGCGGCGGGCAGAGCGGCAGCGGACAGGGCGGCGCTGGGCAGGGCGGCGGCGGGCAGGGCGGCGGCGGGCAGGGCGGCGGCGGGCAGGGCGGCGGCGGGCAGGGCGGCAGCGGCGCCGGTCGCCCGCCCGCGGACGGTCGCGCCGTCGCGGGGCACGAGAACGCCAACGGCATGAGCCGGGCCGCGGGAAGTCTTACCGGGAACACTGGCGAGGGTGCGGACGATCCGGAGGCGGTGAGTCTGCTGCCCCTGCCCCGGAAGCCGGAGAGGGGCAACGCGGCGCCGAACTGGCGATGGGCGCGCCCCCGGGCGACCATGACGATCATCGCCGCGGCGATGATCGCGGCGGCGGTGGCGGCCACGGTGTGGCACTACCAGCGCGGCGGCGGCGGGAAGCAGGCCGGACCGGAGACGACCCGGATCATCGCGGCCCCGACCGCGTCCGCGCGGCCGTACCGGGGGGCGGTCGTTGCCGGCAAGCCGAGCACGGCGGCCGTCACCAGGACCGCGGCGCGGCCCGAACCCGCCGGCACCGTGCCCGCCGACGGGTTGCGGTTGGTTACTCCGTCACCCGTACGATCACATGCTTCTGCACCCAGGGTGACCAAATCTCGGTCACCGCAACCCGAAGCCAAGCCCTATGGGCCGTGGCAGTGCACGCGTTCGATCGCGTTCGACTTCAGCACCCGGCTGCCGCTCGCGCCGAAGCCGTGCCAGATGCTCGGGCGCGACATCCAGTACCAGGCATCGCTGACCGCGCCCGGCGGCGGGACCGGCAGCATCACCGTCGCCCTCCAGGAGGCCGCCAGCGGGCGGACCGTGGCCGGCCCGAAGACCTGCGGCAACCTGACGTTCGGCGGGGACGCGGCGACGCAGGGATGCGGGCCGGCCGGGGCGAGTCCGGCGAAGGGCAAGAAATACGCCGTGGTGATGTCTTTCCGATACGTCCGCGAAGGCCGCACGGTGGCGAGCACGTCGAAGGGATCCATCTTCGCCTGGTGAGGCTGGTGAGGCTGGTGGGGGCAGACATCACCAGAGCGTGACCGGAAATTAGTTCGACCCGCCGGGCGTTGCGGTCTACCGTGATCCGCATGTTCGCCCACGGTCTGCAGCTGCCCTCGGTGGCTCCCGTGTGCGTGCCCGCGTTCAGCGGCGCCGATACCCGAATCTGACCCTTCCCCACCGGCAGCGGAACCCCGGGGAAGGGTGGCTGCCGTACGAGCAAAAGCGTGCGACGACCGGGTTCCGACGCGCCCCCGCCCAGGCTGGCGGCGGCCGCGTACCGAAAGACCACAGCCTTACCTCCAGTAAGGATTGAGAAGACGACCATGGCGAAGAGCCAGTTCATCCGCACCAAGCCGCACGTCAACATCGGCACGATGGGTCACGTCGACCACGGCAAGACGACCCTGACCGCCGCGATCACCAAGGTCCTCGCCGACCGCGACCCGGCCGCCAACCGGTACGTCGCGTTCGAGGGGATCGACAAGGCCCCGGAGGAGGCGGCGCGTGGCATCACCATCACCATCGCGCACGTCGAGTACGAGACCCCGAACCGTCACTACGCTCACGTCGACATGCCCGGCCACGCCGACTACGTGAAGAACATGATCACGGGGGCGGCGCAGGTGGACGGCGCGATCCTCGTCGTGTCGGCGCAGGACGGGTCGATGCCGCAGACCCGCGAGCACGTGCTGCTCGCCCAGCGGGTCGGCGTGCCGTACCTGGTCGTCGCGCTGAACAAGAGCGACGCCGTCGACGACCCCGAGCTGCTCGACCTGGTCGAGCTCGAGGTCCGCGAGCTGCTGAGCGAGTACGGCTTCCCCGGTGACGAGGTTCCGGTCGTACGCGTCAGCGCGCTCAAGGCCCTCGAGGGTGACCCGCAGTGGGTCGACTCGATCGGACGGCTGCTGGACGCGGTCGACGAGTACGTGCCGGTGCCGCCGCGGGAGCTTGGCGAGCCGTTCCTCATGCCGATCGAGAACACGCTCTCGATCAGCGGCCGGGGCACGGTCGTGACCGGCAAGGTCGAGCGCGGCACGCTGCGGATCGGCGAGCCGGTCGAGGTGGTCGGCCTCGGCGAGACGATCAGCACCGTCGCGACCGGCATGGAGACGTTCGGCAAGTCGCTCGCGCAGGCCGAGGCGGGCGACAACGCCGCGATCCTCCTGCGCGGGGTGAAGCGCGAGCAGGTGCAGCGCGGCCAGGTGGTCGCGGTGCCCGGCAGCGTCACGCCGCACACGAAGTTCAGGGCCACGATGTACGCGCTGACGGCGGCCGAGGGCGGGCGGCACACCCCGTTCGCGGCCGACTACCGCCCCCAGTTCTACTTCCACACCACGGACGTGTCCGGCGGGATGGACCTGGGGGACCGTGACCTGGTCATGCCCGGCGACACGCTCGACGCGGTCGTCGTGACGCTGGGCAAGCCGATCGCGCTCGAGGCCGGCCTGGGCTTCGCGGTGCGTGAGGGCAACCGTACGGTCGCGGCCGGCACGGTGACCGAGCTGCTGGACTGAGAGTGACCGCGGCCCGGCGGGTGCACAACCTGCCGGGCCGCGGTTCCACCAAGGCTCAGCTCAACCGGAAGTAGTCGATGTTGAAGCCACCGGTCTCGCAGTAGACCGTGACCACCTGGTCGCCGGCCGCCAGCGTCACCGGCACGTGCACCGACTGGTAGGAACCCCAGCCGCCGGTGTCGGGCACGCTCACCTTCGCCAGCGTCGCGTCCGAGCTGTCCCGCAACGACACCGCGTCCGTGGCCACGGCGCCGGTCCCGCTGGCAACCCGTAGTTCCAGGTCATAGGCACCGGCCGTGGCGACATCGAGCCGGTACTGCAGCCAGTTCCCCGCCGCGGTCCAGCCCACGTTCTTGCCGCCGCTGGCCGCCGCGTTCGACTCGACGAAGTTGACGCCCTCGGTCCAGCCGTGCTGCGCCACGTACGCCTCGGCCTCGACCTTCTCGCCGATCGGCGCGCCGTGCGGGGCCACCGTCAGCTGCACCGTCGTGGCGGCCCGGGCCGCACCGTCCGTGACGTAGAAGGTGAGACTCTGTGTGCCCGCCGTGGTCGGGTGCACGGTGACCACGCCGGTCCGGGCGTCGAGGGTCACCCCGTCGGGCAGGTCGGTCGCGTAGAACGCGAGCCGGTCACGGTCGCGGTCGGACGCGGCGAGGCGGAAGGACGTGGTCACGTACTGGTCCGCGGTCACCGCGGCCGCCGGCGCGAAACCGGCGCGTGGTTGCGGTGGCTGCCTCGGAAATCCGACTTCCACGTGTACGTGGCGTAAGCACCCGCCGGCACGGACACCACGAAACTTTCGCCGCCGAGGACCACGCGCACCGTCGACGGAACCGCGTTCGCGTTCGCGACGATCGCCTTGTACGAGTTGCCGTTCCGGTAGACGACGTTGCTCACGCCATGGGAAGCGCCGCTCGACTCGACGCGACGGTCGCCGGGCGAGAGGTAGCGAGCGAACTGTCCCAGTGGGTACAGCTCATCGCGTACGGAAAATGTCTTGGTGATGGTGTTGACCTTGACAAGCCGGTCGGGCCACTTGGTCGTCGCGGCGATCTCGTCCCAGTCGACGTTGTTGTCGCGCTTGTCGGTCCAGTGCAGGGTGCCGCCGTCCTGGTCGGTGGCCTGCGCCCAGAGCACGTAGGAGCTGGCGTCGAGCCGGAAGTAACTCAGCACGGTGCCCGGGTTGAGATCGCTGGTCTCGGTCATGTGCACCGGCTTGCCGAACTCCTCGTAGGCGTCCCGCATCACGGTCGGATCGCCCCAGTACGGATGGAACGCGATCGCGTCGGCCGCCTGCCGCGTCGCCGGGTCGTTCATGATCCGGTAGTAGTTCTTGGTCGCGGTGCTGTTCGGGTCGCGCCAGTCCCAGAAATTGAAGTCGTGCACGTAGAGGTCGGTGCGCAACCCGGCCTTGCGAGTTTCGCGCTTGATGGCGACCGCGAGTTTCTGCTGCTGCTCGACGCTGATGTCCATCGCCGGATAGACCACGTCCATGCCGGGCTCGTTGAGCAGCGTCAACGCGTCGATGGGGATGCCATGGCGGGCGTACGCCTGCAGGTACTTCACGTAGTACCGCGCGAAAACGTCGATGCAGTCGTCGCGCAGCTTGCCGACCTGGTAGTGGTCGGTCGTGCTGCCCGGCTTGAGCGCCACCTCGCCGAGAAACTTGTTGTTCGTCTTCATCCAGGCCGGCGCGCTCCACGCCGACGCGAAGAAAGTCGCCTTCGGGTTGTACTTCAGGATCAGCCGCGCGGTGTCCACGATGTGCAGGTCGACGTCCCGCTGGATGGAGAAGTGCTTGAGCCCGAAGTCGCTGCTCACGCCGGCCGGGAGCTCGTCGTAGGACCAGAACGGCAGGTGCTCGATGAGGTCGGGGCTGCCGATCGTCAGCCGGAACCGGTCGAGCCCCGCGCCCGTCTTCGGGTCGGCCAGCAGGCGGATCGCCTTCTCCCGCTCGCCCGGCGTCAGCTTCCAGAGGTTGGACACCGAGGTCTCGTCCAGCGAGAACCCGATGCCGCTGTAGGCCTGTTCGACCTGACTGGGGTCCACTACGACGGTGGCGTCGGCGGCTTGCCCGCCGTCGTGGCCCACTCGCGCGCTGGGCAGTTTCTCCCAGGCGTGGGCGGCCCCGGTCGAATAGGTGCCGCTGACAGTCTCGCCTCGCCCGCTGCCACCGTGCGCCGTGGCGGGTTGCGCCGCCGCCAGCACCAGTGCCGCCGTCGAAGCGACGGCCAGCGCCGCGGTTGTCGATCGCCTCACGAGACCTCCCGGGAATAGATCAATCGCTATCCCGCGGAGTTTATTAACCTCTTTAACTAAGCCGCAACACCCCTGAAACCCCAAACCACTTTCGCGTACGCCCTCAGCACCGTCCCCGGTGTCCGTTTCCGCCCGCCGCCCACCGATGTTTGATGAGTTCGCGTGCGCTGCGCGCTCCGCACCGCAATTCATCAACGCCGGCCTGCCAGCCACCCGACGCCGCGCGACCTTGATGACTTGCTGCACGCTCCGCGCCGCAACTCACCGTTGATGAGTCGCGGCGGGCGGGCAACTCGTCAACGGGTCAGGCTGGTGGGAAGAGCGCCTGGTAGAAGGGGGTGGTGCGGAACGGGCCGCCGTGGTGCGGGCTGTGCCAGACCGGGCGGCCGTCGAGCGTGAGGTCGTAGTCGGGGTGGATTCCGTCGTCGCTGGTGGTGCGGGTCAGGGCGAGCGTGAGGTGATCGCCGGCGCCGACCGGGTGAGCGCGGGGGAGCGGGACGTAGATCGGCGCCCAGGCTCGGGTGTCGCCGGTCAGGGCGTCGACCTCGCGGCCACCTCGGGCGGAGACCGCCACGCGGGCCCAGAGGAGGATTCCGGTCATGGTCGCGTTCATGGCGATCCGCAGCGTGATCTCGTTGCTGCCGTCGCTCGTGGCCTCGTTGCTGCCCTCGCCACTGCCGGCGCTCGTGGCGTCGGGTTCGAAGGTCGCGCTCTCGATCGGGGCGCAGGAGGAGATCACGTTCTCGTGGGCGGGACCGGCCAGGCAGAGGCGCGGGTCGAAGGGGCTGCCGGTGGCCTCGAAGATCGAGTACAGGTACGGGAGGGACTCGGCGGCCATCGCCGGTGGGCCGGTCTCGGGCAGGTCGACCGCTGCGGCCCAGGTCTGCATGCGGAACGGGATCCATGCGCAGCCGGGAGCGCAAAGGCGAGAACGGGCGTCGGCCAGCGTGGGAAGCGCGCCCTCGGCCGTGGCTATGTTGCCGACGATCTCGGAGACGCAGACTTCCGCCCGTACGGGGAGGGTGTGCTCCTGGGAGAGGCCCGGCAGGACCGTGACCCGGTCGCTCAGCCCGGCCGCATCCGCGGCCGCCGCGGCGCGATCGGCCATCGCCGGGTCGGCCTCGATGGCGTAGACGTGCCGCGCGCCGGCGTGGGCCGCCTCGATCGCCCAGAGGGCGTCCCGGCCGGTGCCGATGTCGAGGACCACCTTGCCGGGTGAGGCTGCGCGGACGGCGTCCCGGTAGGCGCGGTGGCGGTCGTCGGCCGCGTCGAAGGCGTCGAAGACGTGGTCGTCGTAGACCTGGTACTCGCCCATCGAGGGGAAGAGCCCGAGGCGGGAATCGGCCGCGGCCACGGTTCGAACCGTCCACGTTGTCACGTGGGCCATCCTGCCGCCCGGCGACGAAGCCGGGCGGGTGACGCGCGCGGGAGGCTATTGCTCCTTGTCGTCCGACTCGCGGCGGCGGAGGTCTTCCTCGCGGCGGCGGAGGTCGGCCTCCCACTTCTTCATCATCGACTCGTCGTCGCGCAGGGACGTCGCCAGGTTCTTGAGGAACTCGGGGTCGTCGTCGGGCGCGAGCTGGGCGCCTCGCTGCCGGGGGCGATCGGACTCGGGGAAGCCGTTGCCGGGGCGCCAGACCTTGCCGTTGCTCAGGCGGACCGGCGGGGCGGGGCGACCGGCCACGAACCACGCGATCGCGCCGACCGGCGAGAACAGCAGGATGATGAACACCCAGGCCACCCGGGGCAGGGCACGGATCGCGAACTCCTCGGCCGACAGGCAGTCGATCAGCGCGACGACCAGCAGCGCCAGGTCGAGGAGGACGAACAGCGAGTAGAGGCGGATCATGGCCGTAGATACTGCCAAACCTGGGAAGATCCTGTGGTCCCGGAAAAGGTGCAAATCGGTAGTGTGGCCCGGCTTGTGGAAACCGGGCCACCGTTACTACACCGCTGCGGCGAAGGCGGGCAGGTACCCGTACGTGTAACCGCTCTTGTTGGGGTGGAAGGAGTTCTGCGGCGGGGAGATGGTCAGGCTGTTGAGGTACGGCGTGGACGCGCAGATCCCGTGGCCGGCGAACTCGTCGCGTACGTCGGAGAAGGTGAACCCGGCAGCCGGCGCGCGCTGGGCGATCAGATCGTCGAGCACCTTGGCCCCGTCGTTGAGCACGCGGCGCTTGGCCAGGCTCATGCCGGTGAGGCCGCACGACGACGATGACGTGTCGAACAGCAGGGGATAGCCGAGCACGACCACCTTGGCCTGCGGCGCCTTGGCCTTGATCGCCGCGTAGGTCGCGTCGAGCTTGCCGGGCAGCGTGGCCCGGATGTCGGCCTCGGCGTCGGCGACCGTCCGGGCGCAGGCGGCGTCGCTGGAGACCTGGCAGCTGAGCACCGTCGGCGCGAAGCCGGCGTCGTTGCCGCCGATGGTGATGCTGATCAGGTCGGTGCCGCCGGGGATGAGCGGCACCTGCAGGCTCCGGACGTCGCCGGTGACGGCGCCGCCGCAGCTGAGGTTGGTGAACGACTTGGGCGTGTTGCGGCTGACCCACTGGCCGGGGTAGCCGTTCGGGCTCTGCAGGCACAGCCCGGCCTGTCCGGGGGCGCCGACGCCCGAGGAATACGAGTCGCCGAGCGCGACGTAGTCGACGGAGGACGCCGCGGCGGCGGGGGCCGCGATGCCGAGACTGAGTAGTGCGATGGTGACGAGACAGCCGAGGACGACGGAACGGTTGCTCATCGGATGGCCTCCGGTCCATGAGGGAGAGGAAGCCGGAGCGCTCCGGTTACCGGACCGTAAGTCAAGGGAGTGGGAAAAGAAATACGGTGATTTTCCTGTTACGACGGAGTAACATCCGTCGATGTGACCTGCATCTATGTCGTGCAGTGATCGACCGCGTACCGCTCGTGGTGATCTTTCATGAGTGCCACAGGCGGCCCTCAGCGTGCGCACAGTTGATCGCATTACCGTCTTCACATGGAAGAAGAACGGGCACGTCGGGTCGTCGAAACGCTTCGGGCACGCAACGTCTTCGCCCATGTCAAGCTGCCGCAGGCCGGCGTCACTCAGTACGGCATCCGCGTGGTGCTTCCGGACGGGCGCGAGGCGATCTGGGACAACGACGGCACGGCGGGCCTCGAGGCGCAGATCATGCTGAACGGGATCCTGGTGGGCTTCGTCGCCTCGATCCCCGACTCGGAGAACTACGGTGACGGCCAGATCGTCGAGGCCATCGCGACCGCCGACTACGACCGGCCGGTGGGCCGCTCGCGCCCGGCCAGATCGACGACGGCGGCAACCGTCCCGCCGCGACCGCCGGCCTCCCTGGCCCAGCGCCTGCGCGGAGGGTTCCGCTAAACCTCCGGGTTGATCAGCTGCTCCAGCCGGCTCATCGCCACGGGCCACAGCTCGGGCGTGAGGCCGGCCAGCAGCGTTTCCGCCATCGCCTGCACCACCATGTTGATCGTCTCGTGCGTGGCCGGGTCCAGCTCGATCTCGATCATGGCGGGCGCCGGCGCGGCGACCTCGGCCACCGGCTCATGAGATGGCTCGGGCGAAGGCTCGACGAGCGCGGGCGGGAGCTGCTCGATCGGCAGGTCCTCGGGCGCCCCGATCAGGTGCAGATGCCCGGTCGCCCGGGTCAGCGCGATGTACAGCAACCGGTGCCCGCGCGGATCGTCGTCGAGGATGTGCCCCGGCTCGACCACCACGGCGGCGTCGAACTCGAGCCCCTTGGCCTCGTGCGGCGCCAGCAGCGCCACCCCCGCGATCCCCGGCGCGTCCTCGGCCGCCGAGTGCCACTCGAGGCCCTCCGCGTTCAGCGCCGCCTCGATCTCCGCGCGGCACCGGGCCGGGCACACCACGGCCACCGACCGGCCCTGCTCCGCGTGCCCGGCCGCCGCGGCGGCGACCAGCGAGGCACGATCACCGGGGTCGGCCGGCACGATCACCGGGTCGGCCGTGCCATCGCGTACGGTATTGGGCGCCGTGACGCTCGGCGCGGCCATCGGCAGGAGCTCCGCGGCGAGATCGAAGATCTGCCGCGGGATGCGGTAACCGAAGCGCAGCTCGCGGTGTTCGTGCGGCTGGGCCGACGGCAGCTGCGCCACCAGGTCGTGCCAGTCGTCGCGCGCCCACAGCCCGGTCGACTGCGCGACGTCGCCGACCACGGTCATCGACCCGGTCGCCGACCGCCGGGCGATCGCCCGCAGCTGCATCGGCGAGAGGTCCTGCGCCTCGTCGACCACCACGTGCCCGAAGCCCTTGGGGTCGCCGTCGATCAGGTGCGCCGCCTCGTCGAGCAGCGGCAGGTCGGCCTCGCTCCACGCCTCCTCGGGCGCGCGGTGCAGCGAAGCGATCTCACGGTCGGTGAACTCGCCGCCGGCCGCCGAGGTCAGCAGCTCGCGCGAGTCGAACAGCTCGCGCAGGAAACCCTCGGGGTCGAGCGACGGCCACAGCCGTTCGGCGAGCCGGTTGGCGGCCTCCAGCACCAGGCGCGGGTCGCGGGTGCCGGCCACGAGCGTGGCACGCAGCAGGATGCGCCGGTCGGTGGGGGACGCTTCGCTGGCCCGGGCCGTGTCGATCACCCGCTTGAGCGCGACCGGATCGAGCGTGACGGTCCTGCCGTCGATGTCGATCGAGCTGGGCAGCTCGCCGGTCGCGCTGCCGGGGCGCTCCTCGAAGGCGCGTGCCAGCAGCCCGGCCATCCGCGCCTCGCCCTTGAGCCGGGTGACCTGCGGCGACTCCTCCAGCGCGTGATCCAAAGGCGGCAGCAGCGCGGCCACCGAGCGGTGCTCGACCCGGTCGTAGCCCCAGGCGGTCAGCACGTCGTCGGTGAACCGGGCGAACGCCGCCGACGGGCCCACCACCAGCGTCTCCGCGTCGTCGACCAGGCCCTCGTCGATCAGCCAGGCCACGCGGCGCAGCGCCGTCATCGTCTTGCCGGTGCCCGGGCCGCCCTGGACGACCACCAGGCGGTCGAGCGGGGCGTGAACCACCTCGTCTTGCAACGCGCGGATCGTCGCGACCAGATCGGGCCCGTCCGCAAGGCGATCGCGGCCCAGCTCGGCGAGCAGGTCGTCGTCGGCGGGAACGCCCGGGTCGGCTTGGCGGAACACGGGCGGCCGGCCGGTTCAGACGCCCGCGAGGGGCAATTCGAGGCGGACGGCGCCGCGGATGTCGAGGAAGACGCGGTCGCTCGCCCGTACCAGGCGCAGCACCACGTCGCCGCAGTGCGGGCAGCGGGCCACTCGGCCCATCTCCTGTCCCCACAGCATCAGGGCGCCGATCGCCTCGGCGTGGCCGCAGCCGGCGCAGGTGTACTGCGCGGCGGTCACGTCGAACGCGAAGATCTCGCGCAGGTCGCCCGCCATCGCATTCCCGTCGAGCTCTCTCATGACGTGCCTCCGAAGCGTTCCGTCCGGATGCGCTTGGGGTCGTGGCCGAGCGCGACCAGGATGTCGGCGGCGGCCTCGACGAACGTGGTCGGCCCGCAGACATAGCAGTCCGGCTCGAAGTCCGGCGGCCATCCGCGCGTGTTGATCGTGGCCACGTCGACGCGCTTCGGAGCGTTCGGCGAACCCTCCGGCGCCTTGCGCGTGTAGTTCAGATAAAGATCGAAACCAGGGTCATCGCGTACGTGCCGGGGCAGCTCGTCGCGGTAGAGGACGTCCTCCGGCGTGCGCACCGAGTAGATCAGGCGGAACGGTTGCTTGGCCCTCGCCAGCCCGCGGGCGCGCACCATCGCCATCAGCGGCACCACGCCGGATCCGCCGCCGAGCAGCAGCACGGGACGCTGCTGCGTCTCGCGCCAGACGAACCAGCCGCCGACCGGGCCGCGCAACTCGATCTGATCGCCCACCTCGAGCACGTCGGTAAGGTACGGCGATACCTCGCCGTCGTCGAGCCTTTGAATGGTCAACTCGACCATTCCGGGTCTTTCGGAAGCCCAGGCGGACGCGATCGAGTAGCTGCGCTGGGCCCGGTAGCCGTCGGGCGCGGTCAGGCGCACGTCGACGTGCTGGCCGGGAAAGTGTCCCGGCCAGTCGGGCACATCCAGCACCAGCGTGCGCGCGGACGGTGTCTCCTGGCGAGCCTCGGCGAGGGTCGCCGCACGCCAGATCAGTCGCCCTGATACCGCTGCTCGAGCCATGGGTCTCCGTACATGTGGTAGCCGGCCGCCTCCCAGAAGCCCGGCTCGTCCTCCTGCATCATCTGCAGGCCGTTGACCCATTTCGCGGACTTCCAGAAGTACAGGTGAGGGATGAGCATCCGGGCCGGGCCTCCGTGCTCCGGCTCAAGATCCTCTCCGTCGAACTTATAGGCGATCCAAGCCTTGCCGTCCAGCAGGTCTTCCAGCGGCACGTTCGTGGTGTAGCCGCCGAAGCTGTGCACCATCGTGTAGTCCGCAGCAGTCTCGACGTCCTCGAGCAGCGTGTCTATAGAGACGCCGCGCCAGGTGGTGCCGAGCTTCGACCATTTCGTGACACAGTGGATGTCTACGGTCACATCGTCGTGCTTCAGAGCGGTGAACTCCTGCCAGTTCCAGCTCTTGCGCTCACCCGTCTCGGTGGTGACCGTGAAGCTCCACCGGTCGAGCGGGACGCGGGGCGTGGGGCCCGCGGAGAGCACGGGGAAATCGTGGGTCAGGTACTGCCCGGGTGGCAGGCCGGGGATCGACTCGCGTCGACGGCCGCCGAAGCCTCTCGAAATGATGCCCATGAAGCATGAGTAAACCCCACGATGAATTCCCCGTACTACTGGTTGCGGCGCATTTCCGGGTGCCCGCGCTCACAGCCGGACCGGGTGGCCGATCGTCGCGGCGGTTTGCCGTTTTGGAGCGGTTTGTGCGGCTGGGTGAGATCATCGAGGCGACCAAGGACCGTGACGGAGAGCTGGGCATGGGCAGGGGCCACGACGACGGGATCTACGTCTCGGCGCGGCAGCGCCGCCGCCGTCGGCGACGGATCGGGACGACGGTCGCGGCCGTGGGGCTGACGCTCGGGGCGATCGCGTACGGCGGGACGACCTGGTATCTGGGCCGCGGGTCGACGGTCGCCCTCGAGCCGGCCCCGTCGCCCGCCACGCCCACTCCCGCCACGCCCACTCCCGCCACGCCCGTCCCCACCCCGAACGAGCCGCAGACCGTGCCGGGCTCCGGTCCGCCGCCGGGGACGATCTCGGCCGCGCGCCGCTCCTGGCTCCCGTCGCCGGTGCCGTCGCCGAGCGGGCTCACCGACGACGAGCTCGCCGCCTCGCAGGTGAGCCGCCTGCTCGAGCCCAACCCGGGCGGGGTGGCGGCGGCCGACATCGGCGCCACCGTGCGCAACGAGGTCGGGCCGGACGGCTCCCAGCTGCGCATCGTGTCGGCGCGCTTCGACCTCACCCCGCGGTGGAAGCTGCTGGGGGTGGCGGACGCGGGGCTGCCGGTGGGGGCGGCGCGGTGCACGCAGAACTTCCGCGCCGAAGGGTCGGCCGTTCCGGAGAGCCGGCCGGGGCTGCTCCTGTGCTGGCGGACGTCGCCGTTCAAGAGCATCGTCGTGGTCGCCACGCGGGCCGCGGGGCGGCCGGACCCGGCGGTCGGCGGGGTCGTGATCTCGCGGGAGTGGGCGAGCATGGGCTGAGGCCCGGGACCAGATGCGGTCCCGGGCCCATGGTGGGCGAGAGGTCAGGCGATCTTCACCGCGGTGCTGGTGACGCCGGTGAGGGTGGCGGTCGACGGCACGACGACCCGGTACTGCACGGCCGAGGTCAGCCCGGTCACGGTCAGGTCGGAGGGCGACGCGGTCACCGTCTTGGCGACCAGCCAGCGGCCCTTCTCGAGGCGCTGCACCTGCACGGCCTGGCCGGTCGCGCCGGTCAGGGTGGCCTTGAGCGTGCCCTTGGCCGGCGAGGTCACCGCGATCTTCGTCTTCACCGTGAAGGAGCCGACCGCCGAGCTCACCTCGAGCGTGGTGTCCGAGGCGGGGACCACGAGCTTCACCTGGAGGTTGCCGGTCGCCTTCTGGCTGAAGGTCACGACGCCGGCGGTGCTGGTGGTCGCGTCGGTGAAGGTGAACGTGCCCTTCGGCGCGGCGGTGCCGATCTTCACCGTCTTGCCGGCGTACGGCTTGCCCGAGACGGTGACCGTGTAGGCGACGGTGACGGTGGCGCCGTAGACCGGCGAGGAGGCGGAGGCGACGACCTTGACGGCCGGGCGGAGCTTGGGCGTGGTCTTGGTCGGCGTCGGCGTGACCGTCTTGCTGGGGGTCGGCGCGACGGTGGTCGTCTTCGACGGGGTCGGGGCCACTGTGGGCGCCACCGTGGGAGCCGTCGTGGGAGCAGTGGTCGGCGCCGTCGTCGGGGCCGTGGTGGGTGCGGTCGTCGCGGGTGCGACGGCGTTCAGGGCGGCCACCGCGTCGATCCGGCCGTAGCCGAAGTCGGTGTCCTTGCCGGCCGTGCCCAGGTCGACGGCCGAGCTTTCGAGGGCCGACTCGATCGCGTCCGGGGTGAGCGACGGGTTGTACGCCTTCATCAGCGCGGCGACCGCGGCCACGTGCGGCGTCGCCATCGACGTGCCGTTGTAGCTGGCGTAGTTGCCCTTCGCGGCGGGGACCGTGCTCCAGATGTTGCTGCCGGGTGCGGCCACGTCGACGTAGCTGCCCTGGTTGGAGTAGCTGGCAACGTTGTCCGCCGAGTCGGTGGCGGCCACCGCGATCACGCCCGCGTCGGCGCCCGGGTAGCTGATCGGGCTGCCCGACTGGCGCGAGTTTCCGGCCGCGGCGATGACGGTGACGCCCTTGCTGCGGGCGTACGTGATCGCGTTGCTCATCGTCGCGGACTGGCCGGCCCCGCCGAGCGACATGTTGATGACGTTCGCGCCGTGGTCGGCGGCGTAGATGATCCCGTTGGCGATGTCGGAGGTCCAGCCCGATCCGTTGGCGTCCAGCACGCGTACGGGAAGAATCTTCGCACTCGGCGCGACCGCCGACACGCCGGCGCTGTTGCCGGTCAGCGCGGCGATGGTGCCGGCCACGTGGGTGCCGTGGCCGTTGGGGTCGGTGCTCGTGCCCTCGGCGCCGGCCACGAAGTCCTTGCCCGGCAGCACCTGGCCGGCGAGATCCGGGTGGCTCGCGTCGACTCCGCTGTCGATCACCGCGACCGTGACGCCGGCGCCGGTCGACTTCTGCCAGGCGTCCGCCACGCGGATCTTGGTGAAGTCCCACTGCTGGGAGCGGTAGGGGTCGGTGCCGGTTGGCACGTCCATCGCGTGCGCCTGCGAGTCCAGGCTCACGCTGACAGCGCCCTTGGCGCGCTGACCGGCCGTGATCAGCGCGGTGGCAGCGGTCTTGTCGGTGGCGGTCCGGGTGGTGATCACGGGCCGGCCCTTGCTGTCGACGGTCGTGGTGACCACCCGCACCGGGCGGCCCGTGGAGACGTTGGCCGGAAGCAGCTGCGCCGGGCTCGCGGTCAGGCCGTACGTGGTGGGCCGCCAGGCCGGGGCGGCCGCGGCCGCCTGGGCCCCGGCGCCCGCGAAGCCGATGGCGGACGCCCCGGCAACGGCTCCGACAGCCAGCGCGCCGATCGCGTAACGACGCAGGTGGTTCCTCATGTTTGCAACCTCCGGTTGGGGACGAGCCCAAAAATCGGCCACGCTGAGCGCTACTTGGTGATCCGTAGGGAGCAGATCCGTTGCGGCGCCGGCCGGGCGCGGACACGGCGGCGCCCCGGAAGCCATCGGCTTCCGGGGCACACTGGCGCGGACCGTCAGAGCAGGATGGGCTTGCTGGTGACGCCCGTGATGCCGGGCAGGTCCGGCACGATGACGCGGTACTGCTGGCCGCGGATCAGGTTGCTCACGGTGCGGTTGGGCACGGCCTTGTACGCGGTGACCAGAACCCACTTGTTCTTGACCAGCCGCTGGACCTGGACGGCCTGGTCGGCGTCGCCGGTGATCGCGATGCTGATCGTGCCCGAGGCCGTCTTGGTCGCCACGACTGTGCTTCCCACGTTGTAGCTGACCACCTTCGAGCCCGCCGCGTAGGACGTGTCCGTGACCGGGACGGAGAGCAGGAGCTGGTAGGAGCCGGTGGCGGTGCGGCTGACGGTGACCTTGCCGACGCCCGACGTGGTGGTGTCCGAGCACACGAACGCCTCGCCCGACTCGGCGGTGCAGAGCTGGACCGGGCGCGAGACCGCCGCCCTTCCGTTGACCAGGACCGTGAACGTGGTGGTCGTGGCCGCGCCGTACGTGACGCTCGCCTTCGAGGAGACGGCCGTGACGGACACGCGGCTCTTGGCCGTGGTCGGGCTCGGGCTGGCCGTGGGGGAGGCCGACGCCGTGGGCGACGCCGGTGGGGTGCCGGCGATCGTGTCCGCGCCCTCGATCGCGGCGGCGGCGTCGATCCGGCCCCAGCCGAAGTCCTTGTCCTTGCCCCGGGCGCCCTTGTCGACCGCGTACCCCTCGATCGCGTCCTCGATGTCGTCGGGTGTGAGTCCGGGCTGCCGGGCGGCCACGAGGGCGGCCACCCCGGAGACCTGCGCGGCCGCCATCGAGGTGCCGAACATGGTCGCGTACGGGTCGTCGACGGATGCGCTCACGATGGCGTTGCCCGGCGCCGCCACATCGACGTAGGTGCCGGCGCTGGAGTAGCCGGCGACCAGGTCGAACTCGTCGGTGGCGGCGACCGCGATGACGCCCGGGTCGGCGGCCGGATAGCTGACCGGGCTGCCCAGGCCGCGGTCGTTGCCGGCGGCTGCGATGACGGTGACGCCCTGGTTGCGGGCGTAGTTGACAGCGGCGGTGACTGCCAGCGTGCGCACGGTGGAGCCGAATGACATGTTGATGATGTCGGCGTCGTGGTCGGCCGCCCAGACGATGGCGTTGGCCGCGTTGGACATGTAGCCGCTGCCGTTCTCGTCCAGCACCCGGACCGGAAGGATCTTGGCGTCCGGGGCGACGCCCGAGATGCCGGTGTCGTTGCCGGTGAGCGCGGCGATGGTGCCGGCCACGTGGGTGCCGTGCCCGTTGGGGTCGACGCTCGTGCCGCCCTCGATGCCGGTCACGAAGTCCATGCCCGGCAGCACCTGCCCGGTGAGGTCCTCGTGCGTCTCGTCCACGCCGGTGTCGATGACGGCCACGGTCACGCCCGCGCCCGTCGACGATTGCCAGGCCTCAGGTGCGTTGATTTTGGCAAGGCCCCACTGGTCCGCGCGGAGCACATCGGCGCCGGTGGGCGCGCTGAGCGCGGACATCGGCGCGTCGATCTCGACGCCGAGCGCGTTCTTCGCCCGCTGGGCCGCGGTGACCAGCGACGTCGCCGTCTGCCGGTCGGTGGCCGTGCCGGCGCTGACCACCGGGCGGCCGTCCGCGTCCAGCTGGGTGCCGACCACGCGTACCGGGTGGGTCGGGCTGACCGTGCTGGGTAGCAACTGGTCGGGGGTGGCGGTCAGGCCGAACCGGCCGGCCTCGTCGTGTTTCACGGCAAGGGCCACGGCGGTGCTGCCTGCGAACAGTCCTGCCGCCAGGGCGGTGGCGGCGTACCGATGCATGTGCTTCATCTGTCGTCCTCGCGTAGGGGAATCGAGGATTAACAGTCGGACGGATGTGGCCCTGCTTGGTGATGCCGGGGGAGCAGGACGGTTGCAGCGCAACCATGCCGCACTCGGCAAACTCACAGCCGGCGGTTGCTGGTTTTCGCCCGCTATGTCCGATCCGTTGCGACCATGGGGACATGACTGTTCACGACGAAGATCAGCCCGGCGACGCCGTGCCGCGTGGGCGGCGGGCGCGGATCGTGGTGGGCGCGGTGACCGGGCTCGCGGTGCTCGGGGTCGGAAGCTATCTGCTCACCAGCCACCTGACCGCGACCGGCGATGTGGACGCGGTCGGCACGGTCAGCGCGCCGACCTCGGACGTGCCGACGGCGGCCGCCCAGGCCGTGGATCCGACCTCCGCGCCCGCATCTTCCGTGCCCGCGTCCTCGGCGCCCGCCTCGTCGCCGGTGCCCAAGGTCTCCACCGCGCCGATGTCCTCGGCCGACGCGGCCAAGCTCCGCCGGGAGATCAAGAAGGCGCGGGAGCAGGATGAGAAGAACTCGCAGAAGCCGGTCTCCGCGAAGGGAATGAACGCGCCGGAGCTGGCAACCAGGACCGAGCCAACCGCCGACGGCACGATCCGGATCACGACGGCGAAGGGCGACCTCACCGGCGGGCCCGACCTGCGACTGGCGGCGGACGAGGGCAAGCTGGTCGGCACGGCGCGCTGCACGAAACGGGTGGCGTTCGCCAACCGGGTGAAGGCCCGGGAGATCCCGACGCTGCTGCTGTGCTGGCGGACGTCCGCCGACCGGAGCGTGGTGACGCTCGCGGTGTCGCGAAAGGACAAGCCGGCCGCCGAGGACAGCCTCGAGATCATCGACCGGGAATGGGCGAAGCTCGGCTAGTACGAGGCGACCGTGAACGTGGCGTTGCTGCTCACGATGCTCGCGGCGGCATCGCCGGCCGATGCGAGGGGGTCGCCGGTGGCCACCACGGTCAGCGTGTAGGTGCCCTCCGCCACCGGGGTCATCTGAGGTGCGCTGGTGGTGGGGTCCAGGCTGCTCGACAGGTCGAGGGTGCAGATGAGCTCACCATCGCCGATCGGGACGATGCCGGTGCACTCCTGCACGCCGCGGTTGCTGCCGGGGTCGTACGCGTCCTTGACCAGGAAGATGTGCGCGGTGGCATCGGTGGGTGAGCCCAGGCCGCTCGTGTCGAAGATGAGCGAGCCCAGGGCGGCGCCCTGGATGTCGACGCTGATTGTCGATTCGGCCGGCGCGGTGTCCGGCGTGATGACGATGCCGTTCGTGAAGGTGTAGTAGCGCGGGGCGTCGTCGGTCGCGACGTCGTTGTCCTGCGGCTGGCCGTTGTTGTCCGGGTCGCTGCTCTCCACCGTTCCGCCGGTGGTGGTCACCGAGACCGTCTGGCCGGCGCCGGGTGCGTGGGCCGGCGTGGTCCCGGTGAGGCTGGTGCCGGTGGGCGACACCTTGACCTCGGTGAGCGCGACTCCGCCGACGGTAGCGGTCGCGCCCGTGAAGAACCCGGTGCCGTTCACCGTGATGGTCTGTCCACCCAGCGCCGGCCCGCCGTTCGGCACGATCGAGGTGATGGTGGGGCGCACGGCGAGCGTGTACGAAGTGGAGGCGATGAGGACGTTGGAGACGGAGTCGTAGACGCAGACGAACCATTTCGCGGTCGTCTGCGACGGCAACAGGGTCAGGCCCTCGGTGTTGATCGTGCTGGGCTGGTTGTTGCCGTCGAGCTCAGGATAGGGGCCGGTCGGCACGGTGAAGGCGACCCTGGTGCCGGAGAGCCGGTAGACGTCCTCCGGGTCGACGGTGAGCGCGCCGGCACTGGTGTTCAGCCCGCTGCCGTCGATCTGCGTCTCTGTCTCGGGGGCAGCGTCGCATGCCGTGCTGCCCAGTCCGAAGTACTGGAACTGCACGTTGGGCACTGTTCCCGCGGCGATCGGGGACGGGTAGGAGGAGGTCGTCGCGATCGTCCCGATGACCGTGTTGCCGCCGCCGCTCGGGCCGGTCGCGGTGTTGAGCGTCATCGTGGCCGCGGCGAAGGCGGGCGTCGCGGGGCCGGCCAGACCGGCCAGGGTGACGACGCTCGCCGTGCCGGCGGCGATGGCGGAGCGAACGAATCGCGGCGTGGGCATGACGGATCCTCCAGAAGCTCGACTCCATCGCAGCCTAATGTGAGAAATAATGACTTTTAGCGTTTTTGTCATGCTTAATGCGAGAGCATGAGGGATCGGGGGTCGCCCCGCTGTCCAATCGCCGGGCGGCCCATTGGCCGAAACCTGCGAAGGACTGAGCACATGAACAAAACCGACCATGGCCGCCGACGCCTTCGAATGGCGATCGGCGTCACGGGGCTTGCGGCGCTGCTGGGTACGGGCGCCTTTCTGGTGACCGACCGGGCCACGCGCGACGCCGGCACCACGGCCGAGGTGGCGCCACCGCCCGCCACGATGGTGCGACATTCGTCCACGCGCGCCGACGAGCAGAGCCGGCCGGTCGAGCCGGAGAAAGCTGCGGCCTCCGCGTCGCCGAAGAGCGTGCGTGAGCGTGCCAACGCGGCCCGCGATGCGAACCAGCGCCTCGGCACGGAGGTGCGTCATCCGCTCTCGGTGGCCGGCCAGGTCGACCCGGCGGCCGTCCAGGTGCGGCAGGTCGGTTCGAACGCCGCGGGGCGCACGCTGAGGGTGTCCTCGGCCCGGCAGGATCTCACCGGGTATCGGGAGCTGGCCTGGGCTCGCAACGGCCGGGCCGTTGGGAGCGCAACCTGCACCCAGACGTTCACCCCGAGCGCGAACGTGCCCGCCAGGGAGCGCCCTACGATGCTGCTCTGCTGGCGGCTCAGCGCGAAGAAGAGCGTCTACACGCTCGCGGTGGACACCCAAGCGCGGCCGTCGATGGCGGCTAGTGTCGCGGAGATCGGCAAGGCTTGGGCGGCGCTGCGTTGACCGTTCTCTCCACGATCGACGGTGGCCCGGAGCTTGCGCTCCGGGCCACCGTTTTCAGATCTTCAGTTGGTCTTCATCGAGGTCGGATCAGAAGTCCGAGACGGTGAAGGTGGAACCGCTCGAGATCACGGCCTCCTTGTAGGTGGTGTCCACGTTCGTGCCGCCGGTCTGCACGTCGAACAGGCCGTTGCTGACGACGGTCAGCGTGTAGGTGTCGTTCGCAACCGGGCAGTCGACGATGCTGATCGTCAGGCCGGTGCCAGACGCCGTGGCGGCCTTGGACAGCACCGCGGCCGCGCCGCTGCTGGTGATGGTGCCGAGCGTCGTGCCCAGCGGAATACCGGTGCCAGTGACGCATTGGGTCCCGGTGGTGGCGACGTACCCCGTGCCGCCGCCCGTGATGGCGGTGCTGCCCGAATTCGCGACGCCGACGGCCGTGAGCGTCTTGGAGGTGCCGATGCTGACCGTGACGCCGGTGGCGGTGGCCGTCGTGGGCGCCGAGAGGACAACCGTGGTTGGGTTGGTGTAGGTCAGTACCGTCGTGCCGGCCGCAACGCCGGTGCCCACGACGGACTTGCCGACATCGCCAGCGGCGAAGCTGGCCGTGGCCGACACGAGGCTGGTGTCCGTGTTCGTCACCGCGTCCTTGACGGTCCGGGTCTGACGCACGCCCGCGCTCAGGTCGAGGCTGCAGAGCAGCTCCTTGTCGCTGATCACGATGACGCCGGTGCACTCGTCGACCGGGCCGTTCGTCTTGAGCGTGGCCGTGGCCGTGAGGGTCGGGTCGTAGTCGCCGCGGACCAGGTAGACGTGCGCCTTGTTCTGTCCGGGGTGCGCGCCGGTCGTGGCGGTGAAGTCGAGGACGGAGAAGCCGACGCCCTGGAGGTCGACGTCGACCGGGGTGGTCGACATGGGCGCGGTGTTCGGCGCGGTGACGACGCCGTTGGAGTAGGTGAACAAGTCGGCCCGGGCACCGCTGCCGAGGGTGTTCACCATTCCGCCCGGCGTGGTGACGGCAACGGTGTAGGGGCCGCCGGGCGCGTGCGCGGGCGTCTTGGCGCTGAAATGGGACGAGTCGATGTAGGTGACGTCGCCGAGCGGCTCGTTGTCCAGCGTGGCAGTGAGGTTGGTGCTGGTGAAGTTGGTGCCCGTGACCGTGATGGTCGTGTTGCCCAGGGACGGGCCGAACGACGGGCTGACGCTCACGATGGTCGGCGGCGTGCCAACCGTGTAAGTGGTCTGACCGACCAGGGCGCTGCCGCCCGTACCGATCGTCGTGCCGTTGTATGTGCACAGCTTGTAGTTGGTGGACGCGGCGCCACTCGCCAGCACCACACCCGTCGGCACCGTGACGGCGACCTTGGTTCCGCTGAGGTATCGGACGGTCGCGCCGAGGTTGGTGCCCGGGGCCGTGTAGATGGCCGGGCACGCGGTCGAGGTCGTCGCCATGGCTACGAACTGGGCGTTCGTCGAGCTCGTGAACGCCGTCGGGTTGGGCGAGCTGCCCGGCGACAACGTCGCGGTGATCGTGTTGCCACCGGCGGTCGGGCCGTAGATCGAGCTGAGAGACAGCGTTCCCGCCGCGGCGTAGGCCGGCGCGGCCGTCAGGGCCAGAGCCGTGGCCGCCGCGGCTCCGGTCGCGATCCCGATGCGGGTTCGAAGCCCCCGGGATCCTGATTCGGACTTGATCTTTCGCATGCGAGGTCCTCCTGCGGCCCGCAGACCGCATCGCTGATTGGGTGGGGCCCGGCTGCCGGTGAACCGTCGCGGGCCATCTCGGAAGGGAGCCTAACCCCCGGTATGCGGGGGTTTGCCCAGAGTGATGAAGTTCGCTGAATTTGCAACCTTTACCCCCTATGGGCCTATAGCACGAGGGGCGGATGGCCGTTCGCCGAATGCTTTTCCGGGCGTTTGTCTGATCTATGTGCCTGGCGGCAATTGCCGGGAAAAGGAGGGTTACGCTGCTGCCTGACTCCCCGCGATCGCGGAAGGACCGCACATGTCCAGAACGCTCCCGGCCGCGGCGGGGATGGGCGTCGTCGCCGCCCTGCTCGCGGGCCCGCAGGCCGCCCAGGCCGCGCCGGTCGCCATCGTGAACCCGCCCAGCGGCTCCTATCTGACCGCCGCCAGCCTGGTGATGACCTCGTCGACCACCGCATTCCTCGCCGGTGTCGCCACGCCTGCCGCGCTTCTCGTCCCGGGTGGACCCTGCCTGGCGAGCTATGACGCCTCGGGCGCGGTCGCACCCGCCGCCGTAGGCAAATCTCCACCAATCGAGTACTGGTCGTGGCCCCGCCGCTGCCCCTGACCAACGGCCAGCCACCACGTACCAGATCTGCGTCTACGCCGGCGCCCTGCCGTCCGGCGCCTATACCGCGGCCGCGCTCGCCACCCCGACGGCGATCTCGCCGGACAGCAGCCCCTCCGGGGCGGCAACACGATCATCGTGACCGGCAGCCGGTTCCCGACCGACCCGACGAAGATCACGGCCACCCTCGCGTCATCCCGCTGACCGACGTCCGCCCGATCAGCGACATCATCTTCACCGCGCGGGCGCCGGCCCACTCCGCCGAGGACGACGTCAGCCTGGTGGTGACCACGCCCGGCGGGCTCGAAGAGCGAGGTCGACGTGCAGGGCTCCGGCTTCCTGTCGATGGCGTTCGGCGACGGCGGGACGGCGGCTCGGGTCTTCCTGGTGGACGGCGTCTACAAACGGCCTCGACCGGGCGATGGCACACGGCCGAACGGCCTGGGGCCACCACCTGAACAACAAGTTCCTCACCACCGCCGGCAGACCACCACGATCGGCCTGGCCGAGGGCGGGTTCACCAGGGACGACATCGGGCGGATGTTCAGCCTCGCCCCGACCGTCCCGGACGGGACCACCGTCGTCTCGGTCGCCGCCGACGGCCTCACCGCGACCATTTCGCAGCCCGCGATCGCGAGCACGCTGGGCACTCTCGCCACGTCACCCTGACAGGCGGGTCGACGGCCTTCACCACCAGCAAGGTCACGTCGACCGACTGGAACGGTGTCGTCGGAGCGATCAGCCTGGGCATCCCGGCCGGCACGACGATCACGAGCGTGAACGGCGGCGTCGGCGGCACGCTCTCCGCGGCCGCCACGAGCTCCGGCGGCCCGGCGACCATCGAGCTCCAGCGTCCGGCGTCCGGCGTGCTGTTCTTTGCCGTCGGTGTGCCCAAGGCGGGGGATACCACCTGGTCGTCGTGAGCAACGTCGAGGTCGACGCCGCGCTGACCGATCCCGGATACCACCAGTCCGAGCTGACCAGCAGCTCGGTCTTCACGTCGCGCGGTATCGAGTCGCGGCAATTTAGGGGTGTCTTGCCTCATATAAGTTAATCGTGGCGTCGTTTTCGGCGGAACCGATACTGGTTTATCGTCGAAGTCGTATCCGAGCTCGAAAACTGGAGGCCGACATGACGCAGATGCTGGAAATGCCGCGAGTTCAGACCTGCACAGTGACTGAGTGTGGCTACAACCACGACGGCTGTACGGCGTTCGCGATCACCATCGGAACGACCCAGTCGGCGGAGTGCGACACGTTCGTCGACACGGCCGGCAAGGGCGGCATGGGCAAGGCATTGGCACAGGTGGGCGCATGCAAGCGGGCCGACTGCATGCACAACACCGACCTCGAGTGTCACGCGCCGGCCATTGTCGTCGGTCAGTCGGGTGACAAGGCCGACTGCCTGACGTACGAGAAGCGATAATCCATTTCGCCGCGCCCGCCCGTCTCCGGTCGAGACGGCGGGCGCTCGCGTTTTAGGTAAGGCATGCCTTCGTTATTGGTCGACGGCGCCGACATTCACGAAAAGGGGGTTCAGGTGGTGAGTAGCGCGGTGATGTCGGCGGCGTCGAAATGGGCGGGGTCGAAGTCGGCGGCAGAGTCCAAGCCGAGCCACTCCAGCCGTTCGGCGTGCTCGGGGTGGCCCGGGTCGGCCAGCACCTCGGCCAACTCGGCGTAACCCCAGACGCCGCCGCAGTCTTCCGGCGGGGCGGCGCGCCGGCCACCGGTGCACCTCGGGTACGGCCCGGCGGCGCGGTCCAGCACCTTCTCCACGACGATCTCATGCGTCCAGTCGTCGCCGAAGTCGTACGTGTACTGGAACCTGTCACCCTCGGCGGACGCGATCTGCTCCAGGGTCACCGGCGCCTCCGCTCGGTGGCCCAACTCCCGGTCGGCGACACCGAAATCCCCGTACGCGGTCTCGAAGACATGCATGTGCGCGTCGTCCCAGCCGAACGCCACCTGGATGATCTCGTGGAGCTTGGCCAGGCTGGTGTCGGCGGGGACCTCCAGGCGCCGCCAGATCGGCGGTTTCGTGCCCTTGAGGGCCACCTTGATCTGGTAGATGGGCGCCGTCGCGCTCGACTTCTTCCGTTTCACCGGCAGCTTCGGCGCGGTGGCTCTTCGCTGCCGCGGTGCGCGCGGGCCGGCATTGAGCTGTTTCAGCAAGTCCAGCATGTCCTGAGGGGAGGACGCGTCGGTGTGCGGGGCCGGCGGCCGCGGCGGCTCGGGCAGCGCCCGCATCCGGGCTCGCAGCAGCACTGCCAGCTGGTGATAGCCGGGCGCGTTCTCGTCGTCGTCCTCCTCCAGCGCCTCCGGGCCGAGGTCCGCGTCGTGCACCGCGCGGGCGTCGAGGGCCCGCTCGACCTGCCAGCGGAACTCGGCCGGGAGGAGGTCCTCCGCCTCGATTTTCAGGCCGGTGTGGCGGCCGTTCGTCCGGATCGTATCGAGGACGTCACCCAGAATCTCGGCGGGAACGAGCATGATGTTGACCGCGGCATGGCAGTCCGTGTGATCGACATGGATGAGGAAGCCGTGTGAGCGCCCACCGCGGTCAAAGGTGCAGACGAGCATCGAGGCGGTGTCGTCCGGATCCGTGAAACGCCGACACGGACCGACACGGACCGGCTCGCCGAGCTCGCTCGCCCAGGCCGGCGAGGGCACGCCCGCGCTCATCAGTCGCGCGGCGGCATCGGCGGCCGCCGGTCCATCGTCCAGCGCGCCGAGCGCGATCAGCACGGCGAGCGACTGCCGGCCCGCCTGCGCGGCTACGGCGGGCACGATGCCGTCGGCGAATGCGTCGGCGAAGCCGTCACCGGCGACGCTGCCCGCGGCCAGGAACGTCGCACCGAACAGCTCCGCCTCCAGCGGATCGTCCGCCTCGAGCAGTTCGGCACCGCCGGCGACCAGGCCGTCAATCAGTTGCTGCGGGTCGAAATCCTCGCCCGAGCAGGCCGGGCAATCGCAGGTGCCGGGCACCAGGGGCGGCACGGCGCGCAGGGTTCGCTGATCGGATCGCCGGGACCTGCCGCGTTTGCGGCCGCGACTCACGGGACTCATCGGCCACATCTTTCCACCGCGGCGGCAGATGGCTGCAATCCACCCACACTCGATGGATTTGCACACCTCATGACAACGGATACGACCGTCAGCCTGGAGCAAACTGCAGACACCCCATGTCGGACTTATCCGTCAGATTGGTTACTCAGCGCAATTGTCTACTTTCTCTACGTTACGCTCCTCCCCGAGACGGCCCGGCAGGTGACTTCTCCGTGCGGGCCCCATCCCGATACCGATGCGGTCCCACAGGGCCGCAGGAGGAGCACGTATGTCCCAGTCCAGATCCCGAACAAGGTCGATACGGTGCGGCCTGGTGGTGGGTGCGGTCGGCGCCGCCCTGCTTGTCGCGCCGCAGGCCGCGTACGCCGGCGTGGGCAATATCGGACCGATGATCGTCATGCCCGGAACCAATGCGAACATCTTCGATCAGAGCTCGCCGTTCACGACGACGACTCCCGTGGTACAGATATCCACGGCCCCCTGCGCCGCCTCGAAGGTCACCTCCGTTCCCCTGCCCAGCGGTGTTTGGAACGCCACGGGCGCCACCAGGACCATCGATGGCAACCTCACGACGAACACGGTCCAATTCACGGTGCCTTCGACCAGCGGTCCCACGACCGGCGCGAACTATGCGATCAGGGCGTACAACGCCTGCGTGTACGACAGCGTCACCGGCGCTGCGCAGAGCTCGGCGCCCTTCTACGTGGGCGCGCAGGCGATGGCGAACCCCATGGCCGGCGCCACCGGCGCCGGCGGCCAGATCACCATCACCACGCCGGCGAACGCGCCGCTCTTCGCCGCGACGCCCGGTGCCCTCTTCACCACCGGGACATGCGCCGGCACGTATGGAACGCCCGGCACGTCCAACCTGGTCGCGACCGGTGTCACCAGGCAGACGAGCACGTCGGTGAGTCTCAACGTGCCGCCCGGCGCCGTGGGGAGCACCCCGAACGCGACGAACTACAACGTCTGCCTCTACGAGAACACGGGCTCGGGCGCGCTGCTGCTGTCCATCGCCAACTACAACGTCTACTCCGTGACGCTGAGCCCCGCCGGCGGCTCGTACCTGGCGAGCAATGGCATCACGGGTAGCTCGACGCAGCCGTTCCTGTCCGGCGTCGCCGCGCCCGGGGTGCTCGTCGTACCGGGCGGAGGCTGCCCCGGCAACGTCAACCAGACGTCGGGCTTCAACCCGGCGCCGGTACCCGTTTCCGCGCCGTACGTGCGGAAGCTGACGAACTATCGGCTGGCCGTCACCATTCCGCCGTTGACCCAGCAGACGCCGAACGCCAACCAGCCGTTGTTCTATTCGATCTGCTTCTTCTCCAACTCCACGACCGGCTCGCTGGTCGGCAGCGGCTCCTATGCCGCCACGGTCGTCGCCAACCCGACCGGGGTCATCCCCTCGGCCGGACCCGCCAACGGCGGCACCGTCATCACGGTCGTCGGTACGGACTTCCCGACCGAGCCTGGTCGCATCACCGCCACGCTCGGCGGAGTGCCACTCACCGACATCCAGCCGCAGGGCGACAAGATGTTCACGGCACGTACGCCGGCGCATGCCGTCGAGGACAACGTGTCGCTGGTCGTGACGACGCCGGCGGGCACCAAGGCCCTGCAGAACGCGTTCTCCTTCGTGAACCCGGTGAAGGTGACGCCGAACACCGCCCCCAACACGACGCCGACCCTGGACGTCGACGTCCAGGGCATAGGTTTCCTGGGGATGAACTTCGGCACCGGCGGGAACTCGGCGCGGGTGTTCCTGGTCCGCGGCGTCTACAACGGCGCGGATGCCGGCGGGGGCGCGCGGGCCAACGGCCCGGTCACCGAGTGCACGAACGTCCTGCCGATCAGCGACGAGGAGCTCATCTGCAACCTCCAGCTCAACCGGCGGCTCGACGCCACGGGCGCTTCCTTCAACCCCGTCTCGGTCAACAGGAGCCTGGCGAGCGACATCGGGACGACCGCCGGAAGCCGCGTCATCACGTCCGTCGGGGGCAAGTTCATTCCCGACGACGTCGGGCAGATGATCGTGGAGGACACCTCGCCGGCCCACATTCCGGCGAGCACCACCATCACGTCGGTGCTGGGACCGACCAGGGCGGTCATCTCGGCTCCGGCGTCGCAGGCCGGGTCCACCCTTACGGCGGTCATCGGTGGCCCCGCGGTGCATTCCTTCAGCAACGCGGTGATCACGACGGCTGACAGCACCACCGTCAGTCTCGCGTCCGGCGCGGCGTTCACGTCCGCGGATGTGGGCCGCGTGTTCAGCGGCACCACCGGAATCCCCACCGGCACGACCATCGTGGCGGTCGCGCCCGGCGGCGCCAGCGCCACACTGTCCGCGCCGGCCTCGAGCCCGAACCCGAACGTGGTCACCGCAACCGTCACGACCTCGAACAACTCCGCGAACATCACGTACGCCAGCGGTGCTCTCGCGGCGGCCGACCAAAACGGTGTCATCGGCCCCAACACCATCGGCATTCCCGTCGGAACGACGATCACCACGGTGACGGGAAGCCCGAGCACCGCCGGTGTCCTCTCCGCCAATGCGACCAGCGCTCTTGGCACGGTGGGTTCGGGCACCATCACCATCAACCGTGCCGTGAGCGGTTCGCTGTTCCCGGCGTCGCCGGTGCCGAGCGGCTCCTACAACCTCACCGTGGTGAGCAACGGAGCCCTCGACGCCCAGACGACCGATCCGGACTACTTCCAGACGGCCGTCACGAGCAGCTCCGTCTTCACGGTCGGCCCGTTCTGACCGACGGCCGGCGATACGGCCCTCACCAGCAGTCCGACCCTTCACGATCGCATCGTTCCTGACGACGCGCTTGGTGGCCCGGCGCGGTACGCGCCGGGCCACCACCCGTTCGACTTTCGAAAAGATGGTCCCGGACCTCGGTACCGACGACCCCCAGAGGCCCGGGCTGTCTCCGCTGCGGGTGGGGAGCCGTCGACGCGTACGTGGAAAGAATGTGCGAGAGATACGTCCGGCTTTGCCGGTTTCCGCGCGCAAGTAAGTACTTACTTGCGCGAGCTGACGTGTGTGGCTAACCTCGTAAGTAGGTACTTACTTACTGACCAAGAGGTGAGTCGGATGAGCAAGCTGGAGACGTTGGGGCGGGAACGCTACCTGCTGCTGGAGACGCGGAAGCGGGACGGCAGCTGGGTGGGGACGCCGGTGAACCTCGTCGTGGAGGACGGGCGCGCGTTCTTCAAGACCTACGACCCGTCGGGAAAGGTCAAGCGGCTGCGAAACTTCCCGGACGTGCGGATCGCGCCGTGCACCTACCGGGGGCGGGTCACGGGTTCGCGCGTGGCGGGACGGGCTACCTTGCTCGGCGGGGAGAGTTCCGACGCGTCACGCGCCGCGGCGCTGCTCGCGCGCAAGCATCCGCTGCTGCAGGGGCGGCTCGTGCCGGCCTTTCACAAGCGCAAGGGACTGACGACGCTGTTCTACGAGCTGACGCTGGAGCCGAACTGAGCACCAAGGACACGATCGTGACGGCCGCCATGGACCTCTTCGGGCGGCAGGGCTATCACGCCACGACGATCGCCCAGATCGAGGCGGCGGCCGGGCTCTCGGCGGGGGCCGGCGGGCTGTACCGGCATTTCAAGAGCAAGCGGGCGCTGCTCACGGAAGGTCTTGCGCGGCAGGCGTCGGCGGGCCAGGGCCTGATGGATGATCTGGCGCTTGCCTCGCCGCTGTCGCGGCGCGAGCGCTTTCTCGCCGTCGCTCGGGCCGGGCTCGCGCGCCTCGAGCAGGAGCGTGACGTCAACCGGCTTCTGCTTCGCGACCTGGCCGCCTTTCCCGATCTCCTGGATTTCGTACGGGAGAACGAGCTGCGTCGCGTGCATGTGGCGGTGACCGCCTTCCTCGAGCGCGAGCTGCCCGCCACGGAGGACCCGCCGGCACTGGCCGCCGTGATCATGGCCGCGGTCAGCCATTACTGGATCATGGCGGACGTGTTCGGCGGCAACCACCCGCACGAGGTCGATACTGAGCGTTTCCTGAGTGCCCTCGTGCGTCTTGTCGTACCCGAGGGGCAGGATGTGCCTACGGAAACGTAGGCCACTGGAGGGGGAGTGTCGTGCGCGCTGTGTATCGGGTTCTCGCCATGTTGATCGCGATCGGAGTGGTGGTCCAGGCGGCGGCGATCGCCTACGCCCTGTTCGACATCTTGAACAAGACCGACGACGGTCAGGTCTTCACCAAAGACTCCGACAACGCCGGCATCGCCGTGCACGCGGTGGTCGGCGAGATGATCGTCCCGCTGATCTGTCTGCTGTTGCTGATCGTGTCGTTCTTCGCCGGCATCCCGGGCGGGGTCAAGTGGGCCGCGATCACCTTCGGGGTGATGGTGCTGCAGGTTGTGCTCGCCTACGCCGGCTTCCCGGTGCCGATCCTCGGCACGCTGCACGCGATCAACGCGTTCGCCCTGGCCGCGGTCGCCTCGCTCGCGATGCGGCAGGCCCGCGTCGCCGGCACGCCTCAGGCGAGCACGCCCGTCGCGGCCTGACCCGTGCGCAAGTCTTTCAAGATCGCCATCGCCGCGGGGGCGACGGTGGCGATCCTCGGACCCCTGGGCTACTTCTGGCAGCAGAGTCTCGTTCCGTCCACGTACGACATGGCGTCGATGGGCTATCCCGACTACGGCGGCGGGCAGCAGGCGGGCCACGCGCACGCGACCGGTGGCCTCGACGTCGCCGCGCTGAAGGGGCCCTCGACCGGCGACCCCGACGTCGCGGTGACCTTGACGGCCCGCGCCGAGAAGGGCAAGTACACGCTCAACGGCGCGACGCCCGGGCCCGAGATCCGCGCGGTCAAGGGCCAGCTCGTCCAGGTGACGCTGGTCAACGACAACATCCAGGACGGCATCACGCTGCACTGGCACGGCGTCGACGTGCCGAACGCCGAAGACGGCGTCGCCGGCGTCACGCAAGACGCCGTGCGGCCGGGGCAGAGCTATGTCTACCGGTTCGTCGTCCAGGACGCCGGGACGTACTGGTACCACTCCCATCAGGTGTCGCACGAGCAGGTGCGGCTCGGGCTGTTCGGGGCGCTCGTCGTCGCCGAGCCGGTCTTCTCCGAGGGCATCGACCAGGTCGTCCAGGTGCACACCTACGACGGCCGCCGCACGATCAACGGAGCCGTCGGCGAGTCCGCTCTGGCCGCGCATGCCGGGCAGGTGGTGCGGGCTCGGGTGATCAATACCGACGCCGGGCCGTTGCGGGCCTGGGTTTCGGGCGCGCCGTATCGAGTGTCAGCGATCGACGGCCGGCCGGTTTCCTCACCGACCGATATTTCCGACAAATACGTTACGGTCACCGCGGGTGGACGGGTTGATCTCACCTTCACCATGCCGGCCTCGGGAGCAGCGCGGGTCGATGTGGGAACAGGCGTGGCGCTGGTCGCGGGCGGGCTCGCGGCCGGTCCCGAGCCGCCCGGCGTCGTCGACCTCCTCTCCTACGGCACGCCCGCGCCGCTCGGCTTCGACCCGGCGAAGGCCACCCGCAACTTCGACTACCGCATCGGGCGGCGGGCCGGGTTCCTCGACGGCAAGCCCGGCCTCTGGTGGTCGATCAACGGGCACCTCTTCCCCGACGTGCCGATGTTCATGGTGAGCACCGGCGACATCGTGCGGATGACGATCGCGAACAGCAGCGGCGAGGTCCACCCGATGCACCTGCACGGGCATCACGCGGTGGTGCTGAGCCGCAACGGGGTGGCCGCGACCGGGAGTCCGTGGTGGTTCGACTCGCTCGACGTGGGCGACGGGGAGACGTACGAGATCGCCTTCGTGGCCGACAACCCGGGCATCTGGGTCGACCACTGCCACAACCTCAAGCACGCGGCGGACGGCCTGCTGGCCCATGTGGCGTACACGAACGTCTCCACCCCGTTCCGCATCGGCGGTTCGGTCGGCAACCAGCCCGAGTGATCTAGAGGTACATGCCCGTCGCCGGGGCGGTGGTGGGAACCGTGACCGGCCGGGCGCCGGTGCGCAGCGCGTACAGCTCGGCGAGGGTGGCCCCGTCGGGCCCGATGCCGCGCGCCGAGCCCAGCCACGCGGCCGCCTCGGCGTAGGGCAGCCGGCCCACCTCGATGCTCGCCAGGCAGCGCCCCGGCCGGATCACCGCGGGGTGCAGCGTCGCCAGGTCCTCGTTCGTCGTGATCGCGATGAGCGCGTTGCGCCCCTGACCGAGCAGGCCGTCGGTGAGGTTGAGCAGCCGCGACAGCGACTGCCCGGCGCTCGCCTTGGCCTCGCCGCTGACCAGTTCGTCGCAGTCCTCGAGCATCAGCAGGCGCCAGCGTGGCTCTTCCTCGTCGCCGCTGCCGAGGGCCACGCTCATCAGATAGGCCGGGTCGCTGAACAGCCGCTCGGGGTCGAGCACGCAGTCGACCTGGCACCACGAGCGCCACTGCTGCGCGAGCGCCCGCAGCGCCGTCGTCTTGCCGGTGCCGGGCTCGCCGTGCAGCAGCAGGAGCCGCCCGTTCACGACGGAGCCGTCCAGCGCCATCAGCCGCTCGAGCGTCTGCGCGACCAGCCGCGCGTAGTTCGCCCGGATCTTCTCCCAGGGCGCGGCGTCGATCTCTCGCTGCACACGTCGCGGTCCGTGCGCGCCGAAATGCCAGAAGCCGATGGGTACGGAGTCGTCGGCCGGCTCGGGTTCCTCGACCGCGTTGGCCGTCACCTTGTCCAGCACGGACTCGGCGAGCTCGGCCGTCACCGCCGTGACCGTGACCCGTGCCCGCCGGCTCTGCTTCCAGCGGGTGACGTGCAGCGTCCACCCGTCGCCCACGCAGAGCCGGCCCTGCCCGTCGTCCTCGACGGCGTCGCGCACCACGCGGGCGTCGTCGGTGGCCAGCGGCGCGTCGGCGCGCACGTTCTCGAGGTACTTGCTGCGGCCGTACGGCTCGCGCCCGGTGACGAACGCGTCCAGCGCGAGCAGGTCGACGACATCCACCAGCCGGTCGCCGTCGTCGACGGACCCGGACAGCGGCAGCGCGACGTGAGCCGGCGGGGTGACCGCCTGCTCGACGGCGCGCCCGGCATGCCGGTCGACGGACTGATGGGGAGTGCGCATGGTGCCATGATCGGCCATCGATGCCCCTGGGGCAGCCGATTTTCCCGAGGTTTGCCCAATCGGGATTGCCCTCCTCGGGCCGCCTCTCGCACCACCCACAAGGCCACGTCCCCAGCCGCCGACCGCCGGAGGCCGGCTTTCGCGCGTGGCCCGCTGTCCCGCGCGGCTTGGCGCCTCAGCCGGCTCGCTGCCTCAGACGGCGAGCCGGCCGCAGGCTTCAGGCGTCGGCGCGGGTGAGGACGAAGACCGGGATGACCCGGTCGGTCTTCTTCTGGTAGGCCGCGTAGTCCGGGTACGCCTCCACGGCCCGCTTCCACCACAGGTCGCGTTCCTCGCCCGTGGTCTCGTGGGCGACATAGTCGTTCTTCTCCGGACCGTCCTGGAGCTCGACGTGCGGCTCCTTGCGCACGTTGTGGACCCAGACCGGATGCTGGGGCGCCCCGCCGAGCGAGCCCACCACGGCATACTGCCCGCCGTGTTCGACTCGCATGAGCGCGGTCTTACGCAGCTTCCCGCTCTTGGCCCCTCGAGACGTCAGCACGATGACCGGCATCCCACGCAGGAAGCCGCCCTCCGAGCCGCCGCTGTCCTCGATCTTCTCTGCCTGCTTACGCGCCCAGCCGGTCGCGCTCGGCGCATACTCTCCGCTAAGTGGCACGACCCCAACCTATCTGCTGCCGCCTACAAACGTCCGGCGCCGACGGTGTGGGGCTACGCCGCCGCCGGCCGCCCGCGCCACCCACCGTCCGGCGCCCGCGCTTCTCGCGCCGGTCAGTGACGTCGCCTGTCCCCGGTCGCCGGCGTCGCTCGGCGCCGTCGCCCGGCGCCCCGCTGCCCGGCGCGGTCGGCGTGTCGCTGGCCAGCCCGCGCCCGCTTGCGTTCGGGCAGGCCCAGGGATCAGCGGACACCTACGACGGCCGCGTCGGTGCCGCCCCGCCACAGCACGCCGGCCTCGGCGAAGCCGGCTGACCGCAACGCGTCGACGTGCCAGATCGCCGGCGGCGTCCACTCCTGCGTGTGCCCGGCGTCCGGGTAGACGTTCTGCCGTTCGACCACTTTGGGCCGGAGGAACTCGTCCGCGGCGGCGTGCCTCCACCAGTCGCCCCACGAGGTGGCCGCGCCCGACGCGTACGCGATCTCGCGCTGTTCCCGCGCGTGCGCCCGTAGCCGCTCGGAGAACGAGGGCAGCGACTCCTCCGGCATGTGGTCGGCGTTCACGAAGATCCCGCCGCTCCGCAGCACCTCGCGGACCTCGCCGTAGAGCGCCGCGACCCGGTCCGCCGGCAGCCAGTGCAGCGCCGTCGCCGTGAGCACCGCATCGAAGCCCTCGACCGGCAGCTTGCTCCGCCACGACGGGTCGCCGAGGTCGGCGTCAACCACCGTGCCCCGGTCGCGCAGCGAGGCCGACGCGATGGCCAGCAGCACCGGGTCCTGGTCGAGAACGGTCACCTCGGCCCCGGGGAAGCGCGCCAGCGCACGCAGCGCGATCGTGCCGGTGCCGCCGGCCAGGTCGAGCAGGCACGGCGGTGCGCCGCGGGTGATCGCGGCGACCCCTCGCAGCATCGCGGCGAACCGTTCCTCCCGGTCGGGCATGAACGCCTCTTGCTGCCGGTCCCAGCTGGTCTGCCACATGTCCGGACGAGAAAGGTAAGCACTCATAAGCTACATGGTAGTTACCAATCGCTCGGCGAAGGCCATCAGATCGCGCCGCTCGATGGCGGCGGCCATCAGGTCGGGGAAGGCGTCCGGCGTGCAGGCGAAGGCCGGCACCCCCAGCGCGGCCAGCGCCGCCGCGTTCTCGTGGTCGTAGGCCGGCGCACCCTCGTCGGAGAGCGCGAGCAGCACGACCACCTGCACCCCCGCCGACGTCATCTCGGCGACCCGCCGCAGCATCTGCTCGCGCACGCCGCCCTCGTACAGGTCGCTGATCAGCACGAAGATGCTGTCCCGCGGCCGCGTGATCAGCTGCTGGCTGTAGGCGATGGCCCGGTTGATGTCGGTGCCGCCGCCGAGCTGGGTGCCGAACAGGACCTCGACCGGGTCGCTGAGCTGCTCGGTGAGGTCGACCACGGCGGTGTCGAAGACGACCAGCGACGTGCGCAGCGACCGCATCGAGGCGAGCACCGCCGCGAACACGCCGGAGAACACCACCGAGGAGGCCATCGACCCGGACTGATCGACGCAGAGCACGACATCGCGCTGCACGGCGGTGGTCCGCCTCCCGTAGCCGACCAGCCGCTCGGGGATGACTGTCCCCAATGAGGCCTGGTAGTGCTTGAGGTTCGCCCGGATCGTCCGATCCCAGTCGATGTCGGCGTGGCGGGGGCGGTTGATGCGCGAGGCCCGGTTGAGCGCGCCGCTGACCGCCGCCCGCGTCTTCTGCGAGATCCGCTTCTCCAGCTGATCGACGACGATCCGCACCACCGCGCGGGCGGCGTCCTTGGTCTTGGCCGGCATGACCCGGTTGAGCGAGAGCAGCGTCCCCACCAGGTGCACGTCGGGCTCGACGGCGGCCAGCATCTCGGGCTCGAGCAGCAGCCGGGTCAGGTCGAGCCGCTCGATCGCGTCGGACTGCATGACCTGCACGACGGTGCTCGGGAAGTACTCCCGGATGTCGCCGAGCCAGCGGGCCACCTTGGGCGCCGATCCGCCGAGCCCGGCCGACCGCTTGTTGCCCGCCTCGCCGTCGCCCGGCCCGCCGGAGTCGTAGAGGGCCGCCATCGCGGCGTCCATCTGCCCGTCGCGGCCCTCGGCCTTGCCGAGCGCCTCCTCGGCGGGCCCGCCGAGCACCATCCGCCAGCGCCGCGCCCTCTCCGGCGAAACCTCGGTCATAGTTTCCTCCCCAGCAGCGCACTCAGCGTCGGCAGCACCAGGTCGGCGCGGGATTCGTCGAAGCCGAGCCCCGACGCGTTCCCGCCGGCGCGACCACCCGCGATCTTCTCGCCGATCGCCCGCCGCTCGCCGGCCTCGAACGCCCCGAACGTCCGCCGCAGCAGCGGCAGCACGTCGTCGAAGGCGGCGGCCGGGATGTCGGCCAGCCACCCGTCGAGCAGGTCGAGCAGCGCGTCGTCGTGCACCAGCAGCAGCCCGCCCCCGGAGAGGAAGCCCTCCACCCAGGCGGCGCCGTGCGCCGGCGGCGTCCCCACGGTGAGCGGCAGCCGCAACCGCCGTCGCGCCTCGGCCGCGTCCAGCCGTCCCGCGTCGAGCAGCAGCCGGGTGAGCCGCCCCGCCAGCAGCCCGTGCAGATCGCCGCGGCCCGCCAGCGAGGCGAGCGTCGTCAGCCAGCGCCCGCGCAGGTCGTCGTCGGCGAGCAGCCCGACCGCGGAGTGCACCCCGTCGATGCGGTCGCGCAGCAGCTTGGCTGCCTCGTCGGAGACCGAGCCGACCGCCGACGGCAGGCCCGCGCAGACCCGCATGAGCAAGCTCGCGGTCACCGTGGCGAGCCCCTCGACGTCGGTCTTGCGCACGTCGCCGTAGCGCAGCGTGCGGGCCAGCGCCGGGATCGCCGACATGAGGTGACCGACGTCGGCGTCCAGCGCCGCGCGCACGTCGAGCGCCGCGAGCACCGGCGGGTACGCCTCCGCGAGGTCGGCCAGCAGGCAGGTCTCGACCAGAGCGGTCACCTCCGCGAGCGTCTGCGCGTCGTCCGCCGCTTTGGTGATCTTCGCCGTCGCGGCCGACACCACGGTGGTGCCGTACATGCTGCCCTCGACCAGCTGGACCGCGAACTCGGGCTGCCATCGCAGCTTCCACTCCTCGCGGAACGTGCCGATGCCCCGGCTGCCGGCCATCGGCTCGCCCCACGGCAGGTCGAGCAAGCGCAGCCGGTGCAGCAGGCGGCTGCGCTTGAGGTCGGTCTCCTTGCGCAGGTCGAGGTCGAGCGCCCGCTCCAGCGCCTCGGGCTTGAGCCGCACGTTGCGCTGCTGCGCCGCGAGATCCTTCGCGAGCGGCAGGGCCGGCATCTCCTCGGGCACGCCGCCCAGGCGCTCGCCGACCACGAGGCGCTTGTTGATCAGCTCGACACGCAGCGGTTCGGCGTCGCACATGACCGCTTCGGCGGCCTCGGTCACCTCGGCCAGCCCGGCGAGCGGCCGGCCGCGCATCGTGGCGAGGGCCTCGGCGAGCCGGGTGGCCTCGATGATGTGCGCCGACGATGTGGGCACACCCTCGGCGCGCAGCACGCCGGCCGCGTCGACGAGCCAGCGCGGCACGACCTCGTCGGCCGAGGTGAACAGGTGGTGGTACCAGCCGGGGGAGCGCACCCCCGCGCCGTACCCGGACCAGGACGCCAGCCGCCCGTAGGTCCACGGCACCCAGGTGAACGCGACCTTGGCCTTCTTGCGCCCCTTGAGCAGCGCGGCGTCGTCCTTGAGCGCGACCTTGCGGGTCAGCGCGGGCACGTGCCACGCGCCGCAGACCACCGCGATCTCGTCGTGCGTCTTGCGGACCTCGCGCAGCACCGTACGCATGTAGGCCTCCCGCACGAGGTCGGAAGGATCGTCCGGCGAGTCTTCCCGGATCGCCGCCATGGCCTCGGCGATTGCCTCGAAGGCCGGCATCCCGCGGTGCTCGACCACGTCTTCCCACCAGCGCTCGGGGTCGTCGTACCCGGCCGCGGCGGCCAGCTCGCCGATCGGATCGACCGGGCGGTGCGGCAGATCGGACGAATCGCCCCCGGAGAATCGGTAACCGAACGGCAGATCGAAGAACCGCACGGGAACGCCCGCGGACACCGCCCAGTTGAGAGCCTGCCACTCCGGCGAAAAGACCGCGAACGGCCAGAAGGCAGCCTGCCGCGGATCGTCCGCCGCGTAACCCAGGAGCGCGACCGGCGGCTCCAACGAAGACGAGGCAACCCACCGCACGAGGTCGTCGGCTTCGGGCGGGCCTTCGATCAGGAGGATGGACGGTCGCTGGACAGACAGCGACGAGACCACCGCCCGGGCCGATCCCGGCCCGTGGTGGCGAATCCCGTAGATCTGTTCAGGCATCGCGGGCGGCCCGATAGAAGTCGATCCAATCGGGCCGCTCCCGCACGACGGTCTCGAGGTACTCCCGCCAGACGACGCCGTCCGACACCGGGTCCTTCACCACGGCGCCGAGGATCCCCGCCGCCACGTCGCCGGCGTGCAGCGTCCCGTCGCCGAAGTGCGCGGCCAGCGCCATCCCGTTGGTGATGACCGAGATCGCCTCGGCCGTGGACAGCGTGCCGGTGGGCGACTTCAGCTTGGTGCGCCCATCTTCCGTGAGCCCGGTGCGCAGCTCGCGGAAGACCGTCACGACCCGGCGGATCTCTTCCAGCGCCGTCGGCACCGCGGGCAGGTCGAGCGACGTCCCGAGCTGAGCCACCCGGCGCGCCACGATCTCGACCTCTTCATCGGCGGAGGCGGGCATCGGCAGCACCACCGTGTTGAACCGCCGCCGCAGGGCGCTGGACAGCTCGTTCACCCCGCGGTCGCGGTCGTTGGCCGTGGCGATCAGATTGAACCCGCGCTGCGCCTGCACCTCGGTGTTCAGCTCGGGCACCGGCAGCGTCTTCTCCGACAGGATCGTGATCAGCGCGTCCTGCACGTCGGACGGCACCCGGGTGAGCTCCTCGAGCCGCGCGATCGCGCCCGTGCGCATGGCCCGCATGATCGGGCTGGGCACCAGCGCCGCGTCGGTCGGCCCCTCGGAGAGCAGGCGGGCGTAGTTCCACCCGTACCGGATCGCCTCTTCCGCCGTGCCCGCCGTCCCCTGGACGAGCAGCTTCGAGTCGCCCGAGATCGCCGCCGCGAGATGTTCCGACACCCACGTCTTGGCCGTTCCCGGCACGCCGAGCAACAGCAGCGCCCGGTCGGTGGCGAGCGTGGCCACCGCGACCTCGACGAGCCGGCGCGGCCCCACGTACTTCGGTGTGATCTTGGCGCCGTCGCCGAGCAGGTAGGTCACCACGGCCTGCGGGGAGAGCCGCCAGCCGGGCGGGCGGGGCCGGTCGTCGTCGAGGGCGAGCTGGGCCAGCTCCTCGGAGTACTGGTCCTCGGCGTGCGGGCGCAGAGCGGTCACTCGAACTCCTGAAACATCTCGTGGCGGAAGGTGAGCGTGCGGGCGAGCTCGGCGACCGGCCGCACCCGCGACTGGTCGGCCGGCTCCTGGTCGAGCTGGACGGCGAGGCGGCCGACCAGATCGGCGTACGCCGGGGGCATGGCCAGCGCGGCGGACCGGCACAGCTCGCCGAGCTGCCAGCTGTGCCGGTCGGTGCGGGCCCGGTGGGCGATGGTCTCGAGCACGGTGATCGAGAGCTCCTCGGGCCACCGGCCGGGGTGGATGGAGAGCAGCCGGTGCGCCATCGGGTCTTCCTGGCGCAGCGCCTCGGCGGCGAGGCGGCCGAGCTCGTCGGCGGGGAGCACGAGGTGCAGGTCCCATCGGACCGACTCGCGCAGCGAACCGGCCGCCTCCTGCAGCAGCACGGTGGCCCAGCCCGCGTCGTTCTGCGCGACCGCGGCCTTGGCCCAGCCCTGCAGCAGCGCCGATTCCCAGTCGTTGCCGCGGGCCAGTCGCAGCATCGTGACCGGGTCGGACCAGGTGTCGAGCGGCGCGCCGGCCAGGACCTCTTCCAGCAGCCAGGCGCTCACGCCGAGCCCGCGCGCCGGCGTTGCGGCCACGCCGTCGCGGCGCAGGCCGGCGTCGAGATCTTCCGGCGGGGTGACGACGAGCCGGCCGCGAGGGTCGAGCCGCACTGCCGCCGCGGCCCGGGAAGCCATCCGCTTGCCGAGGGACGAGCCGGGCAGGCCGCGCAGCAGATCGAGGGCGGCCTCGCGCACCTCCTTGCGCCGGTCGTCGAGCGTCTGCTCGAGAAACGCGTCGTCGTCGAGGCTGAGGCCGGTGCCGAGAGCCGCGACGAACCGGGCGCGGTCGTCGGAGGATTCCTGCGGCCACGAGGCTTCGAGCAACGAGAGGCCGCGCGCCGGATCGGCCCGGCGCACCTCGATCAGGTAGCCCAGCCGTTCCCCGATCGTGCCGGTTTCCCAGTCCAGCGAGGAGACGGTTTCGTCGCGCAGCCAGCGCCAGTCGCCGCGCATACCGGCCAGCCAGGCGCCACGCCGGCCGGCCACCCGGGCCATCGCCGGGCGGATCAGCGAGTTGCGGCGGCCGGCGTCGAGCAGCGCGGGCAGCGCGACCGGTGGCGCGTGGCCGCCCTTGGCCGCGGCGGCCTCGAGCCACTGCGACAACAACTCGTTCGCGATCTGGGCGCCGCCGGGCACGCCGTCGCCGAGGATGCGGACCAGCCGGGCGCCGGCGGCCGCGGGCAGCGGGGGAGTGGGCTCGGCCGGCGCGGCCGGCACCGGCGCGTGCCCGGCGCCCGGGGTCACGCCGGCCCGGTGGCGCGCGAGCGCGACCGCCGCGTCTTCCAGCAGCGACGCGGTCGGCCAGGGACGCCGGTTGGTGCCGACCAGCGCGGCGGCGAGCAGGTCGGGCGGAAGCTCGGGGTGGCGTGTCGCGCCGGCGTCGGGAAGGGGCAGGCCGGCCCGCACGTAGAGGCCGTCGACCCAGGCGGCCAGCGGGCGCAGGCCGGACGGCGACCACTCGGCGGCCACGGTCGCGGGGCTCGCGCCGGCCGCGGCGAGCAGCCACCACGGCTCGCGGTGCCCGGATGCCAGCGGCAGGGCCGCGCCGGACTCGTCGACCAGCCAGCCGTCGTCGCTCGGCGTCACCCCGGCGAGCAGCACGGGAGCGTCGTACCGCCAGGGCTCGGCCGCCACCGTCGTGGCCCAGCCGCCGAGGGCCTCGGCGAGCGGGATCGCGCCGTCGGGCGCGGGGAACGGCTCGGCCGCGCTGGCCCGCTCGGCGACCAGGGCGCGCAGCGGCGCGGCGCCGGGATAGAAGGTCAGGTCGCCGCGGAACTCGGTGCCGGGCACGAGGTCGGCCACCATCGGCTGGCCGGGCGCCGCGAACGCCAGGACCAGGGCGAACCGCCCGGTCGCCACGCCGCGCAGCCACGTGCGCCGGGTGGTCAGCGCGCCGTCGTCGACCTCGACCTGGCCCAGCACCTGCCAGCGGTCGGTGACCCGCGGGCCGGCCAGAACATCGTCGGTGGCGACCGGGAAGCCGATGCGCGAGCGCACGGTTGCCGCCAGGCCGGGCGGCAGGTCGGGCAGGCGCTCGTAGCCGTCGATCAGCAGCTGCAGCAGCGCCAGCTCGCCGAGCAGGCGGTCGGCCCAATGCGGCCCGATTCCAGCGATCGTGCCGAGCCGCCGCACCGCGCCGGCCGCGGCCGGCGCCTGCGCGTCGATCAGCCGCGCGGCCATCGCGTCGAACGGCTGCGGCCCGGTGCGCTGCGCCCCCGCCAGACCCTGCCGGACCTGGTCGTCGAGCCACCGGCTCAGCTCGGCCATGCCGCCGGCGACCCGCGCGGCCCGCTGCTCCGCCCGGCGGGCGGCGGCCTCAGGGTCGGGGGTGGAAGCGGCCTTGGGCCGGGCCGCCGCGGCGGCCCGGGCGGCCTGCCACTCGTGGGCGAAGGCCGGCGCGGGCGCGGAGGACACATCGGACGAAGCCCACCGCATCAACAACCCCAGCGTGTGCTTGCAGGGGATCTTGCGGCTCGGGCAGGAACACCGGAACGCGGGCCCGGCGAGGTCGACACAGACCTGGTAGCTGCGGCACAGTCCCCACAGGATGTCGTCGAGCCGCCCGCTCGCCGACCACGAGCCCTCGCCGGAGAGGCTGCGCGCGGCCTTCACCGACGCGGGATCGGGGGCCAGCGCTTCGACCTGCGAAAGGGACCATCGCTCAACAACCACGGGCAAACCCTAGACGCGCCGTACGACATTTTCGGACGTGGTAGCCGATGATGATCACGCAGGAAAAGACGAGGAGGACGGGATGAAGGTGGTCATCTTCGGCGCGACCGGGATGGTCGGCCAGGGCGTGCTGCGGGAGAGCCTGCTGGCGTCCGACGTCGAGGAGGTGCTCGCCGTGGTCCGCACCCCCACCGACGTGCGCCACCCCAAACTCCACGAGCGCCGGGTGGACGACTTCGCCCAGATCGACGACCTGAAGGCGTACGACGCCTGCTTCTACTGCCTGGGCGTGAGCTCGGTCGGCATGGACGAGGCGGCTTATACCGAAATTTCGTACACGTACCCGATGGCCGCCGCCCGCGCGGTCGACCACGACGCCTGCTTCGTCTACGTCTCCGGCGCCGGGACCAGCCCGAGCAGCCGCCAGATGTGGGCCCGGGTCAAGGCCCGGACCGAGCAGGAGATCATCGATCTTCTGCCCAACGGTTACGCGGTGCGTCCGGGCATCATTCAACCCACCCACGGCGTACGGTCCAAGACGCGCCTCTACAACGCGATCTACACGGCCACCGCGCCGCTTCTCCCCGTGCTGGACAGGCTGGCGCCGGGCTACGTCACCACCACCGACCGCCTGAGCCGCGCCATGCTCCAGGTCGCCCGCGTCGGCTTCCCCCGGCGCATCCTCGAGAACCGCGACCTCAGATAGCCCCGTGGCCCGCCGGCACCGGCTCGCGGGGCGGCCCCGGCGGAGTGCCGTCCCCGAACGGCCGCCCACCGAGCGCCTCTCGCCCGTGCGGCTCGAGCCAGTTCCGCAGGTCAGGCCCGGCCGGCACGATGCCGGTCGGGTTGATTTCGCGATGCACCACGTAGTAATGCCGTTTGATGTCCACGAAGTCGATCGTGTCGCCGAACCCCGGCGTTTGAAACAAATCCCTCGCATACGCCCACAGCACCGGCATCTCGCTCAGTTTGGTCCGGTTGCACTTGAAGTGGCCGTGGTAAACGGCATCGAACCTCGCGAGCGTCGTGAACAGACGTACATCGGCCTCGGTGATCGTGTCTCCGACCAGATAGCGGTGCTCGGCCAGATGCGCCGACAACTTGTCGAGGCGGTCGAAGAGCCGCTGGTACGCCTGCTCGTAAGCCTCCTGCGACCCCGCGAAACCGGCGCGGTAGACCCCGTTGTTGACATCGGCGAACACAAACCGGTTGACCTTGTCGATCTCGTCGCGCAGCGCGACCGGATACAGCGCCGGCGCTCCCGGCCGGTGATGCTTGGCCCACTCCAGCGAGAGGTCGATCGTGATCTGCGCGAAGTCGTTGGTCACCACCTGCCCGGTCCGGATGTCGACGATCGCCGGCACCGTGATGCCCTTGTCGTAGTCGGGGAAGCGCTTGAAGAACGCCTCCTGGAGCCGCTCGATCCCCAGCACCGGGTCGCGCCCGCCCGGGTCGAGGTCGAAGGTCCAGCTCCGCTTGTCGTGGGTCGGCCCGGCGATGCCCATCGACAGCACGTCCTCGAGCCCGAGCAACCGCCGTACGATGATCGCCCGGTTCGCCCACGGGCATGCCCGGCTCACGACGAGCCGATATCGCCCCGGCTCGACTGGATAGCCGTCCCGCCCGTCCTCGGTGATCCGCGTCGTGATGTACCGCTGGTCCCGGACGAACTCGCCCGCTGGATTCGCATAGGCCATGCGTTCCAATCTGGCAGAGTTGTCGGATGTTGGCCAAGATTCGCTGGACCAATTCCGTCCCCGTCGTCGCCGTCGCCGCCCTGATCCTGACCTGGGGCCGCGACCTGCCACCGCCCCTGGTCGTGATCGTCGCCCTGCTTCTCGGCGGCGCCGTGCTCGCCGCCGTCCACCACGCCGAGGTCGTCGCCCACAAGGTCGGCGAGCCGTTCGGATCCCTGGTCCTCGCGGTGGCCGTCACCATCATCGAGGTCGCGCTCATCGTCACCCTCATGATCAGCGGCGGCGAGAAGACCCAGTCCCTGGCACGCGACACCGTCTTCGCCGCCGTGATGATCACCTGCAACGGCCTGCTCGGCCTGTCCCTGCTGGTCGGCGCCGCCCGGCGGCACGTCGCGGTCTTCAACTCCGAGGGCACCGGCGGCGCCTTCGCCACGGTCATCATGATCGCCACGCTCAGCCTGGTGCTCCCGAGCTTCACCACCAGCCGCCCCGGCCCCCAGTTCTCGCCGGCCCAGCTCGGCTTCGCCGCCGTCACGTCGCTGGCCCTCTACGCGCTGTTCGTCACCGTCCAGACCCGCCGGCACCGCGACTACTTCCTGCCGATCACCACGGCCGGCGAGGTCATCGACACCGAGGAGCACCTCGATCCGCCGACCGGCAAGGCCGCGCTGACCAGCCTCGGCCTGCTGCTCGTGGCCCTGATCGGCGTGGTCGGCCTGGCGAAGGGCGTCTCGCCCGCGATCGAGAAGGTCGTCGGCGACCTCGGCATGCCGCAGGCCGTGGTCGGCGTCGCGATCGCCCTGCTGGTGCTGCTCCCCGAGACGATCGCCGCCGTGCGAGCGGCCGTCCGCGACCGCGTGCAGACCAGCCTCAATCTCGCGGTCGGCTCGGCGATGGCCAGCATCGGCCTGACCATCCCCGCGATCGCCATCGCGATGATCTGGCTGCCCGGCCCGCTGCTGCTCGGCCTCGGCGGCACCCAGATGGTGCTGCTCGCGCTGACCGCCGCCGTCGGAACGCTGACGATCGTTCCCGGCCGCGCCAACGTCCTGCAGGGCGGCGTGCACCTCTCCCTGCTGGCCGTCTTCCTGTTCCTGGCCGCGAGCCCCTGACGCACGCACCGTGACAAACGGGCGGGGCGTCCCCCGTGATCGACGCCCCGCCCGAGCTGTCCGGCCTTCTGTCAGGCAGAGTCCCGCCGCACCAAGGTGGGCTCGTAGATCACCGACGAGACCCGCATCCCCGGATCCTCGATCCGCGCCAGCAGCAACCGCGCCGCCTCGGCCGCCATGTCTTCCAGCGGATGCCGCACCGTGGTCAGCGCCGGCGCAGCCGCTATCGCCGCGCTGCTGTCGTCGAATCCCACGATCGCGATGTCGTCCGGCACGCGCCGCCCCGCCTCACGCAGGGCCATCAGCGCACCCACCGCCATCAGGTCGTTCGCCACGAACATGCCGTCGAGCTCGGGATGGGACGCCAGCAGCGACCGCATCGCCGCCTCGCCGCTCTCCTGCGTGAAGTTCCCCGCCACGATCGGCACCCATCCGTGCCCGTGCTTGGCCATGGTCCGCCGGAACCCCGAGATCCGATCATGGCTGGCCGGCACGTCGGCCGGTCCCGAGATCATCCCGATCCGCTGGCACCCCCGCCCGAGCAGATGCTCCGCCGCGAGCGTCGCCCCCGTCTCGTTCGCCAGGTCCACATAGTTGATCGGCACCGCCTCGCCGGGCCGCCCGATCATCACCGACGGAACACCACCCTCGGTGAGCATCCGCGGCAACGGATCGACGGCCGGCAGCGACAGCACGATCGCCCCGTCGGCCTGCCCGTTCCGCAGGTCCCCGACGAGCCGCCGGCGCCCCTCCTCGGTTCCCACGATCTGCAACGCGAGCTGCACACCCGTACGCCGGAGCACGCTCATCAGCCCGCCGACGACGCGCCCGAAGTAGGGATCAGCGAAGAACCGCCCCATGAACGGGTCGTCATCGTGCGACTCGGAGTCGGAGACGACGAGCGCCACCGTCCCCGTCCGCCGCGTCACGAGCGAGCGGGCCAGCCGGTTGGGCACGTATCCCGTCTGCCCCACCGCCTCCCACACGACTTCGTGCAGCTGCGGGTCGACATTGCGAATCCCATTGATGACCCGCGAAACGGTCGCGCGCGACACTCCCGCCACCCGCGCCACATCCTCGAGCGTCGGCAGCCGTTCGCCAACGGGGGCGCGTCCGCGTTCCATGCCCGCCTTTATAGCACAGAGGGAAAGCGCTCTCCGACCACGTCACGCCCGCTGCCGATCACCGTCTTCGCGACGCGTACGCGCCCACGCCGCCCCGCCCGGCAGCGCCCGCCCCACCACTCCACGCGACCGCCTGCCACCCAAGGCCGCAGCGCGCCCATCGCCCCGCAGAGCCGAGTCGAGATCTTGATAAGTTCTCGCGCGCCCCTAACGGCAATTCCCCATGTTTGTGGCGCGCCTCCGCCCGCGCCGGCCCCGCCCGCGGCGCCGGACTGAGGTCTTGATGAGCTGCTGTTCGGTTCGAACGCGACCTCATCAACACCGAAAGCGGCGGGCCCTCTTCGAACGCGGCGATCATCCGCGAAAGCGCCCGCCCGCCAGTTCCGGAACCGCTCAACGGCCCCACGGCATTGACGGGCGTGACATCCAGGCGTAACACTCGGAAAGCGCTCTCCAAACACGCCGCCCAATGTTCCCCGCACTGGGCGGGTGCATAACCCCCATCCCCGCGGAGAACTGTGGAGATCTGAGTGAAGAATCCAGCGACGGCCGGGCTCGCCGCCCGGCCAAAGAGCAGCTCCACCAGCAAATCGCGCGTCGTCCTCGCCTCGACCGCCGTGGCCGCCCTCGCCGGCACCCTGGCGATCGCCGGCGTCCAGGCCGCCCACGCCGCCGACACCCTCCTCTCGCAGGGCAGACCTGCGCTCGCCTCATCCACCGAGAACGGCGGCGCCCCCGCGGCCGCCGCCGTCGACGGCAACTCGTCCACCCGCTGGGGCAGCGCCTGGAGCGACCCGCAGTGGCTGCGCGTCGATCTCGGCGGCGCCGCCACGATCACATCCGTCCAGCTGCAATGGGAGGCCGCCTACGCCAAGGCGTACCAGATTCAGACCTCGAACGACGGCAGCGCCTGGACCACCATCTCTTCCAAGAGCAATGGCGCCGGAGGCGCCGAGACGCTCACCGTGAGTGGCTCCGGCCGGTACGTCCGCATGTATGGAACCCAGCGTGGCACCGGCTACGGCTACTCCCTGTACGAGTTCAAGGTCTACGGCAGCCTGGTCAACCCGCCCGCGAGCGACGGTCCCGGCTACGTCATGGCCAACCCACCGGTCACCGGGGTGATCCCGTCGACGGCCGTCCCGCCGAACACGAACCCGCCGACCACGCACCACGAGTTCCAGGCCAACTGTTCGGTGAGCCGCTCCAACCTGAACGACGACCCGATCGTGTTCCCGAACATGCCGGGCGCCTCGCACTCACACACGTTCATGGGCAACACGACGACCTACGCCGGCACCACCCTCAACAGCCTGCAATCGGGCGGCACCTCCTGCATCACTCCCGGTGACCGGACCGGGTACTGGATGCCGACCCTTCTCAACGGCACCACGGCCGTGCAGCCGATCGGCCGCCAGGTCATCTACTACAAGAGCGGCGTGATCGACTACCGCAGCGTCCGCCCGTTCCCGCCCGGTCTGCGCTACGTCGTCGGCAGCCCCACCGCCACCATCGACGACTTCCGCAACTCCCCGGGCGCCGTCGAGGGCTTCGAGTGCGGCGACCTCTCGAACAACTGGGACATCCCGGCGAACTGCGCGGCCGGCACCCAGCTGAACGCGCGCATGCAGGCCCCGAGCTGCTGGGACGGCCTGCACCTCGACACGCCTGACCACAAGTCCCACATGGCCTACCCGGTTCTCGGGGTCTGCCCGATGAGCCACCCGGTGGCCGTTCCGATGATCGAGTTCAAGATGGCGTGGCCGGTCAGCGGGAACATGGCCAACGTCCACTTCTCCAGCGGCCGCGGATTCAGTTTCCACTACGACGTCTTCAACGCCTGGGACGTCCCCACGCTCGCCGCCCTGACCACCCACTGCATCAACGGTGGACTCCAGTGCGACCCGCGCGGATTCGACCTCTACAAGCCGGACCGCGGCGCCGCCCTCAACGAGAACTACGAACTCCCGTAAGGACAAAAGGAAAGGGCGCCGTTCAACGCGAACGGCGCCCTTTCCGCGTACGGAATCAGGAAAGCTCTTTGATGGTGGTCAATGCCACCTCGCGCGTGCGCAGTACCTGGAGGGCCAGCGAGCGCGTCTGCGGCTCCACCCCCGATTTGTCCTCGCTGCCGGCCAGGTTCTGGCTCTGCTCGAGGTGCGCCTGCACCGCCTTGAGAATCGCCTTGTCGAAGCTCTTGCCGGTCAGCGCCGACGCCTCGGTGACCTCCTGCGGCGTGACCATGCCGGGCATCGGCATGCCCTTGTGCGGGTTCACCGCGGGGAGGCCGGCCTGGTCGTGCAGGGCGCGCAGCTCGCTGAGCTCGGCGCTCGTGAACGCCTGCACCTGGGCCGACAGGGCCTGCACGTCGGAGCTGCCGCTGCGCTCGGGCACCAGCTCGAGCAGCGGAAGCAGTTCCTCGTCCATCGCGATGTTGATCTCGATCCAGGCGAGGTCGGTGCCGCCGAACTGGGTCGCCATGGTCACGGCGGGGGAGGCGTCCGGTTCGGAGGCGGAGTCTTTGCAGCCCGCGAGTCCGAGCGCCAGCAGGCCGGCGAGCAGGACTCGGGCAATCATTTTCACGCGGGAGAGTCTGACTTTTCCGGCCATCTCTGTCAACGATTCGATATTGATGGATGGCAACACTCCCGTAACAATAATGGTGTTCGATGGAGCGCTCTCCCCGCAATTCTTTCCAGCCCTGGTCAGGCCGCCGCGTCACGGGGGCGGTGTGGTGGCAATGGGCACAACCGCGTGGCCCGGGCGGTGGGCGTTGCTAGCGTCGGTACCGATGCCGCAGCAGCGGACATCCCGGACGAGTGCGCGTCGTACCCGGCTCTGACAAGACGGCCGCCGAAGAGGTGACTCGTCATGGCGTGGGTCGTGCTTGTGCTGTCCGGTCTCATGGAAACCGCCTGGGTGATCGCGCTCGATCGCAGCGCCGGCTTCTCCCGCCCCGTCCCCAGCGTGACCTTCCTCGTGACGCTCGCGCTCAGTATGGGCGGGCTCGCCTACGCTCTGCGCACGATTCCAATCGGCACCGGTTACGCAGTGTGGGTGGGCATCGGCGCGGTCGGTACCGCCGTGTTCGGCATGCTCGCGCTGGGTGAGTCCGCCACCCTTCCGCGCCTGCTCTGCCTGCTGCTCGTCGTGGCCGGCGTCGTGGGGCTCAAGGTCTTCCACTGACAGCGCCGCCGCCCCGAAGTGGGGGGGGGGGGCCCCCCCCCCGGGGGCCCCCCCCCCCCCGGGGGGGGGGGGGGGGGGGGCCCCGCCCCCGGGGGGGGGGGGCCCCCCCCCGGGGGGGGGGCCCCGGCT
>NZ_JBITDW010000006.1:114498-135154 GCF_044454685.1 Actinoplanes sp. NPDC051513
GTGCGGGCGGGGGGGGGGGGCCGGCGGCGGGGGCCACCGGGCCCCCAACTCCCCGCCCCCCCCCCCCGCGGGGGGGGCGCCCCCCATTTAGGGGGCCCCCCCCCCACTCGGGGCCGGAGAGTGGGCGCCTGCCCACTTCAAGTGGGCAAGCGCCCACTCCAGGGGCAAGCGCCCACGCAGGGCAAAGGCGGCGGGCAACTCGTCAAACGGTCACGTCGACCAGGCCGCCCTTGTTGCCGCGGGACTGCAGCTCCCGCCGGGCCGCCTTCTGTGCCCGGGCGATCGCGTCATTGTCCTGGTCGACGGCGCGGGCCGCGGTGTCCCGGGCGGCGGTGTCCGCGTCGAGCCGCCGCTGGTATCGAAGGAGCTCCGTGCGGGCGTTGGAGCCCACTCCACTGATGGCCATCTCCTGTCCCCCTTTGCTGGGTAGCGATTCCGTTGCCGGTCACTATCGGCACGGTTGCCCGCCGCATGTGAACTCTCCGGCTGCGAATCCCGTCACGGCTCGAGGTCGACGCCCACCGCGTAGTGATCCGACGGATAGACCCCTTCGAACGGACGGTCACCGGCCACGAACGCCCCATGCACCGGCACCTGTTGTCCGGGCCGTCCGGGCCGCGCCAGCACATGATCGATCCGCCGGTCCAGCAGATGCGGCGCGTCGCTCGGCGCGTAGGGCACGGCCGAATCGAACGTCACGGCGCCGGGATCGGCGCCGGCCGCCGACCACAGATCGACCATCGACTCCAGCAAGGGGGCAAGCGGAGGCTGGTCGGTGGTCGCGTTCAGGTCGGCGAGCAAGAGTACGGGCAGAGCACCGTCGAGCCGCTTGTCGGTCGCTATCGCGGCCAGTTCGCGGCATTGCGCCAAACGGTCCTGCTCGTGCCGCTCGTCCGGTTCGCTGCCGGACACGATCACGTGCAGCGGCCCGCGCGGATGGTCGAGGGTGGCGAGCAGCGCGACCGGAACGGGGCCGCCCTTCTCCGGATTGGGGAGCGAGTGCGATTCGACGGCCACGATCGGCCAGCGACTCAGCAGTCCCACGCCGAATCCGATGCCGGGCTCCTCGGCGTACGTGATCGGGGGAACGGACGACGGCGCCCAAGCGGCAAACATGCCGCCAGGGCCCGCCAATCGGTGGGGTTGATCGGTTCCCTCGCCCGACCAGCTCTCGACGAGGCCGAGCACATCCGGCCGGTACGCCTCGAGGGTGGCGAAAATGCTCTCCTCGCGCTCCCGCCAGTTGCCGCCGAAACGCCACCACACATTCCAGACCATCACGCGCATCGATACAAAATACTCAGGCGTTCTGCCAGAGCCCGATCAGGTTGCCCTCGGTGTCGTGGAAGTACGCGCTGAATCCCATGGTCCCGACCGGTTGCCGGCCGATTGCTACCTTGCCGCCGAGCTTCTCGATCCGGGCGAGCGCGTCGTCGAGGTCGTCGACGCCGACCGTGATGACCGGCGCGGTGATCGGCCCCTGGCGGTGGAGCATGCCGCCGTTGATGGCGCCGGGCTCGACGGGGCGGCCCTGCTCGTCGGTCGCCGTGGTGGAGACCATCGTGTACTGGTATTGCGGCATCGAGTCGAGCGACCACCCGAACGCCTCGCGATAGAACGTCGTGGCCCGCTCGCCGTCGTCGAACGGCACCTCGAAATGGACGACCTTGTCCATGACTGACCTCCCAGTTTGGCTGTCTCCGGCAGACTAGGCCGCCGGACGCGACGGGCAGAAGTCACCGAAAGGTCCGAGCAGGTGCCGGGACGCCCCTTCCCCACGAGGGGCGCCCCGGGGAGAGATCAGCTGCGGTAGACGCCGAACTCCCACAATGAGTAGCCGTACGCGGTCGCCCGGCCTGTCCCGTTGACCCGGACATACCGGCCCGAGCCGGAGATGTTCAGGTCGTCGAAGCCGCCGTCGCCGCCGGCCGTCGAGTAGATCGACGTCCAATTGGATCCGTCGGTGGAGGTCTGCACCTGGTAGCCGGTCGCGTACGCCGCCTCCCAGGCCAGCTGCAAGTGATTGAACGACTGGGTCGATCCGAGGTCGACCTGCAGCCACGCGGTGTCGACCCACTCGCTCGCCCAGCGCGTTCCGTAGTTGCCGTCGGTCGCGTACTGCGGCAACTGCGGCCCGTTGGTCCCGGTCGGCTGGTACGTCGACGCCGTGGTGGTCTTACCCTTCGAAAGGTTGGTCCCCGGCACGGTCGGTGGCACCACCCGGATCGACTTCTGCTCGATGCCGACGTTGCCCTGGCCGTCGAAGGCGTACACGTACACCTTCCACACGCCCATCTGCTGCGGCGCCTTCGCCGTGAACGAGCCGTTCCCGTTGTCGACGAACGAGACGTTCGTCAGGCCGGTTCCGCCGCTGATGTATTTGTCGGAGTACATCAGGTTGTAGCGGATCAGATCGCCCTGCGGATCGCTCGCCGCGACGTTGACCGTGAACGTCCCGCCGGCCGGCACCGAGGTCTGGCCCGACACCGACATCGAGGAGATGACCGGCGGCGTATTCGCCGCTGCCTGTCCCGAATAGGCCTGGGAGAGCGAGTAGTAGCCGAGTCGCCGCCACCCGCCGGTGAACGTGTTCAGCCAGACCCCGCCGAAGTCGTTCTCCAGTCCGTAGTGGAACTCGGTCACGCCCAGCGCCACGGCCGGGTGCGCATTGATGGCGGCGACGCTGTTCGCGTACCCATCGCGCTTCTGGATATCGGTGGGCTCGGTCGGCACCCCGTTCACGTCGTTGGGCACCTCCCATTCGCCGGCCGGGCCGCCCTCGGTGACGATGTACGGCTTCGTGTATCCGCCGGCCACCCAGTCGTTGTAGACGTTGCCGATCGCGCCGTACGAGTTCACGGCCAGCAGGTCCAGATCCGGCGCGTACTGCTTGTAGTACGGCCACGCGCCGGTATAGGCGTCGGTCGACGTCACCGGGTGATTCGGGTCGGCCGCGTGGATCGCCTGCGCCACCTGGTTCACGAATTTCGCGTACCCGACCCGGCGCGCCTCGACCTCGGCCGCGGACAGACCGTGGTCCTGCATGGTGAGGATGACCTCGTTGCCGACGTCCCACATCAGCACGCCCGGGTTGTTCTTCAGCGTGTTGACCCGGTTCACGATCTCGGACTTCACCGAGTTCATGTAGGCGGTGTCGTTCACGTAGTCGGCGCCCTGGTTCAGCCAGTGCCCGACGACCACCTTGATGCCCTGCTGCGCCGCCCGGTTGAGCAGCGCCGGCGTATTGGCGTCGTCCACTCCCCAGATCCGGATCGTATTGACGCCCATGTTCTTCAGATCGCGCATGTAGCCGTCGGCGGCGGCTTGCGGCGGCCCGTAGGTGATCCCCTTGATCCGGTACGGCGCGCCGCCGACCTGGAGCTGCCAGTTGCCCTGCGTGCCGGTCACCTTCACCACGCTCGGCCCGCCCGGAGTGGCCGGATCGGTCATCGCCGCCGGCGTCGTCCCGGTCGCTCGCGACACGCTGACGGAGTCGACGCTGAGCACCCCGCCCGAGGTCGTCTCGGCCGTCGGCGTGGTGCGGCCGGCGATCGCGTTCGGCAGCGACCCGCCGATCCCGAGGTCGAACCGCAGGAAGAACCCGTGGTGGACGGCCGCGTTCCAGGCCGTGACCCCGACCTGCGACTCGCGGACCACCCAGGTCTGCCGCCCGTCCAGGTAGAACCGGATCTCCTCGTCGGTCCGGGTCCGGTCGATCACCTGGGCGTACTCGTGGTACCCGGTCTGGCAGCCCGTGCAGCTGGCCAGCCCGGAGGCCCGGCCGTTGTACTCCGCGCACGGGCCGTCGGGCGCCGTGCCGCAGTGCAGCGTCTGCGACAACTGACTACGACCATTGACGTCCGTCATGATGTCGGTCTCGCCGACACCCGGCCAGTTGTTGTAGTTCCCGCGATACGCCGCGCCGGTGGCCCGGAACCCCGGCCAGTACCCGAGCCCGTTCGCCACATCGGGTTGCTTGAGGACGGCACTGAATTTCGTGAGCGTCCCGGCGAGGGGCTCGAAGTCGGTCCGCTGCGTCTCGATCCGCCCCGACGTCCAGTTGCCCGCGCCGTCGCGAATGGCCTTGATGTTCAGCTTTCCGGCGCCATCGAGAGAGACGTTGGCCGTGCTCGCCGAGGCCGTTTCCACCTCGCCGGTGCCCCAGTTCGCCGCTCCGCCCGGATAGGACGTTCCCGTCCGCAGCAGCCAGTTCGCGCCCGAGGGCGAGGTGTTGGCCGCCCCGTCGAAGGTGTCCTGCCAGACCGTCGTGAAGTCGCCCGGCACCTGCGTGGGCGGGGTCGTGGGCGGCGTGGTCGGTGTGGTCGTGCCGCCGCCACCGGTGAAGATCTTGAACTCCCACAGCGAGTAGCCGTAGCCGCCGGGACGCTGGGTGCCGTACATCCGCACGTACCGGCCGGTGCCACTGACGGTGAGCGTCTCGGTGCCTCCGGCGCCGGTGGTGGTGGAGTAGATCGAGGTCCAGGCGTTGCCGTCGGGCGAGGTCTGGATCTGGTACGCCTTGCCGTACGCGCCCTCCCACTGCAGGACGACCTGGCAGATCGCCTGCGATGAGCCCAAGTCCACGCTGATCCACTGCGGGTCGCTGAACTGGCTGGACCACCGCGTGCCGGCGTTCCCGTCGGTGGCGTACGCCGCCGCCACGTCCGCGCCTTCCTGCGAGGACGCGGTGGTCGTCCGGCCCTGCGCCGCGTTGGTGGTCCCGCACGCGGCCGGCGTGGTTCCGGTCGAGCCGTAGACCTTGAACTCCCACAGCGAGTAGCCGTACCCGCCGGGGCGCTGGGTGCCGTACATCCGCACGTACCGCCCGCTGCCATTGACGGTGAGCGTCTCGGTGCCTCCGGCGCCGGTGGTGGTGGAGTAGATGCTGGTCCAGGCGTTGCCGTCCGGCGAGGTCTGGATCTGGTACGCCTTGCCGTACGCGCTCTCCCACTGCAGCACCACGGAGGTGATCGTCGCGGTGGCGCCGAGGTCGACACGGATCCACTGCGGATCACTGAACTGACTGGACCAGCGCGTGCCGGCGTTGCCGTCGGTCGCGTACGCCGCCGCCACGTCCGCGCCTTCCTGGGACGAGGCCGTCGTGGGCTTGCCCTGCGAGAGAAGGGTGTCCGCGGCATGCGCGCCGAGCTGCGCCACCGCGACGTAGGCGACGATGATCGCCGTGACAAGGAGGGGGATGAGGCGCCGCCGGACGTGGCGAGGCGGCGAGGAAGCCGTGTTCACGGATAACTCCCGGGGATAGAGGCTCGCGCTCGGGGAAAGCGCTCTCCGTCATTCCGCGCAGTGTTACGCCCGCTTTTCAACCGTGTCAATAGAAGTCCGCGGTTCCGGTCCGTACGCCCCCTTCAATCCACGCAAATACACCGCTCCCATTGACATCCGCCGTCGCATGGCGGCAGAGTTGACGAAGGTTTGGAGAGCGCTCTCCAACCTCTGAATGTGGCCGGCGGCCCGCACCCCGTCGCCGGCCACATTCACGTCGCCGGCCACATTCACGTCGCCGGCCACATTCACAAGGTCATGAGGCCGGATTGGTAGGCGAGGACGACGAGCTGCGCCCGGTCGCGGGCGTGCAGCTTGGTCATGGCGCGGTTGACGTGCGTCTTCGCGGTTGTCGGGCTGATCGTCATGCGGGCCGCGATCTCGTCGTTGGACAGGCCCTGCGCGACCAGCGCGACGGCCTCGCGTTCGCGATTGGTCAGCGCGCTCAGTGCGGCGCCGGGGCTCGCGTGCGGGGGCTGGGTGACGTACCGGTCGATCAGCTTGCGGGTGATCGACGGGGCGAGCAGCGCGTCACCGCGGGCGGCGACGCGGATGGCGTGCAGGAAGTCCTCCGGCTCGATGTCCTTGACCAGGAAACCGGCCGCGCCGGCCCGCAGCGCGTTGAAGACGTACTCGTCGAGGCCGTAGTTGGTCAGGATGACGACGTGCACGCCGGCCAGGGCCGGGTCCGCCGCGATCCGCCGGGTCGCCTCGATGCCGTCGACGACCGGCATCTGGATGTCGAGGAGCGCGATGTCCGGCAGGTGTTGCCGGGCCAGCGCGACGCCGTCGCTGCCGTTGGCCGCCTCGGCCACCACCTCGATGTCGTCCTCGACGTCGAGCAGCGCGCGGAATCCACTGCGGATGAGCGGCTGGTCGTCGACCAGCAGGACACGGATCACGACGTACGGTCCACGGGAAGCTCGGCGTGGACGCTGAAGCCGCCCTCACTGCGCGGTTCGGCACGGAGTCGCCCGCCCAGGGCCGTGACCCGCTCGCGCATGCCGAGCAGGCCGACTCCGGGCACCGCCTCGAACGAGGGCGTGGCCTGGCCGTCGTCATCGACCCGGATCCCCACCGCGTCGGGACGGTAATCGATCCGGACCGAGGCGGAGGCGGCCGCGGCGTGCCTGGTGATATTGGTCAGCGACTCCTGCACGATCCGGTACGCGGTCCGGTCCACCGCGGCCGGCACGTCGGTGCGGCGACCCTCGATCGTCAGGGTCGCGTCGAGGCCGGTCGTGCGGGCCCGTTCCACCAGGTCGGGGACGTGGTCGAGCCCGTACGGCGCGGACCTTTCGTCGTCGCGCAGCGCCTCGAGAGTCGCGCGCAGCTCGCGGGAAGCCTCGCGGCCGGCGTCGCGGATCGCCAGCAACCCTTCCGGCACTTCCTCGCCTCGCTTCCGGGCCAGGTGCACGGCGGCCTCGGCCTGAATTTTGATCACCGAGATCTGATGGGTGAGCGAGTCGTGCAACTCCCGGGCGATGTGCAGCCGCTCCTCGTCGGCGCGGCGCAGCGCGCTCTCCTCGCGGGTGCGTTCGGCCTCGTCCGCGCGGCGCTCGGCCTGGCGCAACGCCTCGCCGGCCGCGCCGGCCGCGATCAGCCAGGCCAGCTCGAGGACGCTCCTGGCCTGCGCGAACGCCTCGGCCGCCGGCAGACCCGAGAGCATGGCCGCGAGGGGGAGGGCGACCAGCATGACCACGCTCGCCACGACGGTGGCGAGACGACGCCCCGCCCGCATCGCCGCGTACACCGCGACCAGGTACGCGACCGCGAACACGTCGAAACCGGCCGCCTGATACCCCAGCGCGCACAACCCGGCGACGACCAGGACGGTGACCGGGGCACGGCGGCGCGCGGCCAGGGCCAGCCCGCCGGCCGCCAGCAACACGTAGCCGAGCAACCCGGCCCCGGTGGGCGGCCGGTGTTCGGCCGACCCGGTGACCACCAGGATCGCCGCTACCCCGGTGGCGATGAGCCAGTCGCCGACGCTGATGCGTGCCCTGCTCATGCGTGCACCCTAACCGGGAGGCGCCGCCGGGCGAGTCGTGCGAGCGACGCAGTCCGCATACCGCGCCCGCGGTACTTCCTCGCCTGCTACGGCACTCGCGGCAGGGCGAAGTGTCCGCGCCGGCACGACGTCCGGCGGCGGTCCGGCGGACAGGATCGGTGACATCCGATTCCGGAGAGAAGAGGGGATTCTCATGTCCGTCCATCACCTGATCGCCGCATCGACCGTCGATGCGCACGCCCTGACCGGCGATCGCATCGTGGCAACCTCCGCCGTCCTGGTGACGCTGGCCGGCGCCGTCCTGGGCGGCCTGGCCCTGGCCCGCGGCAACCGCCGTGCAGCGACGGCCGCCCTGGTGGCGGGGGTGATCGGCATGGTCACGGGCGGGATCGTGGTGGTCACGGCCGACGGTGGGCCCGGCACCGGCAACGGCGTGGTCGGTGGCTACGTGGCGCTGGTGATCGGGCTCGTCGCCGCCGTCCTGGGCGGGCTGGCGGGGGCCCGCCGCCGAAAGAGTCTCCGGCGCGATGTCGAGGCCGCCCTTACGTTGCCCGAACACTGACGGGCGACCGCCCCGGGCATGATGGAGCGGTGACCGACGCCCCCGCCAAGGGTCTGATCCTCGTCGTCGAGGACGAGCGCCCGATCGCCGACCTGGTGCGGCTCTATCTGAGCCGGGACGGCTTCGGCGTGCACGTCGAGCACGACGGCACGGCGGGCCTGGCCGCCGCGCGGCGGCTGCGGCCGGTGGCCTGCATCCTCGACATCGCGCTTCCGGGCATGGAAGGGACCGAGATCGTACGCCGTTTGCGTGCGGACGGTGACTGGACGCCCGTCATCTTCCTCACCGCCCGTGACGACGAGGTGGACCGGATTCTGGGCCTCGAGATGGGCGGCGACGACTACGTCACCAAGCCGTTCAGCCCGCGGGAGCTGGTCACCCGGGTGAAGGCGCTGCTGCGGCGCGCGGCCGGCCCGCAGGGCGGGGAACAGGCGAAGACGCTCGGGCCGGTCACCCTCGATCCCGCCCGCCGGCAGGTGACCGTCGACGGCGTCCCGCTGTCGCTGACCCCGACCGAGTTCGACCTGCTCGGCCACCTGCTGAAAAGGCCGGGCCGGGTCTTCACCCGCGAGGAGCTGCTGGCCGGCGTCTGGGGCTACGCGTCGGCCGCCGGCACCCGTACGGTCGACGTGCACGTCGCCCAGGTGCGCGCCAAGCTGGGCGGCGCGGCATCGTTGATCCGTACGGTGCGCGGCGTCGGCTACACCGCCGATGCGTGACTTCTTCCGCACCCTGACCGGCCGGGTCGTGCTGGTCACGGCCGCGACCGCGGTGGTCGCCGTGATCGTGACGACTCTGGTCGCGGTGCCGGTGGCGATCCGCTCGGTGAACACGCAGATCCGCGCCGAGCTCGTCGAGCAGAGCAAGATCGCGGTCGAGCTGCTCACCACCGAGAAGCAGGCGGCGCGCGAGCGCATCGTCATGGACCTGCGCGGCGAGGACGTCGAGGTCTACCTGGTCCGCCGCGGCGTGGTCGACCGCTCCGGCCTGCCACCGCGGGTGGTGCAGCAGGTCGCCTCGGGATCGCAGGTCAACACGCGCGCCCCGGTGGACGGCCGCCCGTCGTTCATCGTCGGCCAGCCGCTGAGCGGCCAGCGCAGCGGCGTGATCCTCACCCGCCCGGTCGCCACCGGGACCGCCGCCCGAGTGCTCGGGAGCACGTGGATCGCGATCCTCGCCGGTCTTCTGGGCGGCATCCTGGCGGGCGCGCTGCTGGCGCAGTTCATCGCGCGCCCGATCCGGCTGGCCGCGGGCGCGGCCGCACGTCTCTCCGCCGGGGACAGATCCGTGCGCATCCCGCTGCGCGGATCGGCCGAGGCCGTCGACCTCGCCGACGCCATCAACCAGCTCGCTACCGCTTTGCAGATCTCCGAGGGGCGTGAGCGGGACTTCCTCTTGTCGGTCTCGCATGAGCTCCGCACGCCGTTGGCCACGATCAGGGGGTACGCCGAAGCGCTGGCCGACGGTGTGGTGGTGGACGAGGGCGCCGCCAAGGCCGGGTCCACCATGCTCGCCGAGGCCGAGCGCCTGGACCGCCTGATCTCCGACCTCCTGGTGCTGTCCCGCCTCGAAGCCGCCGACCTGCCGCTCGACGTCGTCGGGGTCGACCTCGCCGAACTGGTCCGCGCGGCCGGGGACGCGTGGGCGGCCCGCTGCGGTCCCGACGGGCCGCTGCTGCGGGTGCAGCTGCCGGCGACGCCGCTCATGGTCGAGACCGACCCGGGCCGGATCCGGCAGGTGCTCGACGGGCTCTGCGAGAACGCGTTGCGCGTCGTCCCGGCGGGCGCGCCGCTGGTGCTGGCCGTGCACGCCGGCCCGGATGCCGCGGTGATCGAGGTGCGCGACGGCGGTCCCGGCTTCACCGACGAGGACCTCGAGGTGGCCTTCCAGCGCGGCGCGCTCAACCGCCGCTACCGGGGCATCCGCAAGGTCGGCAGCGGCCTCGGACTGGCCCTGGCCGCGCGGCTGGTGGCCCGGCTCGGCGGCCGGATCACCGCCGGCCACGCCCCCGAGGGCGGCGCGATGTTCACCGTGGAACTGCCTTACGCATCCCGAACATTGCCCTGACGAACGCTTCGCGTACGGCGGGAAGCATCTTCGCCATGAGACGAACCCTCTTGGCTCTCGGCCTCGCCGGCGTGCTGGCCGTCGCCGGCTGCGGCATCGGCGGCGGCAGCGCGACCACCACCCCCTCCGACATCGCGGACGAGGCGATCGCGCTCCAGCAGGTCGGCTTCGAGACCGGCCTGGCCGACAACCCGTCCGCGGCGGCCGACGCCGGCAGCGGCGACGCCCCGCGCAAGGCGCTGCGCAAGTACCTGCGCCGGAACACCCTGCACGGCGAGGTCACCATCCAGACCAAGAAGCAGGGCGCGAAGACCGTCGTGGTCCAGCGCGGCTCGGTCACCGCGGTCGCGGCCGACAAGATCACCGTAAAGTCTACCGACGGCTTCACGCTGACCTGGGCGTACGGCGACAAGCTGCGGGTCGTGCAGGACAAGAAGACCGTCGAGACGTCCGCGATCAAGACCGGCGCGGAGATCGGCATCGCCGGTACCAAGGACGGCGACCTCACCAGCGCGCGTCTGATCGCGATCAAGTAGTGGGTGCCGCGGCCCGTCTCCCCCGGGACGGGCCGCGGCGCACGGGAATGCCTATTGAAGGAACTCGCCCAGCGGGGAGAGCAGCAGCTTCCCCAGGTCGGCCGAGACCCGGTCGAGGTGGGCACGCTCCTTGTCGGTGGCCGACATGTCGTGCCGCATGCCCCACAGCTTCTGCGCGTTGCGCCAGGCGACGTTGCGCGTGTATTCGACCGCCTCGCCCTGCCACCAGTCGTCGAGCCGGCCGTTCATCGTGTCGATCAGCAGCTGCCATTTGTCGAGGTAGCCGCGACGCAGGCCCGGGATCGCCTCCGCGAAGATCTCGTTGATCTGCAGGTAGTCGTGGTGCTGGTCGCTGTCGTCGATCGGGTCGGAGCCCAGGTGGTCGAACGTGGTCACCAGCGCGAACGGCAGATCGAAGTTGATGTGCGCGTTCACCCCCGCGCACGCGGCGGGCAGCGGACGGCAGTCGGGGCCGGGGACCCGGATGAACAACCCGGACCAGACGCGCGGGCAGTGCGGGCTGGCGTCGGGGCCGGCCCAGGCGCGCAGCGCGTCGAAGTACCGCGCCGCGAACTCGACATCGAGCCGGGAGAGGAACGCCGGGTCCTGGAACTTGCCGCCGTAGAGGCGCTCCAGCACGCTCTCGGTGATCCTCAGGTACAGCTTGTTGAAGTCGCACAGCGGATTCTCCGCCAGCAGGGGCGGCACCCGGCCCAGAATGTCTTGCAGCTTCGTCAGCTGGTCGACCACTGCGGGCACGTCGTCGGGGTGCGATTGCAGCAGGTCGTACATCTCCTGCCGCACCGGACCCCAGACCGACTGAGTCATCGGTTTCCTCCAGGCGCTGATCACTCGGAGGGCCCCCTAGCACCGCCCGACGGCGGTGGCCGCCGGGCGGTGCTCCCCCGTAGGGGAAGCTTTCCACCGGCGAGCTACGCAGGGATCGGTAGAAGTACGTATTCCGCGCGCGTAGATAACGAAAAGGTCACGCCGCGGTGAGGAAGACCCGGCTGGCCTGCACTCTTGTGCGTACCTGCAGCTTGTCGAAGATGTGTCCGACGTGTACGCCCACCGTTCGCTCGCTGATGAACAGCCGCTCGCCGATCTCACGGTTGGTCAGGCCCTCGGCGACCGCGGCGAGTACCTCGCGCTCGCGCTGGGTCAGCACCGAGAGCCCGTCGTCCTGCTCGTCGGGCATGGTCATCGGCACGGTGTCGACGTCGTCGGCCAACGCCACCTTGAAGCGCTGCGCGGTCGAGACGATCTCGGCGGCGAACGGGCGCGCGCCCATCGAGATCGCCGTCGCGTACGCCTCCCGGAGAGCGAGAATCGCCTGGGCCTTGCGGCTCTTGCGGGTCAGCGCCGCCTCGGCCCGGCGCAACCGGGCGTAGGCGGCGGGATAGGGCTGGTTGCGGCGGTCCCACGTCGCCGAGGCGCGCAGCCACGGCTCGGGGTCGTGCCGTTCGTCGACCCGGCTGATCTCGGCGTGGCACAGGTCGATGTAGCCGTCGATCACCGCGCGCACCGGGGTCGCGGCGCGGCCCACACCCTCGGCCATGCGGTCGACGACGGTGCGCAGGCGGCGGATCGCGCCCGGGTCGACCGGCTCGCCGGCCGCGCGCGCCTCGGCCTCGGCCCGCAGGCCGTGCCAGGCCAGCACGCCGAGCAGCACCAGGTCGTCGGAGCGGGTCTCGGTGAGTCCACGCTGGACCGCGGCGCGGGCCTGGGCGTGCCGGCCCTGCCACATCGCCAGGCCGGCGCGCAGGGTCAGCATCGGCAGCACGTGCCGGGCGCCGCCGCCGGCCAGCAGCGTGGCCACGGCGTCGAGGTCGCGCTGGGCGGCGTCGACGTCGCCGAAGCCGACCCAGAGGCGGCAGCGGGCCAGCAGCAGCTCGACCGCGTCGGCGCCGGACGGCCGATGGGCCATCGCGGCCTCGAGCACCTGGTCGGCCTCGGCCCATTGACCGACCCGGAACAGGCCGTTGCCGGCGATCGCCAGCAGGCGGGTCTGGTAGGTGCGGCCGGCCCCCAGGGAGGCCAGCCGTTCAGCGCCCCGTCGGGCGACCAGTACCCCCTCCTCGACGTTGTTGAGCGGGCCGGCCAGCAGTTCGGCCAGGTGCAGGTAGGCCACGCCCAGGTCGTCGGGGTGGCCGGAGCGTTCGGCGATGTCGACCGCGTGCCGGATCACCGCGAGGCCGGCGTCGGGGTCCTCGCGGAAGGCCGAGCTGAAGCCGAGGGCGGCGCTCGCGCGTACGAGATCTTGGGTCGATCCCACGGCGGCCTGGTCGAGGGCCTCGGTCGCGCGCTCGTAGGCGTCCGCGTAACGGCCCAGGTGCAGCAGCAGCTCGGCGAGGTTGGCCGCGGCCGAGACACGCTGCTGCGGGGTGCAGTCGGGCGAGCGCAGGGCCAGCTCGTACTCCACCTCGGCGGTGGCCGAGCGGCCGGCGGCGGCCAGGTAGCGGGCGCGGCGCAGGTGCAGGTCGCACTCGCCGGGCGCCTCGGGGTGGCGGGCCAGCTCGGACAGCCGGTCGAGGGCGCGCTGGTGCTCGCCGCAGCGGTGGGCCGACTCGGCGGCGTGCGCCAGCAGCTCGGTGCGTTCGGGGGCATCGTCGCTGATCAGGTCGAGCGCCAGGGACCAGTAACGGTGCGCCTCGGTGTACCCGTACAGCTTCTCGGCGCTTCTTGCGGCCGCGACCACCGACGGCAGTGCGCGAGCCGGTTCGCCGGCCTTCTGCCAATGATGGGCGAGACGGGCGTGATCGACCGTGCCCACCGCTTCCAGGGCCTCGGCGTAACGGCGGTGCAGGGCCGCGGCCTCGGCCGCCAGCACCTCGGCCTCGAGGATCTCGGCGACCAGGCGGTGCCGCAGGCGGTAACCCTCGGCCGCGCTGGCCACGAACCGGTGCGCCACGGCGGCCCGGATCGCCTCGATGAGTTCGTCTTCGGCCAGTTTCGTCACCTTGGCCAGCACGTTGTGGTCGACCGGCTCGACACCGGCCGCGACCGCGTGGACCACCGCGTGCGCGTTCGCCGGGAGCTCGTCCACCCGGGACAGGAAGATCTCGCGCAGCGTGTCGGACAGCTCGACCCGGCCGTCGCGCAGGTCGCGGGCGAGCTCTTCGACCACGAACGGGTTGCCGCCGGAACGCTTGAAGACGCGGTCGGAGTCTTCCGGCTCGATGCCGCCGGCGATCGCGTTGACCAGCTCGAGCGTCTGCTCACGGTCGAGCGGGGACAGGTCGACCACCTTGACCGAGCGCAGCCGGCGCAGCTCGGCCAGGACCCGGCGCAGCGGGTGGGCGCCGTGCAACGCCTCGGCGCGCACCGCGGCCAGCACCGACAGGCGGATGCCACCCAGGCCCGCGAGCAGGTAGAGCAGCAGCTGCCGGGTGCTGCGGTCGGCCCACTGCAGGTCGTCGAGGACCAGCAAGAGGTGCTTGTCGCCGGCCACCGCGCGCAGGTCGCGGCTCACCTGCTCGAGCAGCGCGTCGGCGCCGGCGGCCTGGTCCCACTGCTGGAGATCTGGCTGATACTGCCGCAAGGCCTGAAGAACCGGATGCAAAGGGGACGCATCGCCAATATCGAGGCAGGTTCCGGACAGGACGGAGTAACCCGCGTCACCCATCGCCCGGGCGGTCTCTCGCAGCAGCCGGCTCTTGCCGACACCGCTCTCGCCGGTGACGAACACCGCCGCTGTACCACCAGGGCCGACGTTGCGCAGGTCGGACTGGACGTCGGCAAGCGTGTCGGTGCGCCCGACAAGCGGACCGTCGTCCCCCTCGTCGCTGGCCATGCAGGGCAGCCTAATGCGAATCGACCTAGCACGTTCTCGTCGGTTCGGTCTGTTCTGCGTCACAAAAATGACGTGGGCGCCCTCTGTCAGAGATACGTCGTTCTGACGATCCAGAAGTGGACGGCGGCTGGCACCGTTCACCACCGGGGCAAGCAATGAGGTTTGTTCGCGACCGACCGCAAGTCTGCAGCAAGGGCGGGATGGCGACGTCGTCTCCACCGTCGCGAACAAACCTCATTTGATCTGGGGGAGTGTGAGACATGACCGCGATCGCTATGGCGGAGCAGGAGCGGCGTCAGACCGTAACGGTGTTGTTCATCGACATCGTGGGTTTTACCTCACTAATAGATGATCTTGACTGTTCGATCGTCCGGGTCCTGCAACGGGACTACTTCTCGACGGTGTGCGACATCGTCCGCCGTGGGGGCGGCGTGGTGGAGAAGTACGTGGGCGACGCGGTCATGGCGGTGTTCGGCGCCGGGCCCGAGGGGTTCGGTCCAGAGGCGGCCGCTTCGGCGGTGCGGGTGGGCCTGTCGGTTCAGGAGGCGTTGAGGGGGCAGCTCCTGGCCGGCAGGTTCGCTGTACGTACCCGGGTCGGGCTCGCGACCGGCGACGTGATCGTCGATCTCGCGGCCACCCGGGAGTTCGGGCACGGGATGGTCAGCGGCAGCGTGGTCTCGACGGCCGCGCGGCTGCAGGCGTACGCGCCGCATGACACCGTCGTGGTGTGCGCGGCGACCCAGGCGGTCACCGACGAGCTGATCGCCTACCAGGAGTTGCCGCCGGTCCGGGTGGCCGGCAAGCCGTACCCGCTCGACCTGTGGCGCGCGCTGCAGCCGCAGCGGGTCCCGGCCGGCAAGCGGCAACTCTGTGGGGTGGGCGCCGAGTAGGGCGCTCGGCGTCCACCCTTCGTAGGGTGTCGTGGCTCACCGCCTGGGGTATATGCGGCTATTATCCGGGAGCTTTGCGGCGGCCCCTCGGCTCGGTGCCGAAGAACTGTCGGAGGGTCCCGGTAGGCTCGCCGCGAATTGACCACCTAGGGCCGATGGGATGTGCCACCTCGTGACCGCGGAAATCCTGTACGGGGCTGACGACCTCACGCACCTCGAGGGGCTTGACGCCGTCCGGAAACGCCCGGGCATGTACATCGGCTCCACCGACAGCCGCGGCGTCAACCATCTGGCCAACGAGATCATCGACAACTCCACCGACGAGGGTGTGGCCGGGCACGCCACCACGGTGGCCGTGATCCTGCACGCCGACGGCTCGGTCCAGGTCGACGACGACGGCCGCGGCATCCCGACCGACATCAACGCGAAATCCGGCCTCAACGGCGTCGAGCTCGTGCTGACCCGCCTGCACGCCGGCGGCAAGTTCGGCGGCTCGGGCTACAAGACCTCCGGCGGCCTGCACGGCGTCGGCGCCTCCGCGGTCAACGCCCTGGCCCTGCGTTTTGACGTGACGGTGAAACGCGACGGCAAGGTCCACGAGATCTCCTTCCACCGCGGCTCCCCCGGCGTCTTCGACGGCCCCGGCCCGACCTCGCGTTTTCATCCCGAGTCCGGCCTGCGCGTCGCCCGCAAGATGAAGCGCGGCGAGCGCGGCGGCACCTCGATCCGGTACTGGTACGACGCCCGCTACTTCGAGACCGGCGCCCGGCTCGACGCCGAGGCCGTGCGGGCCAAGCTGCGCAACACGGCGTTCCTGGTCCCCGGCGTGGTGTACACGTTGCGCGACGAGACGGCCGAAGAGCCGGTCACCGAGACCTTCCACTTCCCGCGCGGGCTCACCGACATGGTCGAGTTCCTCACCCACGCGGGCGACAAGCCAGTGTCCGGCATCCTCATGGTCACCGGCGAGGGGACGTACAAGGAGAACGCCGCCGACGCCAACGGCGTCATGCAGTCCAACGTCGAGCGCCGCGCCGAGATCGAGGTCGCCTTCCGCTGGGGCACGGGGTACGACCGCACCGTCGAGTGCTTCGCCAACACGATCCGCAACGTGCACGGCGGCACGCACCGTAAGGGATTCGAGCGGGCGCTGGTACGTGCGCTGACCGAGGCCATCCGCAACACCCGCGGCCTGCTGCGCCCCAAGGAAGACCCGCCGGTCCTCGACGACCTGCTCGAGGGCATGACCGCCGTGATCCACGTGCGGGTGCCCGAGCCGCAGTTCACCTCGCAGACCAAGGACGAGCTGTCCACCGCCGGCGTCACCCGGGTCGTGCAGGCGCTCATCGAGTCGTACATCAAAGAGTGGGTCGACGGGCGGCGCACCAAGTCCGAGGCGCGCACCGTCCTGCAGAAGGTGGTCGACGCCGCCCGCGTACGCCTCACCCAGAAGCAGCAGAAAGACGCGGCCCGCCGCAAGACCGCCCTCGAGGGCGCGTCGATGCCGCCCAAACTGGTCGACTGCCGGGCCACCGGCATCGCCCGCTCCGAGCTGTACATCGTCGAGGGCGACAGCGCGCTCGGCACCGCCCGGATGGCCCGCTCCTCGGAATACCAGGCGCTGCTGCCGATCCGCGGCAAGATCCTGAACGTGCAGAAGGCGTCGCTCCAGCAGGTGCTCGACAATGCCGAGTGCTCGGCGATCGTGCAGGTGCTGGGGGCCGGCTCGGGCCGCACCTTCGAGCTGAGCGCGATGCGCTACGGCCGCGTCATGATCATGGCGGACGCCGACGTCGACGGGTCACACATCCGCACGCTGCTGATCACCCTGTTCGCGAAGTACATGCGACCGGTGATCGAGGAAGGCCGGCTGTTCGCCGCCATGCCGCCGCTGCACAAGGTGGTCACCAAGGGGCGCAACTCCGAGACCATCTTCACGTACACCCAGCAGGAGATGGAAGCGACCGTCGCCCGCTTCGAGCGCGGCGGCAAGGCGGTGCAGAAACCGGTGCCCCGGTTCAAGGGCCTCGGTGAGATGGACGCCGACGAGCTGTGGGACACCACGATGAACCCGGCCACCCGCACCGTCCGGCGTATCACGCTCGACGACGCCGAACGCGCCGAGGCCACCCTCGAGCTGCTGATGGGCGAGCGGGTCGAGCCGCGGAAGAACTGGCTGATCGAGGCGGCGGGCCGCATCGACCAAGAGACGATCGACGCCTGAGAGGTCGCAGCTTCATGGCACGCCGTAAGAGCACCGACAAGCGGGTCGACCTGTCCGCGTTCGACCAGGCCGGCGCCCACGTCATCGACAACCCCCTGAGCACCGAGGTCGAAGACTCGTACCTCGAGTACGCGTACTCGGTCATCCACTCGCGCGCCCTGCCCGACGCGCGCGACGGCCTCAAGCCCGTGCACCGGCGCATCCTCTGGTCGATGTCCGAGCAGGGCCACCGCCCCGACCGGGCGTACGTGAAGTCGGCGCGCGTCGTCGGCGACGTCATGGGTAAGTACCACCCGCATGGTGATGTCGCTATTTACGATGCTTTAGTCCGTTTGGCGCAAGATTTCTCGCTGAATGCCCCGCTCATCGACGGGCACGGAAATTTTGGAAGCCCGGACGATGGACCGGCAGCGGCGCGTTACACCGAGGCGCGCATGTCGAACGAGGCGATGCTGCTGGTCGGCGAGCTCGGCGAGGGCACGGTCGACTTCAAGCCGACCTACGACGGCTCCGACCTCGAGCCCAAGGTGCTGCCGGCGGCGTTCCCCAACCTGCTGGTCAACGGCACCTCCGGCATCGCGGTCGGCATGGCGACCAACATGATCCCGCACAACCTCGGCGAGGTCGTGGCGGCCGCCCGGCGCCTGATCACCCACCCCGAAGCCGATCTCGACGAGCTGATGCGCTTCGTGCCCGGCCCCGACCTGCCCACCGGCGGCCAGCTGCTCGGGCTCGACGAGGTGCGCCGGGCCTATGAGACCGGCCGCGGCGTGGTGCGCATGCGGGCCCGGGCCCAGACCGGCCCGCTCGAGGGCGGACGCGGCAAGCAGGCGATCACCGTGACCGAGCTGCCCTACGGCATCGGCACCGAGAAGATCATCGAGGCCATCACCGACGAGGTGAAGGGCAAGTTGATCGTCTCCGGGCCGAAGCGCGGGCAGCGGCAGGCCGCCCGGCTGACCGGCATCTCCGACGTCAAGGACCTCACCGACCGCGAGCACGGCACCCGTCTCGTGATCGAGTGCAAGGTCGGCGTCAACCCGCAGGCCCTGCTCGCCGACCTCTACCGCCTGACCCCGCTGGAAAGCTCGTTCGGCATCAACAACCTGGTGCTGCTCGACGGGCAGCCGCAGACCCTGGGGCTCAAGGCGCTGCTCGAGGTCTTCGTCCAGCACCGGTACGACGTGGTCACCCGGCGCACACAGTTCCGCCGCACCAAGCGGCAGGACCGCCTGCACCTGGTCGACGGCCTGCTCATCGCCCTGATCGACATCGACCGGGTGGTCGCGATCATCCGGGGCAGCGACGACGCGGCCGCCGCCAAGACGGCTCTCATGGCCGAATTCGGGCTCAGCGACATCCAGGCGACGTACATCCTGGACACCCCGCTGCGGCGGCTCACCCGCTTCGACCGCATCGAGCTCGAGACCGAGCAGGAACGGCTGCGCAACGAGATCGCCGAGCTGTCCCGCATCCTCGACAACGAAGACGTGCTCAAGCAGGTCGTCTCCGACGAACTGGCCGCGGTGGCCGCGCAGTTCGGGTCCGCGCGCCGCACCACGCTGATCGGCGGCGACCTCAAGGAGGTCCTGGCCGCCTCGGCGCCGGCCGGCCCGCTCGAGGTCGCCGACGACCCCTGCCAGGTGATCCTCTCGGCCACCGGCCTGATCGCCCGCACGGCCGCCGAGAGCGAGGAGGCGCCCGAGGCGTCGCGCCGCCGCTCCGGCCGCGTCAAGCACGACGCCGTCCGGTCGGTGATCCACTCGACGGCCCGCGGCCGCGTCCTGCTGGTCACCAACCGCGGCCGCGCCTTCAAGACCGACGTGCTGACGCTGCCGGTCCTGCCCGAGCAGTCCGGCACGGTCTCGCTGCGCGGCGGCATGTCGGCGTCCGAGATCGTGCCGCTCGAGAAGGGCGAGAGGGTGGTCGGCATCGCGCCGCTCGCCGACGGCTCGCCCGGCATCGCGATGGGCACCCGCCACGGCGTGGTCAAGGTGTGCTCGCCGGAGTGGCCGGTCCGCTCCGACGAGTTCGAGGTGATCGCGCTCAAGGACGGCGACGAGGTCCTCCAGGCCACCTGGCTGACCGACGGCAACGAGTCGCTGGCGTTCGTCAGCTCCGATGCGTCGATGCTGCGCTTCTCGGCCAAGACGGTGCGCCCGCAGGGCCTCAAGGGCGGTGGCATGGCCGGCATCAACCTGGCGGCCGACGCCGAGGTCGTCTCGTTCAACGTGGTGAACACGACCGACGCCGAGCACGGCGAGCCCATGGTCGTCACCTCCACCGGCACCCAGGTGAAGGTGACGCCGTTCGCGCAGTACCCGGCGAAGGGTCGCGCGACCGGCGGCGTCCGCGTCCAGCGCTTCCTCAAGGGCGAGTCGCGCCTGGCGGTGGCGTGGGTCGGCCCCCGCCCGATCGGGGCCAGCAGCACCGGCGACCCGGTCGAGCTCCCCGACCCCGACAACCGCCGCGACGGCTCCGGCGCCGCGGTCATCATGGGCCCCCAGATCATCGGCCACCTTATCGAGCGAGGTTGACACCCGGGCGATACCTGAGGACACACCGCCGGTACTTGAGAACGATGCGGCCGGGCACCGGCCCCAGCGATCTTTGGCCGCATGGTGATCCTTCTCAGCGACCCCCGGGTGTGGGCCGTGCCGGTGCGGGATGCCGGCGTTCCGTTTGTCCGCCTCGGCGCGGAGTTCGGGGCGGCGCGCGCCTGGGTGCGCGCCGACCTCGCCGAACGCCTGAGCTGGGCAAACGAGGCGCTGCCCGCCGGGTTGTCGCTGCGGGTGGTGGAGGGGCATCGCGAGCTCGCGCGGCAGGTGCAGATCATCGACACGTACGCGGAGGAGCTGCGCGCCGCCGATCCTGGGGTGACCGACGCTGAGCTGCGCCGGCTGACCAGCCGGTTCGTGGCGCCGGTCGAGGTGGCGCCGCACGTGGCCGGCGCGGCCGTCGATCTGACGCTCGCCGGTGCGGACGGGGACCTCGACATGGGCACGCCCATCGACGCGACGCCGGAGGAGTCAGGTGGGGCCTGCTACTTCGCGGCCGGCAACGTGGGGGAGGCTGCGCGGGCCAACCGGATGCTGCTCGGCCGCGTCCTCGGCGGCGCGGGGCTGGTGAACTATCCGACCGAGTGGTGGCACTGGAGCTACGGCGACCGGTACTGGGCGCTGATGACCGGGGCGCCGGCGGCGCTGCACGGGCCGGTGGGCGAGCGGGTGGCCGCGTGCGCGTGACGGCCCCGCCGGCCCCGGCCCGGGATGTCCCGGCCAGGGACATCC
>NZ_JBITDW010000006.1:135249-412011 GCF_044454685.1 Actinoplanes sp. NPDC051513
CGTCCCGGCTCCAGCCGTCCCGGCTCCAGCCGTCCCGGCTCCAGCCGTCCCGGCTCCAGCCGTCCCGGCTCCAGCCGTCCCGGCTCCAGCCGTCCCGGCTCCAGCCGTCCCGGCCCCGGACGTCCTGGCCCCGGATCTCCCGGCCTTGGATCTCCCGGTTGGGGCCCGGATCACGGTCGATCTGGGCGCGGTGGCGGACAACACGCGCACGCTGGCGGCGCACGCCCGGGGCGAGCTCATGGCCGTGGTGAAGGCCGACGGGTTCGGCCACGGCGCGGTAGGGGTGGCCCGGGCCGCCCTCGGCGCCGGGGCCACGTGGCTGGGGGCGACCGGGCTGGGCGAGGCACTCGCGCTGCGCGCGGCGGGGCTCGGCGGGCCGATCCTGAGCTGGCTCAACCCGCCGGGCGCGGATTTCGCCTCGGCCGTGGCCCGCCGGATCGACCTGGCCGTGCCCAGCCTCGCCCATCTGGCCGCGATGCCGCCCGGCGCCCGCGTCCACCTGCACCTCGACACCGGGATGGCCCGCGACGGCGCCGACGCCGGGGAATGGCTCGCGCTGTGCCGGGCCGCCCGCGAGGCCGAGCTGTGCGGGCGGGTCGTCGTGATCGGCGTGATGAGCCACCTGGCCGGGCCGGACACGCCTGAGGCGGTGCGGCGGTTCCGGGAGGGGGTCGCGATCGCGTACGCGATGGGCCTGCGCCCCCGGGTGCGGCACCTCGCCGCCACCGCCGCGACGCTGACCGACCCTGGCACTCACTTCGACCTCGTTCGCACCGGCGCCGGGCTGGTCGGCATCGATCCGTCGGGCACCACGGCCCTGCGCGGCGCGATGACGCTCAGCGCCCCGGTCGTCGAGGTGCGCCGGGTCGCGGCGGGCACCCCGGTCGGCTACGACCACACCTGGCGCGCGCCCCGCACGACCACCCTCGCGCTGCTCCCGGTCGGCTACGCCGACGGGCTCCCGCGGAACGCCGGCCCGCACGCCGAGGTTTTGCTGGGCGGCCGCCGCTGCCCGATCGCCGGCCGCATCTCGATGGACCAGATCGTCGTCGACGCCGGCCCGGGAGAAGGCGCTGGCCCGGGGGAAGGTGCCGGCCCGGGGGAAGGTGCCGGCCCGGGAGAAGGTGCCGGCCCGGGAGACGGTGCCGGCCCGGGAGACGGAGCCGGCCCGGGAGACGGAGCCGGCCCGGGAGACGGAGCCGGCCCGGGCGTTCGGCTCGGCGACACCGCGATCGTCTTCGGGCCCGGCGACGACGGCGAGCCGACCGTCGCCGATTGGGCCGCCTGGGCCGGCACCCTTCCGCACGAGATCGTCACCGGGCTCGGCCCCCGCCCGCACCGCCACGTCATCGGAGGTATCTGACATGTCCCGGATCCGGGCCGCCGTCATCGGTGGCGGCGCCAACGGTGAGCACGAGGTGTCGCTGGCCTCGGCGGCCGCCGTCGCCGCCTCGCTCGACCCCGGCGCGTACGAGATCGTTCGCCTCACGATCGGGCGGGACGGCACGTGGCGGGACGGCGCCGGCGACCCGATCGGGCTGGCCGCCGCCGTCGGCGAGCTCCAGGCCTGCGACGTGGCCCTCCCGATCGTGCACGGCCCCGGCGGCGAGGACGGCACCCTCGCCGCTCTGCTGGAGCTGGCCGGCGTCCCGTACGTCGGCTCGGGTCTGCGGCCCGGAGCGTTCGCGATGGACAAATGGGTGACCAAGCTGATCGCTCAGGATCTTGGCATCGCCGTCGCGCCGGGGCGGCTGCTCACCGCCGGCACGGCCGCCGGATACGCCTGGAGCGGCCCGGTCGTGGTCAAGCCGGTCGCGGCCGGGTCGAGCCTCGGCGTGACCCTGGTGAGCCGGCCTGGCGAGCTTGCCGCCGCGATCGCCGGGGCGCTGCGGCACGACGACCGCGTCCTGGTCGAGCAGGTGATCAAGGGTCGTGAGATCGACGTGGCCGTGCTGAAAAATCCGGACAGGGTGCTGACGAGCCCGACCCTCGAGATCGTCGGCGACGGAATCTTCGATTACACGGCCAAATATGGCGGTGAGACGGCCAAGTTCCTGATCCCGGCGCCGATCGAACCGGCCGCGGTGGCGGCGATCGAGGACGCCGCGACCGCCATGTACGAAGCGCTCGGCTGCCGCGGCGTCGCCCGGTTCGACTTCTTCTTGACCGAGGCCGGCCCGGTGCTCAACGAGGTGAACACGATGCCCGGCTTCACCGAGCACTCGCAGGTCCCGAGGATGTTCGCGGCCGCCGGAATGCCGTACCCGCGGCTGCTCGACACGCTGGTCGGCCTAGCGTGTGGGCATGGATGATCGTCTGCCACGCGGCGAGGTGGCGGCCGCGGCCGCCGTCCTCGTCTCCGGCCTGGTCGAGTACCGGACCCAGGTGTGGCTCGAGTACTCCGGCTGGCGGTTCCTGTTCTGGCTGGTCGTCCTCGGTACCGCCGTGGCCGTGGCGTTGGTCCGCCGGGCGCCGTGGCTTTCCCTGGTGATCGTCTGGCTGATCCCGATCTGCCAGATCGCCACCGGGACCCCGTTCGCGTTCACGCAGGTCGCCGTGGTGGTGGTCGCGTTCGGGGCCGCGCGCTGGGGCGGCCGGGTCACGCTCTGGGCGAGCGGGCTGTCGATCCTGGCCGGAGCGCTGGTCGTGGTGGTCCTGCTGCAGGTCGGCGCCGTACGGATCAACCTGCCGATCGCCTCCTCGCAGCTGATCGCCGGCACCGTGCGCGGGCTGGGCATCGGCTGGCGGATCGGCGTGGCCGTCGTGTTCGTGGCGCTGCTCGGCGCGCCCTGGCTGGCCGGCGTGGCGCTGCGCACCGCCGACCGGGCCCGCGGCGAGGTGGACCGGGCCGCCCGGGAGCGGGCGCGGGCCGAGGAGACCGCCCGGGTCCGGGACGCGCAGACCCGCCTGGCCCGGGACGTCCACGACGTCGTCGGGCACTCGCTCGCGGTGATCCTGGCCCAGGCCGAGTCGGGCCAGTACCTGCCGGACGACGATCCGGCGGCGCTCAAGTCGGCGCTGGCCACCATCGCGACCTCGGCCCGGACGTCGCTCCGGGAGGTGCGCGACGTGCTGTCGGCGACCCGGGACACCGCCGGGGACGACCTCGACAAGCTGATCGACAACCTGCGGTCCGGCGGGCACGAGGTGGTGTCGGGGCAGGACGGGACGCCGCGCCCGGTCGGGGAGGAGTCGCAGGCCGCGGCCTACCGGGTGCTTCAGGAGATGCTCACCAACGCGATCCGGCACGGCCGGCGCGACCGGCCGGTGATCGTGCGGCGCTCGTGGGCCGACGAGGCGCTGGTCATCGAGGTCCGCAACGCGGTGGGCGCGGGCTCGGAAGGCACGGGGTCGGGACTGGACGGCATGCGGGAGAGGCTGGCCGCGGTCGGCGGCGCGCTGACGGCCGGCCGCCGCGACCACGTCTTCGTGGCCACCGCCCGGATACCGCTGACGTGAGCGACATCGAGGTGCTGGTCGTCGACGACCAGGAGCTGTTCCGGGCCGGCGTCGTGGTGATCCTCAACGCGCAGGAGGGGATTCGCGTGGCCGGCGAGGCCGGCGACGGCCGGGACGCCGTACGCATGGTGGATGAGCTGCAGCCGGACGTCGTGCTGATGGATCTGCGCATGCCCGGGTTGGACGGCGTCGAGGCGACCCGGCTGATCTACGCGACGCCGCGCCCGCATCCGGTGCGGGTCCTGGTGCTCACGACGTTCAACCTGGACGATCGGGCGGCCACCGCGATCCGGTACGGCGCGAGCGGCTTCCTGCTGAAGGACACCACGCCCGCGCAGCTGGCCGACGCGGTCCGCAGCGTGCACGCGGGGAACGCGGTGCTCGCCCCGGCCGACCTGACCGCGTTGCTGGAGACGCAGTTCGCGGCGCGGGCGCCGGTGCCGGACGCGTACCTCTCGCTCACCGACAAGGAGCGGATGGTCTTCCGGGCCGTGGCCCGCGGCCTGTCGAACGCCGAGATCGCCGCCGAGATCTTCGCGGGCGAGTCCACCGTGAAGACCCACGTCGGCGCGATCCTGCGGAAGTTGTCCCTACGCGACCGGGTGCAGATCGTCGTCTTCGCGCACGAGCACGGTTTGATTGCATAGAGGGGGCGACGGCGAGAGGTGGTGGGTCCTGTCGCCGCCGCCCGGCTCGCGTGGGGGACTTACTTGCTCGGCTCGGGGACGTCGCACTTGATCTTCGGGTTGACGCCCAGCCAGTTCAGGGGGCCCGCCACGATCGTCACCATGATCGTGCCGGCTTCCGCGCAGCTGGTGTCGCCGGTGTCCTTGAAGTAGCCGCGCTCGTAGGCGGCCACGCTGCCCAGCAGCAGCCAGATGATCAGGATGGCTGCGCCGATGGATCCTGTGCGCATCGGGGGTCTCCTCGGTCGTGGGGATGACCCGGGATACCCCGCCCGCGTCGATCTCTAAACCGGACGGGTCGCCTGGAGGGTGTAGGTCAGCGGCAGCCGGTCGGGCTCCTCGTCGAGCACCCATTCGCCGTTCGGCAGCAGATGCATGCGGCCCGGGAGCGCCTCCCACGGCACCGAGCGGTGCTCGATCAGGCCGGTCAGCGTCATCCCCGCGTCGAGCACCGCGGTGATGACCTCGCCGAGGCCGTGGTTCCACTCGTGGGTGGTGCTGCCGCGCAGCTCGATGTCGGTCTCGACGTACGAGCCGTCGGAGGTGAAGACCATCGGCTCGGCGCGCTCGAAATACGGATATCGCACGACGAGGGCGTCGGTGTTCTCGTCGTCGAGGGACCACAGCATCGGGTGGCCCTCGCGCAGGAAGAGCCGGCCGCCCGGCCTCAGCAGCGAGGCGACCACCCGGGCCCAGCGGGCGATGTCCGGCAGCCAGCAGAGCGCGCCCACTCCGGTGTAGACGAAGTCGTAGCCGTCGCCGGCCACCGCGAGCGCGTCGTACACGTCTGCCTGGACAAAGCGAACATCGGCACCGGCCCGGGACGCAATGCTGCGGGCCTCAAAAAGGGATTTGTCGGAAAAATCTAGGCCGGTCATCGTGGCGCCGAGGCGCGAGAGCGACACGGTGTCGGTGCCGATGTGACACTGCAGGTGGATACCGCGCTGACCATCGAGGGAACCCAGCAGGGGCCGGTCGAAGGCAACCACTTCACTGAGCGCCGCCGGGTCGGCCACCAGCGAGGCCACCGGATAGCCGGGCGACGCGGCATGGGCGGCGGCGCGCTCGTTCCAGTGGCTCAGATTGACGTCGCGATAGTCGGTCACGGGGGCACCATAGACGCCCCGGGGCCGGGCGCGCCGTAGAGTTTCGGAGCAGGTGACGGCAGCAGAGGGGGCGCGACGTTGGAGAGCAGGCGTACGACGGTGCGTGACGTGCGCCGGGCCAACCGGTCCAGCCTGCTCACCGACCTGTTCCACGGCGGTCTGCAGAGCCGCCAGCAGCTGGCCGCGACCACCGCGCTCAGCCAGGCCAGCGTCAGCAACCTGATCGGCGAGATGCTCGAGGAGGGCCTGGTCGAGGAGGCCGGCCTGGTCGGCTCGGACGGCGGCCGCCCGCGGGTGCTGCTGCGGGTGCGGCCCGGCTTCCGCTACGTGGTGGGCGCCGACGTGGCCGAGACCCGGGTGCTGGTCGAGCTCTACGACCTGTCGATGGCCCGGCTGGCCGCGGTCGAGCTCGAACACGACGACGACCCCGACCAGGTGGCCGCGCAGTTGCTGTCCGGCCTGGCCACGGTGACCGCCGAGGCCGGCGTGGCGGCCAAGGACGTGCTGGGTTACGGCGTGGGCGTGCCCGGCGTGGTCGACCGCGACGGCGTGGTCGACTCGCAGTCGACCGGCTGGGACGCGTCGCCCCTCGGCGCCATGCTGCGGGCCGGCACGAACGTGCCGATCTTCGTGGAGAACGGCGCCAAGACCTTCGGCCAGGCCGAGATGTGGTTCGGCTCGGCGCGCGGCGCACGCCACGCGGTCATCATCATGATCGGTACGGGCGTGGGCGCGGCCGTCGTGATGGACGGCCGCAGCTACCGCGGCGCCAACAGCAACGCGGGCGAGTGGGGTCACACCACCCTGGTGTACGACGGCGAGGTGTGTCGCTGCGGTTCGCGCGGATGCCTCGAGGCGTACGTCGGCGCCGGCGGTATCTCCCGGCGGTTGGCGGCCGCCACCGGGCTGGCGGACACTCCCGACCTGGTCGACGCGATGCTGACCGACACGCCCCCCGAGGCCGTACCGGTCTTCGCCGAGACGGTCGGCTACCTCGGCGCCGGCATCGCCGACCTCATCAACCTGTTCAGCCCCGAGCGCATCGTCCTCGGGGGCGTCGCCGGCGCACACCTCGGCGAGCGGTTCCTTCCCGAGATCCGCGAGGCCGCGGCCCGCCACGCCCTGCGCCGTCCGTACAGCCAGACGAGCATCGACCTGTGCACGCTGGGCCAGGACGCGGTGGCCATGGGGGCGGCGACGCTCCCGATCGCCCAGCTGCTGGCCGAGGGCGGCCTGCCCGAGGGGGAGGAGCCGATGATCGCGCTCCCGCCCCGATCGCGCCGCCCGAACGAGCGCAGCCGCCGCTGACGGCGGCGGCGGGGTGAGGGGTGGAGGCCGCCGACGGCCCCGGGGTTGATCCCCGCGGAGCCGCCGGCGGGAGCACTACTCGGCGGAGCGGGTCTGTGCGATCGAGTCGCGGAACCAGAGGGCACTCTGCTTGGGCGTACGCGTCTGGGTCCGGTAGTCGACGTGGACGATGCCGAAGCGCTTGGCGTAGCCCTCGGCCCACTCGAAGTTGTCCATGAGGGACCAGGCGAAGTAACCGCGCACGTCGGCCCCCTGCGCCCGCGCGTCGGCCACCGCCGCAATATGGGATGACAAATACGCGATCCGGTCGTCATCGGCGACAAATCCGGATGTGGTGGGGGCGTCGTCGAAGGCCGCGCCGTTCTCGGTCACGACCAAGGGCAGGCCGGGGTAGTCGTTGTGCAGGCGCATCAGCAGCTGCGTGAAGCGCGACGGAGTGATGGGCCAGTTCATCGCGGTCCGCGGAGCATCCGGCAGCACGGCCCGCACCACCGGATCCCCGGCGGCATCGTGCGTGTTGCCTGATTCGTCGGTCCCGGCGAAGTCCTGCCCGAAGTAGAAGTTGACCCCGAGCACCTCGAACGGCTCCGAGATGATCGAAAGGTCACCGTCCTGGACCGGGAACGCCGACCCGCGAGCGGCGAGATCCGCGACCATGTCCGCGGGGTATTGCCCGTGCCGGAGCGGGTCGAGGTAGATCCGCAACCCCATCCCGTCGGCGCGCCGGGCCGCCTCGCGGTCCTCGAAGGTGTCGGTGACGGGATCGGCCGTGCCCATGTTCAGCGTGATCCCGTAGGTGTGCGGCCGCGTCTCGAGCGCGCGCATCCGCTGCGTGGCGAGCCCGTGCCCGAGCAGCAGGTGGTGCACCGCGCGAATCGAATCGTCGAAGTTCTGCCGCCCCGGCGCGTGTACCCCCACGTTGTAGCCCAGCCACGCCGAGCACCACGGCTCGTTCAGCGTCGTGAACGTGGCCACTCGATCTTGGAGGCGATCGAAGACGAGCGCGGCGTAATCGGCGAACCGGTAGGCCGTGTCCCGGACCGGCCATCCGCCCGCGTCCTCGAGCTCCTGCGGCAGATCCCAGTGGTACAGCGTCACCCAGGGGTCGATCCCCTGGGCCAGCAACTCGTCCACGAGCCGGTCGTAGAACGCGAGCCCGGCCGGGTTCGCGGGCCCGCGCCCGCCCGGCTGCACCCGCGGCCAGGAGATCGAGAACCGGTAGGCGTCCACCCCCAGCGATTTGATCAGGGCCACGTCGGCCGGCATCCGGTGGTAGTGATCGCACGCCACGTCGCCGTTGTCGGCGTTGTGCACGGCGCCGGGCTTCCGGCAGAAGGTGTCCCAGATGGACGGTGTTCGCCCGTCCTCGGAAGCGGCGCCCTCGATCTGATAGGCCGAGGTGGCGACGCCCCACTGGAACGTGGTCGGCAGGCCGGTGACGAGCGGGACAGCGGCGGTGGTGGTAGTCGGGTTCATGTCTCTCCAGTGGGCCGCCTTTAGTCCGGTTAGGGGCGGCGGTGGGGTGGTTGGACGGGGATAGGAAGGGGGCCGGTCCTCAGCGGTGAAAGGACCGGCCCCCACGTCATCCGACGGCTTGCTCGGCCGGATGCAGCCAGCACGCGACGGTACGGCCGGCTCCATCCGGGGTGTCCGGACGGCCGAGCACCGGGATGGCGGTGGAACAGGGCTCGAACGCCCTGGGGCAACGGGGGTGGAACGAGCACCCGGTGGGCATGCCCGCGAGGTCCGGTGGGGAACCGGGGATGCCGGCGAGCTCGCGCCGGGGACCACGCAGGGCCGGGAAAGAGCCGAGCAACCCCTTCGAGTACGGGTGCAGCGCGTCCCGGTAGATGGTGGCCGCCGGCGCCTCCTCGACGATCCGGCCGCCGTACATGATGGCGATCCGGTTGGAGAACTCCACCAGCAGCGACAGGTCGTGCGTGATGAAGATGACCGAGAAGCCGAGCCGTTCGCGCAGGTCGATCAGCTGGCCGAGGATCTGCCGCTGCATCACCACGTCGAGGGCGGTGGTCGGCTCGTCCATGATCACGACCTGCGGCTGCAGGATCAGCGCCATGCCGATCATCACGCGCTGCCGCATGCCGCCCGACAGCTGGTGCGGGTAGGCGTCCATCCGGTCGGGGGAGATGCCGACGAGCTTGAGCATCTCGCGGGCACGGGCGTTGCGGCTGTGCTCGCTCATCTTCGGCTCGTGGGCCCGGAGCACGTCGACCAGCTGCGTCGAGATCTTGTGCACGGGGTTGAGCGAGTTCATCGCGCCCTGGAACACGATCGCCGTCTCGGCCCAGCGGAACTGCCGCAGGTGGCGGTCGGTGAGCGCGAGCACGTCGTAGGGCTCGCCCTTCTCGGGGTGGTAGATCACCTCTCCGCTGGTGATCACCCCCGGCGGCGCGAGCAGGCGGGTCATCCCGTAGGCGAGCGTCGACTTCCCGGAGCCGCTCTCCCCGGCCAGGCCGAGCACCTCGCCCTTGTGCAAGGTCAAATTCACGTCGCGTACGGCGTGCACGGCGCGATCGCCGAGTCCGTAGTCGACGTTGAGGTTGCGAATCTCGAGTACGGGATCCATCACTTCGCCTCCCGGGCCACGGGGGTCGCGCCCTCGGCATTGATCGTCGGAACGAACTGCTGATAGGACGGCGTGCTGGACAGCACCGGCGTGAAGCCGATCCGCATCCGCACGGTCCGGCCGGAGGTCGTCCTGACCTTGGTCTTGCCGGCCGAGCGCAGGCGCGGGCTCACGAACTCGTCGATGCCGAAGTTGATCAGCGAGAGCGACATGCCGAGCAGGGCGATCGCGAGGCCGGCCGGCACGAACCACCACCAGGCGTCCTGGCCGAGCGCCTGCTGGCCCTGCGCCCAGAACAGGATCGTGCCCCAGTTCCAGCCGTTGTTGACGACGCCGATGAACGCCAGCGTGATCTCGGAGAGCACCGCGAAGATGACCGTGCCGACGAAGCCGGAGGCGATCACCGCGGTGAGGTTCGGCAGCAGCTCGAAGCCGATGATCCGCCAGGTGCGCTCGCCGGACGCCCGGGACGCCTCGACGAAGTCGCGCCGGCGCAGCGACAGCGTCTGGGCGCGCAGCACCCGGGCGTTCCACGACCAGGCGGTGAGGCCGATGATCACCGCGATCAGGGTGTCGCTGACGTTGTTCAGCGTCGAGGTGATGATGATCATCAGGGGCACGGCCGGAATGACCAGGATGACGTTGGTGAACACCGACAGCGTGTCGTCCGTCTTGCCGCCGATGTAGCCGGCGCTGACGCCGACCAGCACGCTCAGCGTGGTCGCGATGATGCCGGCCAGGAAGCCGACGTAGATGACGCTGCGGGTGCCGACCAGGATCTGACTGAGGATGTCCTGGCCGAGGTGGGTCGTGCCGAACCAGTGGGCGGCCGACGGGCCCTGCACCAGGTCGTTGCTGCGCGCGCTCGGGTCGTACGGCGCCACCCACGGCCCGATGATCGCGAAGAGCACGTAGATGCCCAGGATGATCAGGCCGGCGGCCGCCTTGCGGTTGCGCACGAAGCGGAACCGCTGCCGCTTGGCCTTGCCGGGCTTCGACGCCTCGGGCTGGGCCATCGAGCCCTGCCCCGGGATGACCTGCTCGATGCTGGAGGTGGGGATCGTCATCGCTCAGCCCTCCTTGCGGGTGCGCGGGTCGAGGAGGATGTACGCGACGTCGGCCAGCAGGTTCGCCAGCAGCACGGCGATCGTGATGATCAGGAAGATGCCCTGCATCAGCGGGTAATCCTTGGCGCCCACCGCCTGCAGCAGCGTGAAGCCGAGCCCCGGGTACGAGAAGACGATCTCCACGAGCAGCGTGCCGCCGACGATGAAGCCGAGCGCCAGCGCGAAGCCGGAGATGTTCGGCAGCAGCGCGTTGCGGGCCGCGTACGAGAGGGCCACCCGCCGCTCGGGCAGGCCCTTGGCGTGCGCGACGGTGATGTAGTCCTCGGAGGCCACCGTCACCATCATGTTGCGCATGCTCAGGATCCAGCCGCTGACCGAGGAGATCAGGATGGTCAGCGCCGGCAGCAGGCTGTGCTGGAGCGCGCTCGGGATGAAGTACTGGTCCCAGGCGGGCACCAGGCCCGAGTCGAAGCCGCCCGACGACGGGAAGAAGCTGTCCGGCCCGGCGAGCAGGTAGATCGCGATGATGCCGAGCCAGAAGTACGGCACCGACGAGAAGAACGTGGTGACCGGCAGCAGGGCGTCGGCCCAGGAGCCGCGCCGCCAGCCGGCGAGCACGCCCAGCCCGGTGCCGAGCGTGAAGCTGATGATCGTGGTGAGGCCGACGAGCAGCACCGTCCACGGCAGGGCCTGGGCGATGACCTGGGAGACCGGGGCCGGGAAGAACGTGAACGACAGGCCCAGGTCGCCGTTGAACAGCTGCTTCCAGTAGTCGATGTACTGGCTCCAGAGGCTCTGGTGCTTGTCGAGTCCGAAGAGGACGTACAGCGACTGGATCGACTTGGTGGAGAGCTGACCCTGGTACTTCGAGATCAGCGACTGGACCGGGTCGCCGGGCACCAGCCGGGGGATGAAGAAGTTGATGGTGATCGCGGCCCAGACCGTGAAGAGGTAGAACGCGATGCGCTGGAGGAGGTACTTCACTTGTCTGCCCCCGCGGGGTCATAGAGCCAGCAGGCCGCCCAGTGACCAGGCTTGTCGCCGATCTCCAGGCGTACCGGCAGGTCGGTCGAGCAGCGTGGCATCGCGGCCGGGCAGCGCGGGTGGAAGCGGCATCCGGTCGGCGGGTGGATCAGGCTCGGCGGCTCGCCGTTGCCCTTGTCCTCCTCGAGCGGGTCGACGTCGCCGGTGAGCCGGTCCGGGTCCGGCGCCGAGTCGATCAGCAGCCGGGTGTACGGGTGCGCGGGCGTCTGCGTGACGGTCTCGCTGTCGCCGCCCTCGACCATCCGGCCGGCGTACATCACGAGGGTCTCGTCGGCGAAGTAGCGGGCCGACGCGATGTCGTGGGTGATGTACAGGATCGCGAGGTTGAGGCGTTCCTTGAGGTTCCGCAACAGGTTCAGCACGCCGAGGCGGATCGACACGTCCAACATGGACACCGGCTCGTCGGCCAGCAGCGCCTCGGGCCGGGCGCCGAGCGCGCGGGCGATCGCCACCCGCTGGCGCTGACCGCCGGAGAGCTCGTGCGGGAACTTGTCGAGGTAGCGCTCGGGCGGCGTGAGGCTCACCCGGGTCAGCAGCTCGGCCAGCGCCGCCTCGAGGTCGCCGCCGTCGTTCTGGTGGATCAGCAGCGCCCGCGTCAGGTGATAGCGGATCGTGTGGATCGGGTTCAGCGAGGCGAACGGGTCCTGGAAGATCATCTGGACCCGGCTGGCGTAGGAGCGGAACGCCCGGCCGCCCTTCACCCGGGTCGACGCGCCGTGCAGCTGGATGTCGCCGCCGGTGCGGGGGTAGAGCTGGGCGAGCAGGCGGGCCACTGTGGACTTGCCCGAGCCCGACTCGCCGACGAGCGCGACCACTTTGCCGCGCCGGAGGGTCAGGTGCACATCGTCGACGGCGTGCACCGCGTCGTGTTTGGAGGTGAAGAGATCACGCAGTTTCCGGCGTACGGGAAAGTGCTTCGTCAGGCCGACAGCCTCGAGCACCACTTCGTTCGCCGGGGCCTTGGCGTCTTGAACCGACGTCATGCCACTTCCTTCGAAGATGGGGCGCCGCTCCCCGTCATCGGACGGGGAGCGGCGTGGTGCGATCAGGAGTTGGCGGGCTTGAGGTGCAGGACGACGTCGAGCGCGTACGGCTGGGTGGGCTGCATGCCCGCGTACGGGTCGGCGTCGCTCGGCCAGCCGGTCCAGTTCTTCGTGCTGTAGGCGCCGCCCACGTTGTCGGAGCCGACCGGCAGCATCGGGGCCTGCTCCACGAAGATCTTCTGGATCTTGTTCATCGCGGTGGTGCGGTCGGCGTCGCTGGTGGCGTTCGCGTACGCCTTGAGCGCCGCGGTGGCCTCCGGCGACTTGAAGCGGCCGAAGTTGCCCTGCTGAGCGGCGGTGCCGATCGGCTTGAGCATGTCGCCGTCCATGACGGTCTGGTAGATGTCGTACGGCGTCGCGCCGCCGTTGGTCCACCGCATCGTGGCCTGGAAGTCGCCCTTCTGGACGTTCTGGTCCCACTTGTCCTGGTTGGCCTTGTCGACCGTGGCCGCGATGCCGATCTCGGCCAGGTTGGTCTTGATGATCTCCAGCGTGGTCTGGTAGTCGGACCACGGCGCCGGGTCGGTCAGGGTGATCTTGACCGGCTTGCCGGACGGGTCGGTCAGCGTGGTGCCGTTCAGCTTGTAACCTGCGCCCTGCAGAAGTGCCTTGGCGCCCGCCACGTCCGGGGTCAGCTTCTTGTCCTTGTACTCCGGCGCGATGAACGCGTCGCCGGCGCCGTTCGGCAGGCCGGTCACGCTGTCGATCTGCGGGTGGAAGTACCCGGCCTCGGCCTGGTTGAAGATGTCCGCCCGGTTGATGACCATGTTCATCGCCTGGCGCAGCTTCGGGTCGTCGAACGGCTTGATCGTGGTGTTGATGTACAGGCCGTGGATGCCGAGCACGCCGGGCGCCCAGATCTTGTGGTTCTGCGGGTCCTTCGAGACGAAGGTGGCCTGGTAGTTCGGGATGAAGACGAAGCTCCACTCGGCCTCGCCGTTGGCCAGGGCGGTGGTCTGCGCGCTGTTGTCCGCGTAGGACACGTAGCGCAGCTCCTTGACCTTCGGCAGGTCCTGCCAGTAGCCGCTGTCCCGCACGCTCAGCACGACGCCGCCCTGAGTGAACGACTTCAGCGTGTACGGGCCCGAGCCGATCGGGTTCTTGTTGATGTCGGTCGCCGGGTCCGCGATCTTCTCCCAGATGTGCTTCGGGACGATCGGGGTGTTCGCCATGATCTTGTTCTGGTTGACGAACTGCGGCGCCTTGAACGTCAGGTGCACGACGTTCCCGTTGACCGTGATCTGGTCGTACGGGATCGCGTACTGGTTGAGCGCCTCATTGCCCTTGAGCAGCGTGAACGTGTACGCGACGTCGTCGGCGGTGAGCTTCTGACCGTCCGACCAGGTGGCGTTGTCGCGGACCGTGACGTCCGCCGACTTGTAGTCCGCCGCCCACTTCACGTCGCTCGCGAGCCACGGCTTGGCCGGGTCGGCCGGCTTGACCGGGTTCCACTGGGTCAGGGGCTCGTAGATCATCCACTTGTAGCCGAGCGCGTTGGCCGAAGAGGTGCCGGCGAACGGGTTGTGGTTCTCGGTCTGGGTGCCGTTCGGCATGCCGATCTTCAGGAAGTCGACCGACTTGTTCGCGTTCGCGTTGTTGGCGTTGGGCGAGTCGCTGCACGCGGCGAGACCGCCGCTGGCGAGCACTCCCGCCACGGCGACCGCGAACAGTTTCCTTCTCTGCATCGCAAATGCTCCTCAGATGAAATGGGTGAAGAGGGGTGCCCGAGGGCGTGCGGTATCGCGGTTCCGGCCCGGGTGGCCGGCTCCGAGAGCTCGCGGTGTGTTTCGTGATCGGTCGTCGGGGCGCGACGACAGAGCGGAAGCTATGGGATCAAGGTCGCCGGGGCGCGGCGACGGAAACGGACGCTGACGGGTCGGATCGCCGGGGCGCGGCAACCGGGAGTGGGACGGGTCAGGCGACTGTGGAGCCGCGGGTCACGAAGGTCGTAGGGATGACGGTCGGCGTGCTGGGCAGGGGTGTGCCCTCGAAATGGGCCAGCAGCGTGCGTGCCGCGGCCTCGCCCATCTCGCGCAGCGGTTGGTGCACTGTGGAGAGCGGCGGCTGGGTGTGCGCCGCGGTCGGGATGTCGTCGAAGCCGACCACCGCGACGTCCTGCGGCGTGCGGCGGCCGCTGTCGAGCAGCGCCTGCATCGCGCCGAGCGCCGAGAGGTCGTTGTGGGCGAAGACCGAGTCGAACTCGACGCCGGCGGCGAGCGCGGTGTGCACGGCATCGGCGCCGCAGGCGACCGTGAAGTCGCCGAGCGAGACGCGCTCGGGCGCGATCGCGAGGCCGGCCTCGGCGAAGGCCGACGCGAAGCCGGCGCTGCGCTGGACGGTGCAGCCGAAGCGCTCCGGGCCGGTGATGACCAGCGGCTTGCGGCGGCCGATCTGCAGCAGATGGCGGGCGGCCGAGCCGGCGCCGTCGTGGTTGGTGGTGCTGACGCTGGGGATGTCGCCCGAGGTCTGGTCGCGGTCGTCGATGAGCACCACGGCCAGGCCGCGGCGGTGCAGCGTGTAGATGTAGTCGAGGGTGCCCTCGGGCTCGATGACCAGCAGGCCGTCGAACGACTTGGCGGACACCTGGGCGCCGAACTGGCGCATCGACTCCTCGCCGCGGTTGCAGGTGAACAGCAGCAGGCCGTACCGCTCGGTTTCGAGCACGTCGACCGCGCCCTGGATCACCTCGCCGATCCACGGCCAGGTCAGCGACGGCACGAGCATGCCCACCACCCGCGTGCGGCCGCGGGCCAGCCCGACGGCGCGGGAGCTGGGGACGTAGCCGAGCTCGTCGATCACCGCCCGCACCCGTGCGGCGGTCGACTCGTCGAGCTCACCCTTGCCGTTCAGCACCCGGGACACGGTCGTCTTGCTGACCTTCGCCCGGGCCGCCACATCGGCGATGGTGATCGGCACTGGTCCTCCTGTCCCGCGCATATCCGCGATTCTTCCCGATGCCCGCCGGGTGTTGCCCGCAGATTTCGGAACCGGTTTCGGGACCGGTTCCGGCAGTTAACGACAGTGGCCCGTGTCACGTCAATGAGAAACAAACTTTATTTGCGTATCGCTACGGTAACCTCGCCGAAACAGACCGGATAAATCCGGATTTAGGCGGTGGAGACCGCGGACACGTGGGGCAGCACGATGCCCAATGGGGCATCGATGACGAGGCTTGCGTACGGCTCCCCGCGCGTGACCCCGCGATTGACGATCGCCACTCGAATCCCGTGCTTCGCGGCCCGCAGCACGAACCGCCGGCCCGACATCACGGTCAGCGAAGAACCGAGAACCAGCAGCGTACGGGCGTTCTCGACCAATTCGAAGCTGCGCTGCACCCGGTCGGCCGGCACCGTCTCGCCGAAGTAGACGACGTCCGGCTTGAGCATCCCGCCGCAGTCCAGGCAATCCACCACGGTGAATCCGTCGAGCGACTCGTCGGCCAGCTCGGCGTCGCCGTCGGCGTTGAACGCGAGAGCGACTCCCGCGAACGCCGGATTGGCCGCGTCGAGCCGGCCGCCCATCTCCTCGCGCGGGGTCAGCGTGCCGCAGTCGAGACACGTGATGTGGGCGAGGTTGCCGTGCAGCTCGACCACGTCGCGGGCGCCGGCCGCCTGGTGCAGGCCGTCCACGTTCTGCGTGATGATCCCGTCGAGCAGCCCCTGCTCCTGCAGCCGCGCCACGGCCCGGTGACCGTCGTTGGGCTCGGCCAGGCCGATCGTGCGCCAGCCGAGGTGGCTGCGCGCCCAGTAGCGCCGCCGTTCATCAGGTTCGCGGGTGAACGTCTGGTAGGTCATCGGCGTCGAGCGCCGCGCCGAGCCGGAAGGCCCGCGATAATCCGGAATGCCGGAATCCGTCGACAGCCCCGCGCCGCTCAGCACCACCACGCCACCCTCGGCCACCCATTCGCCGAGGGTCGCCACCTGCTCCACCACCTGAAGTTCCACGCACCAATAGTCCCTCGCCAGGTGTACCGAGTCACACGGCCGTGACCTCGGCGAGCCGTGCACGTTGCACACCAATTCGGTAGGTTGTTCTCGTGGCAGCTGTGGCGCGTGAGCTCCGCAGTCACTGGGTTTCCCACCTCGGGCTCCGCAGTGACTGGGATTCTCGCCGCCTGCTCCGCTTCTTCGCCGGCCTCGCGCTGCTGGCCCTGGCTCTCGCCGGTCCCGTCGCGTCGCCCGCGCCCGCGCTGACCGCGCCGTCACTCGCCGTCATCACGACGGCAACCGCAGCGACTTCGGTCACCGTGAGTGATTCGGCGTCAACACCTTCTCCGGTACGGGTCATCGGCGCGCCCGCCTCGCCCGAGCCGGCCGTGGTGATCGTCGTCGCGGCCCTGACGGTCGTGCTCGCCGGCGCCGTCCTCCGCGTCCACGGCCAGCGGGCCCCGCCCACGGCCTGATTCTTCCGCGCCTGCCGTCACCCACCGCCGCTCGAGGCGCCGGGTCACGCGGCCGCGGAAGGCGTCACCCCGTCCGCCCGTACGAAAAAAGCCTTTGCAGTTAAAAGTCTTTGGGTTGTGAGGTGCATCGTGGAAACCGCTTTGGACAGTTTTCTGGTCTCCGTCCCGCAGGCCGCCGCGCTCTGGGTGCTCATGCTGCTCGGCGTGTTCCTCCTGGCCGGCCTGTTCGCCCGCCGCACCCGGCCGGTCCCCGAACCGGTCGCCGAGGCCGACGCCGACGCCCGCCGCTACGCGAGCGAGGTGTCGGTGGCCGCCGGGCGCGCCGCCGCCATGGCCGAGCGACGCCGATCCGCCTGGGCCGAGGCCCAGCAGGAGCTGGACGCGGCCTGGCTCGCGTTCGACGCGGCCGACAAGGTCGCCCTCCAGGCCGCCAAGGCGTGCGCCTACCCGTTGATGAGCCGGCGCCGCAAGCCCGGCGAGAATGCGGAGCGTCAGCGTTATCTGCATCACGCTGCGAGTGCGGCCGCCCGCAACCGCGAGATCTCCATCGCGCAGCTGAACGACATCTTCGCCCACCGCGGCTGGAACCCGCGGCTGCATCCGGTGGTGCAGGAGTCGGCGCTGCGGCAGGCGATGCGCGATCATCGCTGGGCGCAGTATCAGAAAGCGCTTCACCACGAGCGTGCGGCCTGGCAGGAGGCCGAGTCGGCAGCCGAGGCGCTGCGCAGCCTCCGGCGCGAGACGGCCGCCGCGGTCACGCGCGCCGGAGCCGGGCAACCGGCCGCCGATGAACAGTGGTGGGCCGACGCGTGGACCACGGCCGAGCTTCCGGCGGCGGCCTGAAAGTCGTGAATGGAGTGATCACGCATTACTCCGCGAGTGTCATACCGGCCAGGTACCGTAACCGCACGGGATGACCGCCGCACCTGAAGACGGTTAGGGGGCCAGCGTGACGCAGACTCCGGGCGCCTCCCCGCCCGCGGTCCGTATGCACCGCGCCGCGGTGGTGGAGGACGCCCTCCACGAGATCGTCGAACGCCGGCTGCGCCATCGCGGCTGGCGGCCGGTGATCACGGCGTATACGGGGTATGGCGCGCCCGGCTGGGCCCGGGTGATGGCCCGCGTCGTGCTGACCCGCGGCGCCGCGTCCGGCAAGACGCTGGAAAAGGTGCGCGGCTGGCGCAGCTTCATGAGTTCCCCGGTCAGCAACGCGGTCGTGCGCATCCAGATCGGCGACCAGGTCACCGAGACCCGCACCGACCGCAGCGGCTACGTCGACTGCCGGGTCAAGGGCGACCTCGCGCCCGGCTGGGCCAAGGCGCGCCTGACCACCGACGGCGCCCAGCCGGCCGACGCGCCGATCCGCGTGGTCGACCCCGACTGCCGCTTCGGCCTGGTCTCCGACATCGACGACACGGTCATGGTCACCGCGCTGCCGCGCCCGCTGCTCGCGGCGTGGAACACGTTCGTGCTCGACGAGCACGCCCGCATGGCCGTCCCCGGCATGGCGGTCCTCTACGAGCGGCTGATCACGGCGAACTCGGGCGCTCCGGTGTTCTACCTGTCCACCGGCGCGTGGAACGTCGCTCCCACGCTCACCCGCTTCCTCTCCCGCCACCTGTACCCCGCGGGCCCCCTGCTGCTCACCGACTGGGGACCGACCCCCGACCGGTGGTTCCGCAGCGGCCAGGAACACAAGCGCAACACGCTGCGCCGCCTGGCTGCCGAGTTCCCGCACATCAAGTGGCTGCTCATCGGCGACGACGGCCAGCACGACCAGGAGATCTACTCCGAGTTCGCGCACGCCCACCCCGAAAATGTGGCCGCCGTGGCGATCCGCCGGCTCTCCCCGACACAGTCGGTGCTGGCCGGCGCCATTCCTGGCCCGGCGGGCACGGCCGAGGCGGTCGGCTCCGGGGGCAAGACGTGGTTCAGCGCGCCCGACGGCGCCGGGCTATGGTCGCTACTCCGCGATACTGATGTTGTCTGATTCGGTCGCCGCCTCGGCGACCCGCTGGTGCAGGCGGCTGCGTACCTCGTCCGGCGAATACGCGCGCCGCTTGCGCTCCGCCCTGGCCACGACGACCCCGGTGGCCGCGACTCCTGCCAATCCGGCCAAGCCCACTACTTTCCACCAACGCATCATCCGAGGATAGACACGTGGACGCCGCTATCAGTCTCGATCAGGCCCTCGACCTGACGCGCACGGGTGACATCTGGATCTTCCGCGGCCGCTCCGGCCCCGACCGGGCGATCCAGACGCTGACCAACAGCCCGGTCAACCACGTCGGCATGTCCCTGGTCATCGAGGACATGCCGCCCCTCATGTGGCACGCCGAGCTCGGAAAATCGCTGCCAGACCTGTGGTCCGGCACGTTCCAGCGCGGCGTCCAGCTGCACGACCTCCGCGACGCGGTCACGGTCTGGGCACACCGGTACGGCCAGCGGGGCTGGCTGCGCCAGCTCGAGCCGGGCGTGCCCCGCGACATGGAAGACAAAGCGCTCAAGACGGTGGCCCGCCTCGACGGCACGCCGTTCCCGTCGTCGGCCCAGCTGGCCTGGCGATGGGTGCGCGGCCGGGTGCCCCAGATCCGCCCGCGCAAGTGGCAGCGGGGCCCGGTCGGCGACGCCGGCCTCGAGACGGCCTACTGCGCCGAGGTGGTCGCGGTGACGTACGAGGACATGGGCTTGCTCGCCCGCGGCAAGCAGCCCAACTGGTACGACCCCGGCCGCTTCTGGAGCGGCGACGAGCTGGAGCTGTGCGACGGCTTCACCCTGAGCGACGAGATCGAGGTCGACGTCCCCGAGTGAGAATCAGGCCCGCGACGTCCGCGCGTCAGGCGACGCCGGCCGGGTGTGCTGCGCTGATGACTTCCCGTTCGCGGCAAGCCGCCACTAATCAAGATCTCCGCGCCGGGCGCGGCAGCCCGGGCGAGCTGGGCTCGAAGCCGGCGTCGGCGACGGCAACCGCCGATGACCGTGACGGGCGGCGCTCATGGTGACCACGCACGGCCCCCCGGCCATGGCAACCCCAGCCCGGCCGCCGCCCCACCGCAGCGGGTGGCACCCACCGTGACCACGCACGACCCCCGGCCATGGCGCGCCCAGCCCAGCCGGTGTCTGGTCAGGCGGTGGCGGTGGGAGTGATGCCGGCCGCCGTGTCGAGCTCCTGCAGCAGTTGATGGGCGGCCAGTTCGATGTCCTTGTGGCGCCATTCCGCTGCTCGGTAGACGCAGGCGATCAAGCCGGTGCGATGGATGCGGCGGAAGTCGCCGAAGACGAAGGCGTACCGGGCCTTGGTCTCGTCGCCGGCGCCCTCGGTGAGGCCGAGGTGCCACGCGCCGTACTCCTGCCACGAATGCCGTTCCAGGAACGCGTTCTCGGCGTCGGCGCGTGGCTGGACAGTGCCCCAGTCACTGTCCAGCACGTACTGGCGGGCTTGGATGAGTTGCTGTGCGCGCTGTCTCGCCGCGGGATTGACGTCGTAGATCGCCATGATTGCCTGGTTACCCCGCCGGGTGAGTGCTGATGCGTGTCCGGTGCGGGCGTCAGTGGGGCAGGGCGTGGGCGATCGGGTGGCGGGGCTCGTACAGGCCGAGCTGTCCACCGCCGGGCAGCCTGATGCCCGTCAGCAGGCCCCAGCCCCGGTCGGCGGCCGGTCCGGTGAACTCGACCCCGCGCTCGCTCAGCTCGGCCATGGTGGCGGCGAGGTCGTCACACATCAGGTAGAACTCCTGCGCCGGCGGTCCGTCGGCCGGGTGCAGGGCCAGTTCGCCGGGCGGGGTCTTGAAGATGAGCCAGCCGCCGCCCGCGTCGACGTGCGGGTACCCCAGCACGTCCCGGAAGAACGCCCGGTCGGCCTCGGCGTCGCGGCTGTACAGGATCACGTGCGCACCGTTGATCACTCCCTGATGGTAGACCGTCCCAGCGGTGCCCGGCATCGTTGCTCATCGCTCGGCTTGCCGGGACGGCGCTGCCCCGGGACCGGCCTGGTAGGCCTCGAAGACCGCGGCCAGCGTCGGGAAGACGTCGCCGGCGCTCAACTTGTCCATCGTTCCGTACGCGCGGAGCGTCGCGAGTAGTTGGGTGTCCGGTCGGACCAGGACGAAGCGGGCATCGTGCGCCCGGCTGTAGTCGATGAGGTTGGCCAGCGTCAGGCCCGCCGAATAGTCGATGTCGGGAATCGCTCCGCAGTCCAGCGCGATCCACCGAACCGGATCGGGAGCCGCGGAGAGCACCGCCTCGAAGTGATCGGCGAAGCGGCTGGCGTTGGCGTAGAACAGCTCCGCGTCGTACCGGAAGATCACCAACCCGGGCCGGCTCTGCGCGCCGGGCGCCGCAGGCAGGTACACCGGCTCGCCGGCCTCGTCCTCCGCGACCACGTAGTCGCCGGGACGGTACTGCCGCCGGACGAGATCGAGCAGCGACAGCACGAGCGCGAGGATGATCCCCTGTTCGACACCCACGGCGAAGACGGTGACCGTCGTGATGAGAGCGACCGCGAACTCGTTGCGGCGCCGCCGCCACAGTCGCCGCATGCCCGGCACGTCGATCAGGCTGAGCCCGATCAGGAGGACGATGCCGGCCAGCACCGCCGTGGGCATGTCGGCCAGCAGCCCGGTGAAGAACAGCGTGAAGAGCAGCACGACCGCGGCCATCGTCATGTTGGCCAATTGGGTGCGGCCCTTCTGCTCGTCCAGGATCTGTGTCTTGGTCGGGCTGCCGTTGACCACGAAGGTGCCGGTGATGCCGGCAGCGAGGTTGGCGCCGCTGAGCCCGACGATGTCCCGGTTGATGTCGACGGCGTCGCCGTGCTTGAAGGCGAAGCTACGCGAGGTGGCGGCGCTCTGGGCGATGATCAGCACGAAGCACGAGAGGGCGGTCGGCAGCACCTTCGGCACGTCCGACCAGGAGACACCGGACGGCAGCCCGATCGGGGGAAAGCCGCCCTGCACGGCGCCCACTACCGCCACACCGTGCGCGTGCGCGTCGGTCAGGGCAGAGATCGTGGTCAGCAGCAATACGGCGACGATGGCACCCGGAACGACCGGGAGGAACCGCTTGAACAGCCGAATGATCACCACGGTGCTCAGCCCGAACGCGCAGGTCACGAGGCTGGCCGAGGAGAGCGAGGTGATCCAGTGCCATTGCTGGGCGAACCAGTTGCCGCCGCCCTTCGGGATGCCGAGCAGGCCGGGGATCTGCCCCGAGAACACCTGGATACCGACCCCGGTGAGGAATCCGATCAGGACCGATGCGCTCAGGAAATCCCCGATGAATCCGAGCCGTAGCAGGCGCGCCAAGACCAGCAGCACACCGCACACGAGCGCGGTCAGGCCGGCGAAGGCCAGCCAGCCGGGCGAGCCGGGCGTGACCCCGGCGACACCGAGACCGGACAGCCCCGCGGCGAGCACCGCGGCGGTAGCCGAATCCGCACCGACGACGAGCAACCGCGACGAACACAGCAACGCGAATACCAGGGTCGGGAAGATGACCGTGTAAAGCCCGGTCACGATCGGCGTCTGCGCGATCGAGGTGTACCCCATCACCTCGGGGATGGCCACCGCCGACAGGGTGAGACCCGCGATCACGTCCCGGGCCAGCCAGGATCTTTGATATCCGCGCAGCAGCCCAGGAACCACGTTCATCCGTTCAAGCTCACAGACGCGCTTGACGGCCACCTCACCCCGGGCGGACGAGTCGCACGGTCTCGCCCGATGCAGCTCGATGAATGAGGCAGGCGTCAGACGTCGGCTTCGAGGGCGAAGGTGTTGCCGTCCGGGTCCTGGAACCACGCGATCCGTCCGCCGCCGGCTCGGGCGGTGATCCCCTTGGTGTCGTGTTCGAGCTGGTCGTAGCGGACGAACTCGACGCCCGACGCGGTGAGCTCGTCGACGATCTGGTCGATGTCGTCGACGTACCACGTCGCCAGGGTCGCCGGGGTCTTCCCGGCGGTGGCCGACTGGAACACATTCAGCGCCGGTCCGCCGCCGGAGCCGTAGACGCGGCTGCCGTCGGCGATGGCGGCGCTGGGGCCGGACCGCAGCGCCCGCAGGCCGAGTTTGCCTTCGTAGAACGCGACGGCCTGCTGGATGTCGGATACGGCGATCGAGGCTCGGAGGGGATAGGCACTCAATGGCATGAACCACCCTCTCACGTGCGTGTCGCCCGGCCCGTGGATGGACATTCCCGCCGGATCGGGCCAGCGTGTCTTCCATGGGTGGGGGCTTGGTGGGCCGGGTCGCCGAGGTGGCGGCCCTGGACGAGCTGCGAGCCGGGGCGGCACGCGGCGAGGGCGCGCTCGCGCTGCTGACCGGTGAGCCCGGCATCGGCAAGACGGCCGTCCTCGAGGAGGCCGTGTCCCGGGCCGCCGGGATGGCCGTCCTGACCGGGCGAGCCTCCCCCGACGAGGGCGCGCCCGCCTTCTGGCCGTGGCTGCGACTCCTGATGTCCGATGTGGACGGCATCACGCCCGCGCTGCTCACGCTCGCCGACGAGGGCGAGCCCGCCGCCATGGCCCGGTTCCGAGCCATCGGCGACGTGGTGCACGCCTTGCGGACCGCCGCCACCCGGGCGCCGCTCCTGCTCGTGCTGGAGGACCTGCACTGGGCCGACCCCGCCTCCCTCATCCTGCTGTCGGCGCTCGCCCGCGAGCTGTCCGGCAGCCGGATCCTCGTGCTCGGCACGTCCCGCACCGACCTCGACCTCCCCGACGCGACGGTGCTGCCGCTCGCCCCGTGGGACGTCGCGGCGGTCGCGACCTACCTGGACGGCCTCGCCGCCACGCCCGCGCACGGCACCTGGCCGCCGGTGGTGCACCGGCTCGGCGGCGGAAACCCGCTCTACACCCGCGAGCTGGGCCGCCTGCTCGTCCGCGAGGGACGCCTGGGACGTCCGGCCGGCGACATCGACCTGCCGGACGGGCTGCGGCTGCTGGTAGGTCGCCGCACCACCCACCTGAGCCCGGCCTGCCAGGAGCTTCTGGGCGTGGCGGCCGCGTTCGGCGCCGAGATCGACGCGGCGGTGATCACGTCCGCGCACGAAAAAGCGATCGCGGAGGCCGTCGAGGCGGGCGTGCTCGTCGACGACCCGTGGGCGCCGGCCCGCTTGCGGTTCGGGCACGAGCTCGTGCGCCAGGCCTGTTATGCGGGTCTGAGCCGCGACGCCCGCATCGCCGTTCACGCGCGCATCGCGGACGCCCTCGCCGAAGCCGGCGCCGGCCCGGCCGAGATCGCGCGGCATCGCGTACGAGCCGCCGCCGGCCCGGCCTCGCAAAAGGACGCCGCCGACGCGTGCGTGGCCGCGGCCCGGCACGCGACCGAGGCCCTCGACCACGGCGAGGCGGTGCGCTGGCTGACCCGGGCGCTGGAGAACGCGCCGTCGGTCGAGACGCGGCTCGAGCGCGCCGGCGCCGCGTACCGGGACGGGCAGCTCGACCTCGCGGTGGCCGACTGCGAGGCGGTCGTCGACGAGGCCGGCGCGCCGGCCGCGCTGGTGATCCGCGGGCTCGGCGGCCTGGGCGGTCCGCTCGCCCCGCGGCTGCTGCGGCTCTGCGAGCGGGCCCTCGCGCTCGGTCTCGACGAGGCCGGCCGCGCCCAGGTCCTCGCCCAGTACGCGTTCCTCATCGCCGAGATGCACGACGCGCCGCGGGCCGAGCCGATCAGCCGGGAGGCGATGGCGCTGGCCGAGCGGTCGGGCCACCCGGGCGCGCTGGTGGCCGCGATCCACGCCCGGCACGAGCTGATCGACCCGATGCGCGACGTCGGCGAGGTGCTCGAGCTGGCCCGGCGCGGCGTCGAGCTGGCGGGTCCGAGCGGGCAGCCGGACGCCGAGCTGTGGAGCCGCACCTGGCGGCTCGACGCGCGGCTCTGTCTCGGCGACCTGGCCGGTTTCGACGCCGAGTGCACTCGGTTGGCCGAGCTCGTCGACCGCCTCGGCTGGCCGGTAGCCCGCTGGCACCTGCTGCGCGCCCGGGCCGCCCGGCAGCAGCTGGCCGGCCGGTTCGCCGAGGCCGCCGCCACCGCGGTCGAGGCCCGCGATCTCGCGCTGCGCGCCCAGGACACGTCGGCCAGCCTTCTGCTGACCGCCTTCGAGGGCGGGCTGTCGATCCTCACCGGCGAGAACCCGCACTGGCCCGAGGATCTGGCCGCGATGAGCATGCGCTTCCCGAGCGTGCCGATCGGAGTAGCGCAGCTGGGCCGCATCGCCATGGAGATGGGGGAGCGCGAGCTGGCGGCCGAGCGGGTGACCGAGCTGCGCGGGATCCTGCCACGCCTGCCGGTGGACGGGCGGCGGCCGTTCATCGTGCTGACCGCGGGGGAGGTGGCGGCCTGGGTGGGTGACCTCGATCTGGCCACGGAGTGTTACCGCCTCGGGCTGCCGTATGCGGGCCGCTACCTCAACTCGATGTCGGCCTGCTACGGCGCGGCCGATCGGTTGCTCGGTAGCATCGCCGCGGCCGTCGGCGCGCCCGATGCGGCACGGCATCTGGCCGACGCCATCGAGATGGAGGAGCGGCTGGGTTCCGCGCCGTTCGTGGCGCTCGCCCAGATCACGTACGCCCGATTGCTGCGCGCCACCGACCACAAGCAGGCCCGGACGCTGGCCGGCCGGGCCCTCGCCACCGCCCGCCGCCTGGGCATGTCGAAGATCGCCGAGGAGGCCGCGGAGCTGGCCGGCGACGACCTGCTCACCGCCCGGGAACGGCAGATCGCTGCCCTGGTCGCGTCGGGCCTGTCGAACCGGGCCGTGGCCGAGCGCCTGGTCCTCTCGGAGCGCACCGTCGAGACGCACGTCCGGAACATCCTCGCCAAGCTGTCCCTCACCGGCCGGGCCGAGTTGCGTGGCTCTTCTCAGTACCAGCACTGAGGTTTCCGCCTCGCCGAAGCCCGAGGCTCGTCGGCATGACGACGAACCTGAGCACCGAGCTCCGCCCCGGCACCTACACCATCGACCTGGCCCGCTCCACCTGCACGCTGACCGCCGCCCATGCCTTCGGCCTCAAGCCGGTCACCGCGACCATGGCCATCCGCGGCGGCACCGTCACCATCGGCGCCGACCCGTTCCGGTCCAGCGCGTCCGCCCAGATCGACGCCGCTTCGTTCCGTAGCGACGATCCCAAGCGCGACCGTGACATCCGCGGCAAGCGGTTCCTCGCCGTCACCGACCACCCGGTGATCGCCTTCCGCAGCACGGCCTGCGCCCGGACGGGTGGCGGCTGGCAGCTGACCGGCGTCCTGTCGGTCCGCGGCGCCGACAGCGAGGTCGTTCTGACCATCGACACCGTCGAGCCGACGGCCGAGGGCTACCGCTGCGTCGCCCGGTGCACCGTCGACCGCGTGACGGCCGGCGTGAAGGCGGGCCGGGGCATCATCGCCCGGCCCGTCCATCTGGAGCTCGACATCCACGCCGTCGGGTGATTCAGCGAACCCGGTCGTAGAGCAGGCAGATCGCGCCCGACTCGGTGGTCGACAGATCGGTGAGCGACCACGACCCGGCCGGCAGGCCGTCGTCGAGCAGGCGACGGCCGCCGCCGACGATCTCGGGGCAGAGCGTGATGCTCAGCCGGTCGAGCACGTCCGCCTCTAGCAGCGCCCGGATGACGCTGCTGCTGGAGAGCACGACGATGTCGCCGCCCGGCTGCTCGCGCAGCTTCCGGACCTCCTCGGCCGGGTCCGCGTCGGCGATCCGGGAGTTCTGCCACGGCGCGTCCGTCAGCGTCGTCGAGAAGACCACCTTCTCGACGGCGTCGAGCCACTGCGCGAAGGCGCGATCCTGGGCGGCGGCGTTCTCGTCCTTGGCGACCGCGGGCCAGAACCCGCCGAAGCCCTGGTAGTTCTTGCGGCCCAGCAACGCGGTGGTGGCCGGGCCGGTCACCCGCACCATGTGGTCGCGGGCGGCCTCGGTGATCGCGTGCGGGACGATCCATCCCATGTCGTACTCGCCGCCGAGGCCGATGATCCGGCCGTCGAGCGAGAGCGAGATGTTGCCGACCACGCGGCGGGCGGTGTTTCCGGTCTGCTGTGTCATGTCTCGATCCTGTCGGCCCGGCGGCCGGGGAACATCTGCCACCTGGCAGAGATCTGCTGGCAGACTTCGGGCATGCCGGCCCTCCACCACCTCCCCCCGGAGCTGTCCTCGTTCGTCGGCCGCACCGACGAGGTGAAGTCGATCGGCGAGGCGATGACCGCCGGGCGGGCGCTGACCCTGGCCGGCCCGGGCGGCTGCGGCAAGACCCGGCTGGCGATCCGCGCCTGCCAGGAGCGGGCCGACGAGTGGGCCGACGGGGTCTTCTGGGTCGGGCTGGAACGCGAGCCCGACGCCGAGCGTGTCGCCCACCGGGTGGCCGACGCCCTGGACGTCCTGCTGCCGTCCGGGCTCGACCCGCTGCCCGCGCTGGTCGCCGCGCTGCGCGACCGCGAGCTGCTCGCCGTGATCGACAACTGCGAGCACGTCCTGGACGGCGCGGCCAAGGTCATCGCGGGGCTGCTGGCGGGCTGTCCCCGCATCACGGTTCTGGCCACGAGCCGGTCCACGCTGGGCATAGCCGGCGAGCGGGTGTGGCGGGTTCCGCCGATGGCCCTCGCCGACGCGCTGGACCTGCTGCTGGAACGCGCCCACCACGGACCGGACGCGGTGGCCGCGGCCCGGCGCGTCTGCGACCGGCTCGACCGGCTTCCGCTGGCGCTGGAGCTGGCGGCGGGCTGGACCGGCACGCTGTCGATGGCGCAGATCGCCGACTCCCTCGGCGCCGGCGAGCCAGCAGGCGGCGCCGGCGAGCCAGCAGGCGGCGCTGGCGAGCCAGCAGGCGGCGCCGGCGGCCCGTTGGCCCTGCTCGACGGCGGCGCGCGGACCTCGCCGTTCCGGCAGCAGACCCTCCAGGGCTCGATGCGGTGGAGCCATGACCTGCTCGACGAGAACGAGCGCGTGCTGTTCCGCCGGCTGGCGGTGTTCGAGCCCGGCTTCGGCGCGGACGACGTCATCGCGCTCGCCGGCGGCACGGCGCTCAAGGCGCTGCGCGGGCTGATCGACAAGTCCCTGGTGGTGGCCGACACGACCGGGGTGGCGGCGAGCTACCGGATGCTCGGGGTCGTCCGGGCGTACGCGCTCGACCGGCTGGACGAGGCGGGCGAGACGGAGGGCGTCCGCGATCGGCACCTCGATCTCCAGCTGGCCCTGCTGGAGCGGGTGGCGCCGTTGCTGGCCACCGACAAGGACGCCTGGCGGGCCCGGGTCGGCGCGGCCTATCCCGACGTCCGTGCCGCGATCGAGTGGGGGCTGTCCCGTGCGGACGCGGCGCGGGGACGACGTCTCGCGGCGTCGTGCTCATGGTTGTGGCACCTGGAGGGGCGGGGCGGCGAAGGCGTGGCGCTGCTGCGGCGGGCGGCCGAGCGCGGCGCGGACGAGCGGACCCCACTGCAGGCAGACGTGCTGGCGGCCCTCGCGCTGGTCGGTGACACCGGTCTGCCCGGCATCGAGGCGTACCAGGTGGCGCACGCGGCCCGCGAGCTGGCGGTCGAGACCGGCGCGCCCGCGGCCGGGCGGATCAGTCGCGCGCTGACCGCCGTCGGGCAGCTCATGGTCGGGCTCGACGCCGCGATCGCGGAGGCCGAGGCGGCCCGCGAGGAGGCCGTGCGGGCCGGCGATGCGTTCGTGGCCGACTCGGCCGAGGCGTTCATCGGGCTGGTCCACGTGCTCGCCGACGACTACCCCGAGGCGACCGCGCGCCTCGAGGCCGCGGTGGCGGGCCCGCTCGCGCGGGGCGACCGGGGCGTCGCCACGCTGGCCCTCTGCTGGCTGGCGCTGGCCACCGCCCGGACGGGCGACCTGCGGCGGGCCGGCGAGCTCGCCGAGCGGGCCGTGGACACCGCGGCGCCGCTGCGGGACTTCCACTGGACCGGCTCGGCCCGCTGCGTCCTCGCCGAGATCCGGGTGCTCCAGGGCCGCCCGGCCGAGGCCGTCGCGGCGCTCGAGCCCATCGACCGCCTGGTCGACGGGGCCGGCGACCTGCCGTTCATCACCGGCTGGGAACGCACCAAGGCCATGCTGGCGCTGGCGGACGGCCGGCCCGCCGAGGCGGTCGAGTGGTGCCGCCGGGAAGGCCGGTGGCAGCCCGCGCCGAGCGACGAGGGGCTGGCGCCCGAGACCAGGCTGGTGCTGGCCACCGCGCTGCGGCGGGCCGGCGAGCGCGAGGCGGCGGCCCGGACGCTGCAGGCCCTGGGGGAGGCGCCGCTCACGGCCGCGATGCCACGTATCCGCGCCGGTGTGCTCGACGAGCGGGCGCTGCTGGTCCGCGACGACGACACCGAGCAAGCGCTGCGGCTGCACCACGAGGCCCTCCGGATCCGGATCGACCACGACCTCGTGCTCGGCTTCCTCACCAGCCTGGAGTCGCTGGCCGAGCTGAGCCTGCTCCGCGGCGCGGACGAGGCCGCCGGAATCCTCGCGGCCGCCGCCGAGCGAGCTCGCGCCGACTTCGGCGCCGCACCGCAAGGGGCCGCATCACGAGGGGCCGCATCACGAGGGGCCGCATCACGAGGGGCCGCATCACGAGGGGCCGCATCACGAGGGGCCGCATCGGGAGAGGCCGCATCGGGAGAGGCCGCATCGGGAGAGGCCGCGCCGCGCGGGGCCGGCCAGACGCCGGAAGCGATGGACGTGCGGACGGCCGTCGCCTACGCCGCCAAGGCCCGTGGCCCGCGCCGCCGCCCCGACGCCGGGTGGGAGAGTCTCACCCCGGCGGAGCTGTCAGTGGTGGAGCTGGCCGTGCAGGGCCTGAACAACGTCGAGATCGCCGCCCGCCTGTTCGTCGGCCGCGGCACGGTCAAGACCCACCTGGCCCACGTCTACGCCAAGCTGCAGGTCGCCAACCGCACCGACCTGGCCCGTCTGGCCACCGAGCGCCGCGACCCGGCGGCCTCCTCCTGATCCGAACCGGCTCAGCGGCCGCCGTGCCGGCGACCGCCCACCCGGCTCAGCCGCCGCCGTGCCGGCGACCGCCCACCCGGCTCAGCGGGCGCCGTGCCGGCGACCGCTCACCCGGCTGGCGGACGAGAACGCCGCGGCCCCTCCGCTCGACGTCGCGGCCTGGGCCGGCCCGGCGCCACGACGGCCGCGCGAGCGGCCCGACCGTGTGCCTTCGCCCTGCCCGGCCATTGTCGCGTGCTGGGCGGGGCCGCCGCGCTTCGCGACCGACTCGGCCTGAGTGGGGGTCTTGGCCTGGTTCGCCCGCGAAGAAGCGTTCGCCCGCGGCGAGGAACCGTTCGCCCGCGGCGCAGAAACGGCGGTCGAGGCGCTACGTCCCGCCCCCCGGCCGCGGGAGCGTCCCGCCGGCCTCCCCGACGGCGCCGGCTGGGCCGGCACCGAGGGCGGCGCCACGAACCGCCGCTCGCCGGGCGCGAGCTGGGCCAGCAGCGGGTCGCCCGGCCGGGTCCGGCTGGTGGTCGGCCGTACGCCGGCTTTGCGCGTCAGATCGCGTACCTCCGCCTGCTGATCGTCGGTCATCAGCGTGACCACCGTGCCGTGCGCGCCCGCCCGGGCCGTCCGGCCCGAGCGGTGCAGGTAAGCCTTGTGCTCCACCGGTGGGTCGGCGTGGATCACCAGCGCCACGTCGTCGACGTGGATGCCCCGCGCCGCGATGTCGGTCGCCACCAGGGCCGAGACGCTGCCGTCGGAGAACGCCGCCAGGTTCCGGTTGCGCGCGTTCTGGGCGAGGTTGCCGTGCAGCTCGACCGCGGGCACCCCCGCCGCCACCAGCTGCTTGGTCAGCACCTTGGCCCGCCGCTTGGTGCGGGTGAAGACCACTGTGCGCCCGGGCGCGGCGAGCAGGTCGACCAGCACTCCGAAGCGGTCGTCCCCGCGTACGTGCAGCACGTGGTGCCTCATCTCGACCGGCGTCTCGTCGACCGCGTCGACCGCGTGCGTCACCGGCTTGCGCATGAAGCGCTTGACCAGCACGTCGACCCCGTTGTCGAGGGTCGCCGAGAACAGCATCCGCTGCCCGTCGCGCGGCGTCTGCTCCATGAGGCGGCGCACCACCGGCAGGAAGCCCAGGTCGGACATGTGGTCGGCCTCGTCGAGCACGGTGATCTCGACGGCGTCGAGCGACGCGTGCCCGTTGCGCAGGTGGTCGTCGAGCCGGCCGGGGCAGGCCACCAGCACGTCGACGCCGGCCGCGAGCCCCTTGATCTGCGGGGTCGCGCCGACGCCGCCGAAGACGACCAGCGTGCGCAGGCCGGCCGCCGCCGCGAGCGGGGCGAGCGCGGCGTCGATCTGGGTGGCCAGCTCCCGGGTCGGCGCGAGGATCAACGCCCGTGGCCTGCCGGGCCGCCGTGGCTTGCGCGAGGCGGCGAGGCGGGCCAGCACGGGTAGCGCGAACGCGTACGTCTTGCCGGAGCCGGTGCGTCCCCGGCCCAGCACGTCCTTGCCGGCGAGCGAGTCGGGCAGCGTGGCGGCCTGGATCGGGAAGGGGGTGGTGATGCCGAGCGTGGCGAGCGCCTCAGCCAGAGCGGCGGGCACGCCGAGCTCGGTGAACGTTGTCATGTAGCGAGTACTCCAAAGGTCAGCAGTGATCAAGCATATAAGCAACCGTCCCGCACCCGTTCGGGACCCGATCCGCACTTAACGCCGATCACCGTTCTCCTCAGTGCCCGGACTTCCCCCAGCCGGGCGTTACCGCGAGGAGATCCCCCACCATGAGCGGTGCACTGCCCCTCGACCGCCGCCGCGAGGACATCGTCCAGGAGCACATGCCGCTGGTCGGCCATCTGGTTCGCGAGATGCTGGCCCGGGTGCCGCAGCACGTCAACCGCGACGACCTGATGTCCGCCGGGTATGCGGCCCTGGTACATGCGGCCCGCGGCTTCGATGCCGGCCGCGGCGTGCCGTTCGCCCGGTTCGCGGCCGCTCGGGTGCGCGGCGCTCTACTGGACGAACTGCGCGGCCTGGACTGGGCCAGCCGCTCGGTGCGACAGAGGGCCCGGCGCACCGACTCGGCCCGTCAGGAGCTGACCGCCGAGCTGGGCCGCACCCCAACAGTACAGGAGGTCGCGGACAAGCTCGGCTGCTCGGTCGAGGACATCGATCACGCCGACGACGATGTGCACCGCGCGGTGGTGTTCAGCCTCCAGGGATTCGCGACGGCCGCGGCCGACGACATGGTCACCGAGCCGAGCGCCGGGCCGGAGGAGATGCTGATCCGCCGGGAGCGGCTCGGCTACCTGCGGCACGCGGTGGACGCGCTGCCCGACCGGCTCAAAGCGGTGGTGCAGGGTTACTTCTTCGACGAGCGTGCGATGGCCCGGATCGCCGAGGATCTCGGCGTCACCGAGTCGCGCGTGTCACAGCTGCGCGCCGAGGCGCTGGGCCTGCTGCGCGACGGGCTGAACACGCACCTGGACCCGTCGATGGCGTCCCAGCACCCGTCGAAGGAGGGCTGCGTGGCCCGGCGCCGGGCGGCCTACTACGACCAGATCAGTGCGCGCGGCACCCTGCGTACGCGTCTGGCCATGACCGGCCCGGATGGCCTGCCAATCGCCGCCTAGCAGCAAGGATGCCCGCCGCTTCGAAGAAAGCGGCGGGCATCGCCTCGCCGGGAGAGCCTACTGCCCGGCGCAGGTTCCCGCCTTCTTCTGCGCCGCGATCGCCTTGGCCGCGCCGAGCTTGTAGAGCGCGAGGCCCTCCTTGGCCGGCTCCAGCTTCCAGGCGTTGTTCTCGTAGACCATCGTGTACGACTGCGCCGCCACCAGCTGCTTCGCGATGACGACGGCCTTGTCGGTGCCTTCCAGGCGGGCACTGGTCAGCTGGATCGCCAGGCCCTTGCGGGAGCAGGCCTGGTTGAGCTTGACGTAGTCGTCCTTGCTGATCGCCTGCTTGCCGGCCGCGGTGTACATGTCCCAGGCGCCGGCGAAGTCTCCGCCCGCGAAGCGGTCGAACACGGTCTGCGCGGCGACCTTGGCGCCTTCGACGGTCTTGGGCTCGGGCCCTCCGGCGGCGGCCTGCGCGGCGTTGCCGGCGGGCTCGTCGTCGCCGCTGCACGCGGTGACGAGGGTGAGAGCGGCGACCCCGGTGAGGGCGAGCGCGCCGAGACGAGTGATCGGGTGGTTGTGGTTCATGCCCGGACTAAGTCCGATCCGCGGTCGCGCGTAACGGCTCGCCGGGAAAGTTGACAGATTGCGGACAACACCGTCACTGGTTGGGGAACGGCCGTCGATGGGCTAATCTGGCCGATTGTCGAGCAATAAAAAAAGCGACCAAGAATGGTCGCTGGAGCCGAATGTTACCACAAAGGGGAGTGGATTTGTCAAGCTCCGCCGCGAACGACCTTCGTTCCGAGCAGGCGTACCTCACCACCCTCTACCGCCGCCTGGACAGCCTGCGTGAGCAGGCCGATCGGCGTCTCAAGACCATTCTGCTGGAGGCCGGCGGCACCCCGCAGGGCCGCGCCCAGCGCGAGGCCACCCGGGCCCACTATGCCGAGCAGCTCGCCCAGATGAATGCGGTCGAGAACGGCCTGTGCTTCGGCCGCCTCGATTTCGCCGCGGGTGAGCCTCGCTACATCGGCCGGCTCGGTCTCGCGGCCGAGGAGCACGACCGCGACCCGCTGCTGGTCGACTGGCGTGCCCCCGCCGCCCGGGCGTTCTATCTCGCCACCGCCGTCTCGCCCGACGGGGTGACCCGCCGCCGCCACCTGCGCACCCGCGGCCGGCTGCTCACCGCCATCGACGACGAGACGCTCGACATCGAGTCCGCCGAGCCGGGCGGCCGCGAGGACGTGACCGGCGAGGCGGCGCTGCTGTCGGCGCTCACCGCGAGCCGCACCGGGCGGATGCGCGACATCGTCGAGACCATCCAGGCCGAGCAGGACGAAGTGATCCGGGCCGGGCTCAACGGGGTCATGGTCGTGCAGGGCGGCCCGGGCACCGGGAAGACCGCGGTGGCGCTGCACCGGGCGGCGTATCTCCTCTACACGTACCGGGCGCAGCTCACCAAGCAGGGCGTGCTGATCCTCGGGCCCAACACGACGTTCCTGCGCTACATCTCACAGGTGCTGCCGTCGCTCGCCGAGACCGGCGTGCTGCTGGCCACCCTCGGCGACATGTTCCCCGGCGTGCGCGCCCGGGCGGCCGAGTCGCCGGCCACGGCCGCGGTCAAGGGCCGCCTCGGCATGCTCGAGGTGCTGCGGCGAGCGGTCGCCGACTGGCAGACGGCGCCCGACGACTACGTCGAGGTCGACCACGACGGCTACCCGCTGCGCATCGAGCGGTCGGTGCTCGAGGACGCCCGCGCCGCGGCCCGCCGGTCCGGCCGCCCGCACAACGTGGCCCGGCAGACCTTCGTGACCGAGGCGATCCACGCGCTGTCGCTGCAGATCGCCGAGCGGATCGGCGCCGACCCGCTGGGCGGGGAGAACCTGCTCTCCGAGGCCGACCTCGCCGAGACCCGCCGCGAGCTGCGCGAGGACATCGACGTCCAGCAGGCGCTGTTCGACTTCTGGCCGGTGCTGACCCCGCGGCGGGTGCTGCGCGAGCTGCTCTCCGACCCCGGCCGGCTCGCGTCGGCCGTCGGGGATCTTCCGGAGGAGGAGCGGTCGCTGCTCCTGCGCGACCACGACGCCCGCTGGACCCCGGCCGACGTGCCGCTGCTCGACGAGCTGGCCGAGCTGCTGGGCGCGGACGACACCCTGAAGAAGCGGCAGGCGGCGACGGAGCGGCGGGAGGCGATCGAGTACGCCGAGGGCGTGCTGGAGATCGTCGAGGGCTCCCGCTCCCTCGACTTCGAAGACCAGGAAGAGGAGATCCTGTCCGCGATCGACGTGGTGGACGCGAGCGCGTTCGTCGAGCGGCACGAGGTCCTCGACACCAGGACCGCCGCCGAGCGGGCCGCCGCCGACCGCACCTGGGTCTTCGGCCACGTGATCGTCGACGAGGCGCAGGAGCTGTCGCCGATGGCCTGGCGGCTGCTGATGCGCCGCTGCCCGAGCCGCTCGATGACCGTGGTCGGCGACGTCGCGCAGACCTCCGAGCTGGCCGGCACCACGGGCTGGGAGCAGGTCTTCGAGCCGTACGTGGCGCAGCGCTGGAACCTGGTCGAGCTGACCGTCAACTACCGCACGCCCGCCGAGGTGATGGCGGTGGCGGCCGACGTTCTGGCGGCCGTCGACCCGGCGCTGCAGCCACCCCGGTCGGTGCGGTCCGCGGGCGTGGCGCCGTGGTCGCTCCGGGTGCCACGGGCCGCGCTTCAAGCAGAGATCACCGCGGCCGTACGGCTGGAAGCCGCCGAAGCCGGTGCGGGCCGTGTCGGGGTTCTCGTGCCCGCGGCGCTCGAGCCCGAGCTCGGCAAGCACCTCGTCGAGACGGTGCCGGGTGCGGCCGTCGGCGAGCAGCCCGACCTGCTCAACCAGGTCGTGCTGATGACCGTACGGCAGGCGAAGGGCCTCGAGTTCGACTCGGTGATCGTGGTCGAGCCCGACGAGATCATCGCGGAGAGCCCGCGCGGCCTCTCGGATCTCTACGTGGCGGTGACCCGGGCGACGCAGCGGCTCGGCGTCCTGCACACGACCGACCTGCCGAAGGTGCTGACGGCTCTCGCCGCCTGAGGCCGCACGCGAAAGGGGCCCGGCGAGTGTGCCGGGCCCCTTGCTCTGCTCACCTATACGCGCAGCTCTGCTCACGTATACGCGGCATCGTGCTGCCGACGGTCAGGCCGCGGGAGCGGTCGCGCGCTCGATCGACGCGCGGCCGTACGTCGTGTGCCCGTGCGCGTTGGTCATCGCCAGCCGGCTGTGCAGCGAGGTGCTGTTCGCGATGCTGGCGTAGTAGCTGGCCCGGCGGCGGGCCGTGATGCTGTCCGGGTTGTCGGGCACCGGCGCGAGGCCCGGGCTGAGGTGCGTGTTGAGCCCGTCCTTGAGCAGCGACAACGCCTCGGCGCGCAGCTGGCTGATCCGGCTCTCGGTGACGCCGAGGTCGTCCGCGATGTCGGCCATCGGCCGCTCGAGCAAGAAGTACTCGGTGATCACGTACTGGAGCCGCTCGGGCAGCGAGCCGATCGCGTGGTGCAGGTAGCCGATCTGCTCCCGGCGCAGCAGCATGTCCTCCGGGCCCGGCGTCTTCTCGGTCACCAGGTCGTCGGCGCTGCTCGTGGTGAAGCCCTGCAGCGACAGCACGGTGGCGCGCTGCACGTCGGTGTCGGTCCGCTGCAGGTCGCCGGTGGTGGTGCCGAGCGCCTGGGCGAGCTCGTCGGCGGTCGGCGTGCGGCCCAGCGTGGTGGTGAGCTGCTGGCGGGTGGTGTCGGTGGCGCGCGCCTTGGTGCGCACCGAGCGGGTCGCCCAGTCCAGCGAGCGCAGCTCGTCGAGGATGGCGCCCCGGATCCGGGTGCTCGCGAAGCGGTGGAACGGGATGCCCCGGTCCGGGTCCCAGCCGCGGGCCGCGGTCACGAGCGCGTGCAGGCCGGCGCTGGTGAGGTCGTCGCGGTGGATGTGGTTCGGGATGCGGGTGAGCATGTCGCGCACCAGATGGCCGACGAGCGGCATGTGGGTGCGGATCAGCTCCTCCTGCTCGGCGGCGGAGAGCACCGTCGCGGCGGGCGCGGTGTCGGCGGCGTTCGTCACGTTGGTGGTCATGTAGTTCCCCCGGTTGCGCTGTCGGCGGGCCCCTGTTGGCGGGCCCACCGGCTGACGGGGACGACTCTCCGTGGCGACGGGTACAGCTTTCGGTCACGCTGAGGTGCGCGACGGTTGCTGTGCTGGCCGGCTTCGCTTCGCTCCGCGGGCGACCGCCCCGCCGATGAGGAGCCAGCCGATTCCCCGGCACCGCACACCCCGCGGGGACGGGGAATCGCCTGTCTCCTCATCGGCGGGGCGGTCGCGGTTTAGGAGTTTGCGGGCATTGGGCAGGCTGGAGTCATGGACCTGTTCGACACCGGCACGACCGTCAATGTGATCGCCGGGATCGCCATCGCGCTCGGGGTGATCGGCGTGGTCATCCCGATCCTGCCCGGACTGCTGCTGGCCTGGGCGGGCGTGCTCTTCTGGGCCCTCGCCGGGGATGCCTCGGGCACGCTCAAGTGGGTCGTGCTCGTGGTCGCGACGCTGGTGGCCGTGCTCGGCGCGCTGGTGAAGTACCTCGTACCCGGCAAGCGTCTGAAGGCGGCCGGCGTGCCCAACTCGGCGCTGCTGGCCGGTGGCGTGCTCGGCCTGATCGGGTTCTTCGTGGTGCCGGTGGTGGGGCTGATCCTCGGCTTCGTGCTCGGGGTGTGGCTGGTCGAGCGCGTCCGGCTCGGCCCCGGTCAGGCCTGGCCCTCGACCAAGCAGGCGCTCGGCGCGGCCGGCCTCGCGATGTTGATCGAGTTCACCGCGGGGCTCGGCGTCGCCGTCGTCTGGGTCTTCGGGCTGCTCGCTACCTGAGCCTCCTCCTTCTCCTGCGTTGCGTGAGAAGGAGGAGCAGCGGCGTGCCGGCCAGCGCCAGCGCGATGCCGCCCGCCGCGATCACGGTCGTCAGGTCCCGTCCCGAAGCCGAGCGGATCGAGGGCGCGACGGCCTTGGGGGCGGTCGTCGACTCGGTCCTCGCCTCGGCGGTGGCCTTCTGCTGGGCGACCTCGTCCGGCGTGATCAGCGTGCCGACCGAGGAATCCTTGGGCAGCGCGAAACCCCAGTCGAGCAGCGCGGCGCCCTGCTGCCAGCCGCGCAGCGGGTGCGCCTCGGCGCCGAGCAGCGTCACCACGAGACGCCGGCCGTTGCGCTGCGCCGCGCCCACGTAGCTGTGCCGTGCCACCGTGGTGAAGCCGGTCTTGCCGCCCATCGCTCCCGGATAGTTGAAGATCAGCTTGTTCTCGTTCTGGAACTGGAAGCCCTTCTTCTTCAGCTGCGGCTGGGCCGGCATCTGCGCGGACTTGGTGAGCACGTACTTGCGGAAGTCCGCGTTCGCGAAGTCCTTGCGGGCGATCAGCGCCAGGTCGTACGCGCTGGTGAATTGCCCCTTGCCATCGAGCCCGCTGGGCGTGACCGCGTGCGTCTGGTATGCGCCGAGCCGCTGGGCCTCGGCGTTCATGGCCGCCACCGTCTTGGCCACGCCGTCGGAGCCGCCGCCACCGGCCAGCCGGGCCAGGGCGTTCGCGGCGTCGTTGCCCGAGTTGAGCATGAGGCCCAGCCACAGCGTGGAGATCGGGTACTTACCGCCCACCACCAGTCCGACCGCCGAACTGTTGACCTCGATGTCGAGGTCGCCGCGCACCACGGTCATGGTCTGCTTCGGGTCGAGCTTGTCGATCACCGTGGCGGCCAGCAGCGTCTTCTGCACGCTCGCCGGGGTCTGGTAGACGTGCGGCCCGCACGCGCCGAGCACCTCGCCGGTGTCGAGGTCGGCGACGATCCACGTGGTCGCGGTGACCGCCGGCGGCTTTTTCGCGCCGCCCGGAATGATCAGACCGTGGGTGGCGAGGGAATCGCCACCGACCGTGCTGTCGACCGGGTTGTCGGCGGGCGGCACCGGTCTCGGCGGTATGCCGGCCGGCTTCGCCACATTCGGCTTGGGGCAGGGAATGTCGGCTTTTGTCTTTTGAGCCGCGACTGTCTTGTGGGTTGTTTTTTGGGCCGCGGCGGGGACTGTGGGGAAGGCGATCATCAAAACAGCGGCTGAGGTTGCCGCCGCGATCCGGCTGAGGGGGATGCGGATCAAGGCCAGGTTGCTCCTGCGTCGAGCCGCTGGTCGAGGAGTTGAGCCAGCGGAATGGTCTCGCCGTCACCGCCGCCCGCGCCGACGATCAGCTTGGGGATGCTGGGGGAGAGGTCGGCGCCGGTGAACCGGGCACGCCACGATGACGGAACGGTCAGGACGTAATACTCGCCGTGCTCACCGACGGCGATCGAACGATTCGACTTCAGATACCAGCCGCGCGCCTTCGTGCGGTAGGTGGCGCGGCCGTCGAAGCTGCGCGCGGTCAGCCGGTGTGGCGGCAGGCCGCCCTCGGCGGCGCGCTGGACGAACGAAGTGAGCAGGTCGGCGGCCTGACGAGCCTCGGTCTCCCGGCCGGCCGCGAGCGCGGCCGCGTGCTCGTCGATGGCCCGCCGGCGCTGCTCGTTCCACGCCGCACGCTCGTCCATGCCTGCGACCCTAGGTGATCCACGCGCCCGCCTGCCACCCGGTCTTTCCTCCCCCGTTTCCCGTGAATGCCGGTCCCGCCATTTGAATAACGGACCGGCCACGGAAGGAAACAATTGCGAATTCTGGCCCGATGAGTTGCGCCGGAAGCCGGTTACGAGCAACACTGGGCGCGGTTGATCTGGATTAACTCGGGAGTCATTATGGCGCGGCAGGTTATCACCACGCTGATCGACGATCTGGACGGAAAGAAGGCAGACCGCACCGTCGAGTTCAGTCTCGACGGTATTAACTACACGATCGACCTTTCCGAGGCCAATGCCGGGAAGCTGCGTAAGGCTCTCGACCCGTTCATCACCGCGGGCACCCGTCTGGGCCGGGGCGCGGGCCGGATCCCCGCCCGGCGCACGTCGCCCAGCCGCACCGCGGGCTCGCGTGACGAGAACCGGTCGATCCGCGAGTGGGCCCAGGCCAACGGCCACCAGATTTCCGAGCGCGGCCGCATTCCGCAGTCGGTGACCGACGCCTACCGCGCCGCGAACGGCCGCTAAAGAGGGAACAAGCCGGCGACGGATTCCAAGACTTTCTCGTCGCCGGCGTACCAACTAGATGCCCGCGGCCAATGGGTGATGGCGTCGGTGAAGCCCAGGGCGGCGGCTCGGCCCACCGCGTCGGTGAAGGCGTCGACGCTGGTCATCGAATAGACCGGCGACGTGTCCAGGTTGAGATAGCGCGGTATGGCGTCCGGTGGGCGCCCGGCCGCGCTCATCGTCTCTTCGAAGCGGGCCACCGTCCCGGCCACCGACCGCCACCATGCCTCCGCGTCGGGAACCTCGTGCGAACCCGTGGTGACCCAGCCGTCGCCGTGCTTGACGGCCAGCCGCAGGGCGCGCGGGCCGTTCGCCGCGACGATGAACGGCGGGCGGGGCCGCTGCACGGGGCCGGGGATGCTGCGGGCGTCGACCGCCTGATACCACTCGCCGCGCCACGTCGTCGCCGGGTTCGCCAGGATCGTGCCGAGCAGGTCGAGGAATTCGGTGAACCGGTCGACCCGCCGGCGCGGGGTCAGCTCGGGCTCGCCGAGCACCGCCGAGTCGAAGCCGATGCCGCCGGCGCCCAGCCCGAGCAGCAGCCGGCCACCCGAGATGTCGTCGAGCGCGGTCACCTCCCGGGCGAAGTGCACCGGATGCCGGAAGTTCGGCGAGGCCACGTACGTGCCCAGCTTGATCCGGCTGGTGACCATGGCCGCCGCGGTCAGCGTGGGCACCGCGTCGAACCACGGGCCGTCGATCAGGTCGCGCCAGCCCAGGTGGTCGTACGTCCAGGCGTGGTCGAAGCCGTACTCCTCGGCGCGGCGCCAGCGGCCCGCGGACACCGGCCAGCGCTGGTCGGGGAGGATCACGATGCCGATGCGCATGCCGGGAACCTACCTCAGGCCGTACGCAGATCGGCCGTATCTTCCTCACCCGGCTCGGACGCCTCGGCGAAGGCCGCCAGCGAGCGCTGCAGCTCGTCGCGCGCCTGCTCGGGCATGCGGTCGAGCACCTCGGCCAGCGCCACCCGCCGGCGCTCGCGGATCTGGTCGAGCAGCCGCCGCGCCGCCGGGGTCAGCATGAGCCGCACCTCGCGGCGGTCGCGCGGGTCGGGCACCCGGCGCAGCAGGCCCGCCGCTTCCAGCCGGTCGCAGAGCCGGCTCGCCGACGACGGCACCACGTCGAGCGCCTCGGCCAGGCGGCTCATGTTGGTCTGCCGGTTGTCCGAGATGAACGTCAGCACGCGCAGCTGAGCGGGCGGCACGGTGGGGGCCTGCGCAACCCGGGCGGCGTCCAGCACGGACACGAGGGACTCGACCGCCGACTCGACGGCCGCGGCGACGTGGGTGACCCGGTGGTCCATGTCGAATATGTCCTTGTTCTGCAGACGCCAGCTACGTGGTGCCGGACTGCGACTACCCCCTCGGGCCGCGAATCATGCTCGGCTATCGCACCCAATCCAAGCAGACGAGCACCGCATCGTCATCCGCGTCCAGCCCGTTGTGGTACTCGCGCAGTGCGCGGACCACCGTTCCGACCGCCTCCGACGGCGGCTGGAGCCGGGTGCGGCGCAGGGCCGTGAGCAGTGCGGACGTGCCGTACGGGACCCGCCCGCCGGGCGCCGCTGCGTGCACGCCGTCGCTCGTCACCAGCAGCCGGTCGCCGGGCTCGAGCTGGAACTTCTGCGTCTCGTACCGGTTGTCGCCGAACATGCCGAGCGGGAGCTGCTGCTCCAGCGTGATCGGCCGGATGTCGCCGTTGTGCGCCACCATCGCCTTCGGGGAGCCGGCGTCGACCGCCTCGACGGCGCCGTCGGTCAGCCCGATCTCGAGCAGCAGCGTGGCCACGTACGAGTTGCCGCCATGCCGCGAGTAGACGGCGTCGGAGGCCAGCTCGGCCTGCTCGACGATGCCGGCGCCCGAGCGGCGGGCGTTGCGCATGGCGTTGACGGCGACCGCGGTGAGCAGCGCCGCCTCGATCCCGTCGCCGTGCCCGTTGAGCACGGTCACGGTGAGCCGGTCGCCGGTGACCGACCAGTCGTAGTGGTCGCCGTAGACCGCGTACGCCGGCTCGAGCGCCCCGGCCAGCCGGAACCGCTCGCCGTTGAGCGAGCGCCCGGGCAGCAGGTCCCACTGGAGCTCGGCGGCCATGGTCAGGCGCTGCCGGCGGCGCACCTTGTGGTAGCGGTCGGTGTCCCGATCGGCGGTGCGCAGCGCCATGGCGAGCTCGTCGGCGATCACCGCGAGCTGGGCGGTCAGGTCGCGGGTGGTCTCGCGCCCGGTCTCCAGGCTCAGCACGCCGAGCCGGTCGCCCCAGACGGTGAGGGGCAGCAGAACCTTGGCCGGGCCGTCCGGGCGGGGGTCCACCACCGGCAGCTGGCTGCCGAAGCAGCGCTGCTCCAGGGTGCCGCCGGTGGGGCCCTCGGGGTCGAGCACCGGCCACAGGCCGGACAGGCTCAGATCGCCGAGCAGCACCTCGACCCGGTCGGCGGAGTAGTGGGCGCGCAGGTGCTCGGCGGTGACCTCGGAAAGGCGATCGGGCGGCGCCGCGCGCAGCTGCGCGCCGACCGATGGCGGGCCGTCGGACACTCGATCTCCTTTCACGGTCGGCAATAATTGCCGGAGTGCAAGCATGATAGGCGCATGCCCCCGCTGCGGCTGACGAGCCCTGGCACTCCGGGGTGTCTCAGGCGAGCGACTTCTCGAAATGGATGAGACTGCCGCGACGAGGCGTGGACTGCATCCGTACGTTCTCCGCGAGCGCCCTGATCAGGAAGAGTCCACGGCCGCGCTCGCTCCCCGAATCGGGCGGCTCGATCGCGGCGGGGTCGAAGCCGGCCCCGCCGTCGCGGACGTCGATCGTGCAGCGGTCCTCGTGGACCTCGAGATGGACCTCGAAGCTCTCCGTATCCGACGCGTGGTTGACCACGTTGGCGCAGGCCTCCGTGATCGCGAGCTCCAGATCGGCGCCGGACTCCTGGTCCACGTGCAGGACAGCGAGGGCGCTGCGCAACAGTCGGCGCACGGCGGGAACGCTGCCGGCTTCACGCGGCAGGTCGAGCCGGACTGTCATACGCATATCCCTCATGTGCCCTGGGTCCGGCCTGCCTAACCGCGACTGTGCTCAACCAGGTGGTCGCGAAAAACGTGTTATCCATGGACAGCTCGCGCGTCCCCCTATGGTCGCCCGGCAAAACCATGGGCGGGTACGTACGACGAAAGGCAGGCACATGGCGGACCAACCCGACATCGCGACCGTCATCGCGGCCCGCGCCGGCGACCCGGCCGCGGTCGACCGGCTGGTCGCGGGTTATCTGCCGCTCGTCTACACCATCGTCGGCCGCGCCCTCGAGGGCCACGCGGACGTCGACGACGTGGTGCAGGAGGTGATGCTGCGGGTGCTGCGCAACCTCGGCGACCTGCGCGAGCCCGAGTCGTTCCGGTCCTGGCTGGTGGCGATCACCGTCCGCCAGGTGCGTGAGCGGTTCCGGTTCCGGCGCGGCGCGCCCGAGGCGCTGCTCCACGAGGACGTACGCGATCCCGGGGCCGACTTCACCGACCTGGCCATCACCCGCCTCGAGCTGTCCGGGCAGCGCCGCGAGACCGCCGAGGCGACCCGGTGGCTCGACGAGGAGAACCGCGAGCTGCTCTCGCTGTGGTGGCTGGAGGCATCCGGCGAGCTCACCCGGGACGAGATCGTCGAGGCCACCGAGGTCACCCGCCAGCACGCGGCCGTGCGCATCCAGCGGATGAAGGGCCAGCTCGAGACGGCCCGGGTCGTGGTGCGGGCGCTGGCCGCCCAGCCGACCTGCCCCGACCTTCGCCTGGTCACCGTGCACTGGGACGGCCCGCCGAGCGCGCTGTGGCGCAAGCGCATCGCCCGGCACACGCGTGACTGCGCGTACTGCTCGCCCGCCTGGCTCAACCTGGTCGCGGCCGAGCGGCTGCTCGCCGGGATGGCGCTGGTGCCGATCCCCGCGTCGCTGGCCGGCTCGCTGCCGGGGTCGCTGGCCGGTCTCACCGGTCTCACCGGCCACGCCGCCGCCGCGAAGGCCGGCGGGGCGCAGCTGGCCACCAAGATCGGGTTCGGCGTGTCGCAGAAGGTGCTGACCGCGGCGCTCGCCACCACCGCGGTGGCCGGCGCCGGGACGGCCGTGGTCGTCTACCACCAGGCCGCGCCGCCGCAGCGGCCCACCGCCGCCGTCGTCGTCACCTCCGCGCCGGTCCCGTCGCCCACCACCGTCAGCGCCGCCCCCACGCCCGCCACGACCTCGCCGTCGCCCGCGCCTGCCAAGACCAGGACGAAGAAACCGGCCGTCGTGATCACCGCGAAGGCGAGCAAGAAGAAGGGCGTCGGCGTCTGGAAGTTCACCGGCCTCAAGGCGGCGCTCGGCGACGTCGGCGCGGGCTGGTACTACAACTGGGCGTCGAACAACGACGACGTGCCCGGCCCGTCCGGGGTCGAGTTCGTCCCGATGATCCGGGCCAAGGGCGACGCCACCGACGCCACCATCGCGAAGGCCAAGAAGGAGAGCGGCGGCGAGCTGCTCGGCTTCAACGAGCCCGACATGGCCGGGCAGGCCGACATGAGCGTCGAAGATGCCCTGGCCGCGTGGCCCAAGCTCCAGGCGACCGGCTTGCGCTTGGGTTCGCCGTCGGTCGCGTACGGCGGGGACACGGCCGGCGGGTGGCTCGACCGGTTCATGAGCGGGGCGAAGGACAAGGGTTACCGGGTCGACTTCATCACCCTGCACTGGTACGGGTCGGACTTCAGCGCCGCCGCGGTCGGCCAGTTCCTCGGGTACGTGGACGCCGTGCACAAGCGCTACAACAAGCCCATCTGGGTCACCGAGTTCGGCCTGATGAACTTCTCCGGCTCGCCGAAGTACCCGAGCGCGTCGCAGCTGGTCACGTTCATCAAGGGCACCACGAGCGGTCTGCAGAGCAGGTCGTACGTCGAGCGGTACGCCTGGTTCGGCCTGCCGGCGGTCGGCGACAGCGTCGACTTCGGCCTCTACAAGGACGGGGATTCGCCCACCGCTGCGGGGGAGGCCTACAAGGCCGCGGGTTAGGGTCGAGCCATGATTCGGTTCGGGTACAAGGCGTCGGCCGAGCAGTTCGCGCCGGCGGAGCTTCTCGGGTACAGCGTGCTGGCGGAGGAGCTGGGCTTCGACTCGGTGTTCGTCTCCGACCATCTGCAGCCCTGGCGGCATCACGGCGGCCACGCGCCGGCCGCGCTTCCGTGGCTGGGAGCGCTCGCCGCCCGCACCGAGCGGGTGCTGATCGGCACGAGCGTGCTCACCCCGACGTTCCGCTACCACCCCGCCGTGGTCGCGCAGGCGTTCGCCACGCTCGGCCTGCTGGCGCCTGGCCGGGTGGTGCTGGGCGTCGGCTCCGGCGAGTCGCTCAACGAGGTGCCGCTGGGCATTCCCTGGCCCGACGGCAAGGAGCGTTTCGCCCGCCTTAAGGAGTCGGTGCAGCTCATCAAGAAGCTCTGGGCCGAGGACCGGGTCACCTACGAGGGCCAGTTCTACCGCACCGAGAACGCCACGATCTACGACAAGCCGTCCTCCCCGGTGCCGATCTACATCGGCGCCTCAGGGCCGGCCGCCACCCGCCTGGCCGGCCGCATCGCCGACGGCTTCATCACCACCAGCGGCAAGGGCCACGACCTGTACACCGAAACCCTGCTGCCGGCGGTCCGCGAGGGCGCCGAGAAGGCCGGCCGCAAGCTCGACGACCTCGACCTGATGATCGAGGTCAAGGTCTCGTTCGACGACGACATGGAAAAGGCCCGCAACGACACCCACTACTGGGGCGCGCTGGCCCTCTCGCCCGAGGAGAAAACCGGCGTGGAGGACCCGCTGGAAATGCAGCGCCGAGCCGATGCCCTCCCGGTCGATCGCACGGTAACTCGCTGGATCTGCTCCTCGGACCCCGAAGAGCACGGCAACCGGGTGCAGGAATACCTCGACATGGGCTTCAAGCACCTGGTGTTCCACGCGCCGGGCCCCGACCAGGAGCGTTTCCTGCGCCTGTACGCCGACCAGATCCTGCCCCGGCTCCGCGCCGCCGCCGCTTAACCGCCGAGGTTTTCCCTGGGGACCGGGCGCAGCCGTCCACTGCGAGTGCGCCCGCTTCCGGTCCCCTCGCCGTTGATGACGCGCAGGTCGGGGCGTTGGCGGAGGCCCTCGATGCGGCGGCGCTTGGTGCCCACCTCACGCCGCGGTGCCGCCGGAGGCTGCGGCGGGATCAAGCGCGCCGCGGCGGAGTCCGGCCGGGCGTCCTCGGCCGAGCGCGGCTTGGCGTCCGGGTCGGTGGTCCCGTCTCGCCCGGTGGTGCCGTCTCGCCCGGTGGTGCCGTCTCGCCCGGCGGTGCCGTCTCGCCCGGCGGTGCGACCGGAGTCCGGGCTGGCGGTGCTACCGAATTCAGGGGCAGCGGCGCGGCCGGGGTAGCCGGTGCGCCAGGCGTGCGGGGTCACGTTCGCTATCGAGCGCGGCGATGTGTGCGGGACCGGGTTCTCGCCGGCCCGCCACAGGTCGCGGGCGGGCGAAGTGCGGCGGCTCGGCGGGCCCCAGATCGGCTCGCCCTGCGGCCGGCGGTCGGTGCCGTGCCCCTCCGCGCCCGTCTCATCGGCGCCCGCGGCTCCCAGGTCCGCGGTCGAACCCGTGAGGCCGGCGCCCGTGAGGCCGGCGCCCGTGAGGCCGGCGCCCGTGAAGCCGGTGTCCGTGAGGCCGGCGCCCGTGAAGCCGGTGTCCGTGAGGCCGGTGTCCGTGCGGCCGGTGTCCGTGCGGCCGGCGCCCGTGCGGCCGGCGCCCGTGAGGCCGGCGCCCGTGCGGCCGGTCCCCGTGCGGCCGTTCTCCGTGGGGCGGATATCCGTGCGGCCGGGCCCCGTGCGGCCGGCCTTCGCGGCGGAACCGTCGGCACGGGTGGAGCCGGCGCGGGAAGCGGGACCGTCGGCGTGGACGGCGCCCGCGCCCGAGCCGGAATCGGCGGCGTTGGCGTGGCGGTGCGGGAACTCCGTCGTCAGGAGGCGGATCCAGTGGCGCGGGCCGGGGCGTTCGGCGCGGGCCGGCCGGCTCATGCGGGGGTAGGCGACGCTTGCCACCTCGGCCACCCGCAGGCCCCGGATCGACGGGCGCAGGGCCAGCATCGGGCCCAGCTCGGGGCCGTCGCCCCAGGCGGCGCCGGCTCGGGAGGACGGGTCGGGAAGGTCAAGCCGGGAAAGGGCGTCGCGCCAAAAGGCGGCGTAGCCGAAGCCCGGGTCGGTGCGGCGAACGCCGAACAGGGTGTTGACGATCCAGATCAGGAAGACGTTGGCCCAGCGGCGGAATCGGCCGCCGGTCAGGTCGCGGCCGGAGTCGCGGTAGCGGGAACCCACCGCCACATCGGCGCCCGCGGTGAGCGCGGCCACGTAGTGCGGGATCTCGGCGGGGTCGGTGGATCCGTCGCCGTTCAGGGTCACCACGATGTCGCCGCGGGCGGCGGCCAGGCCGGTGGCCAGGGCGTTGCCGGGGCCGGGACGGCCGGCGCGGAGCACCCGGGCGGCCGGCCAGGCTGCGCGGACGATCGACGCGACGTCGGCCGGCGCGGACGAGGCGGGGCCGAACGCGGCGGGGCCGGGCGACGCAGGGTCGAACGCGGCGGGACCGGGCGACGCGGGGTCGAACGCGGCGGGGCCGGGCGAGGCGGGGCCGGGCGAGGCGGGGCCGGGCGAGGTGAGGCCGGGCGAGGTGAGGCCGAACGCGGCGTGGCCGGGCGAGGCGGGGGCAGAGGAGGCGAGGCTCGGCGCGAGGGAGGCGGCGGGGATTTCGCTGACGACGATGACCTCGTCGACCGGAGGGAGGCCGCGCAGGGTCAGCGGGAGGCCGCCGGGGTCGCGGACCGGAATCACGACGCTTACGGACGGTGATGGTCGGCGGTGACGGGTCGTCGCTGGGTTGAGCGGCGAGGAAGGCATGGCGGTGCTCCTCACGGTGAACTGCTGATCTTCGAAGCTACCGGCCGGCAACCGAACAGCAACTCAGCGGAACGGTGGAGAGCCCTCCGCTCGACGGACCGAACCGGACCCCCGAGACGGCGATCACGGATCGCCTCTGTTAGCCGAGCGGCTACTGTGCGTACAACAAAGGGGTGTAAGCGGTAGGGTCGTGACTGTTGCGGATCAGATGCCGTGAATGTCCTCGCGGAAGGAATTGGGCAGTGAAACTTGGCCTGCACATCTCGAATTTCACCTGGCCCGGAGACGCCCCTCAGCTCGGCGCGACCCTCGCCGACGTGGCCTCGTCCGCCGACGAGGCCGGCTTCGACCGGATCAGCGTGATGGACCACGTCTGGCAGATCCGCGGGGTCGGCCCGGCCGAGAACGCCATGCTCGAGGCGTACACCGCCCTCGGCTACCTCGCCGCCCACACCAGGACGGCCAAGCTGTTCACCATGGTCACCGGCGTGACCTACCGCGACCCGGGACTGCTCGCCAAGGCGGTGACCACCCTCGACGTGCTTTCCGGCGGCCGCGCGCTGCTCGGCATCGGCGCCGCGTGGAACGAGGACGAATCGCGCGGCCTTGGCCTGTTCTTCCCCTCGACCAAGGAGCGCTTCGAGCGGCTCGAGGAGACGCTGCAGATCTGCAAGCAGATGTTCGCCGGCGACGAGACCCCTTACCGCGGCAAGCATTACCAGTTGGGCCGGCTGCTCAACTCGCCGATGCCGCTGAGCAAGCCGCACCCGCGCATCTTGATCGGCGGTGGTGGCGAGAAGAAGACGCTGCTGCTGGTCGCGAAGTATGCCGACGCCTGCAACCTCTTCCCGTCGCCCGAGGTGGGGCACAAGCTCGACGTGCTGAAGCAGCACTGCGAGAACGTGGGCCGGGACTACGACGAGATCGAGAAGACCGTCATGTTCCACTACGACCTCACCACCAAGAGCCCCGGCGAGATCATCGAGGGCCTGCGCGGTCTCGCCCGCATGGGTTTCCAGCAAGCGCACGGCAGCCTGGTCAACGCGTACGACACGAAGCAGTTCGAGATCTTCCAGAACGAGATCATCCCAGCGGCAGCGGAGCTGTGAGCACGATCCGGGCGGTCGTCTTCGACCTCGACGGCGTCATCATCGACTCCGAGGAGGTCTGGGAGGAGGTGCGCCGGGGGTACGTGGCCGAGCACGGCCGCGATTTCCTCCCGGACAGCCAGGACCGGATGATGGGCATGAGCACGGGCGAGTGGTCGCGGCACCTGGCCGAGGAGGTCGGCGTGCCGCGTACCCCCGAGCAGGTCGCCGCCGACGTGCTGGGCCGGATGGCCGAGCGCTACCGCACGAACCTGCCGCTCATCCCGGGCGCGGCCGAGGCCGTCCACCGGATCGGCCAGCGCTTCACGCTGGCGCTCGCCAGCTCGTCGGCGCGGGTTCTGATCGATCAGGTGCTGGCCACGGCCGGGCTGACCGGCGCCTTCCAGGTGACGCTGTCGACCGAGGAGGTGCCGCGCGGCAAGCCCTACCCCGACGTGTACCTCGCCGCGGCCGAGAAGCTCGGCCTTGCCCCGGCGGCCTGCGCCGCGGTCGAGGACTCGAGCAACGGCCTTCGCTCGGCCGCCGCGGCCGGGCTGGCGGTGGTGGCGGTGCCGCACGGTGTCTACCCACCCGCCGAGGACGCGATCGCGAAGGCGAGCCTGGTCGTGACCGATATCGGCGCGCTGACAGTGGAAGAGATCGATAGGCTCCGCTGATGGGGGTCTTCCGGTCGGCTGCGGGCACCGAACTGCACTACGAGCTGCGCGGCGACGGGCCGCTCCTGGTCTGCCAGCCCGGCGGGCCGGGACGGCCCGCCGGATATCTCGACGACCTCGGCGGGGTGCACCGCACCCTGCTGCTCCTCGAACCGCGCGGCACCGGCCGTTCCGAACCGGCGCCGTCGCACGTCTTCACCGCCCTGGCCGAAGATCTCGAGGAGCTGCGGCTCCACCTCGGCGCCGACCGCCTCGACCTGCTCGGCCACTCGGCGGGGGCGTGGCCCGTCCTCGCCTACGCCGCGCGGCACCCCTCCCGCGTCGCGCGGCTGGTGCTGCTCACGCCGTCGCGCAAGCCGATCCCGCTCGGCGCCGACGAGCCCACGCAGGACGTGCTGGTGAAGCGGTGGTTCTCGGCGGAGTCCTGGTACGCCGCCGCGAAGAGCGCCTGGGACGCCGACCCCGACGGCGAGCTCGACCCGGCCCTCATGCCGCTCGTCTACGGCGCCGACACCCCGGCCGTGCGGGAGCACGCGCGCCGGCCGGAGGTGACCGCGGATTACGAGGACTTCTGGTCGGACACCCTCGACCCCGGCGACCTGGCCGCGGTCGGCGTGCCCGTGACGATCATCGCGGGCGACCGGGACGTGGTGACCGGCCTGGCCGCCCCGCACGTGCTCGCCGACTGGCTCCCGAACGCCTCGATCATCTGGCTGCCGGACGCGGGCCACTTCCCGTGGGTGACCGACCCCGAGGGCACCCGCGCGGCGATCGACGGGGCGCTTTCCGTCACTTGACGGCCAGGCGTGCGTAGTCGGGCAGCTCGATGTTCGTGCTGCGGTCGGCCGCGATCTTGAAGGTCAGGTCGATGAACCACTTCCGGTTGTTCAGATAGTTGCGGGCGCGGATGCCGGTCGCCGTCTTGGGCGCCAGGAACTTGCCGGTGGTGTCGCCGCCCTTCTGGGTGCCACGGGCGAACTTGCTGATCCGCTTCTGGTACGCCGGGAACGCGACGCGGTGGTCGCCGCGGGCCGCCGCGAGCTCGCCGGCCAGCACGTACGCCGAGACGATCGCCGTGCCGTTGCCCTGCCCGCCGATGGTGGCGCCGCACGCCGCGTCGCCCACCAGCGCGACCCGCCCCTTGGTCCATTGTGGCGCGTCGACCCGGCAGATCTGGTCGAACCACAGGTCGGGGGCGGCGTCGAGCAGGTCGAGCAGTCGCGGCGCCAGCCAGCCCATCCCCGCGTAGCGCTCGCGGAGCAGCCGCTTCTGCGCGTCGCGGTCGTGCCGGTCGTAGCTCAGCCGGTCGGAGGCGAACGCCACGAACGCCCCGGCCAGTGCGGGGTCGCGGTGGTCGCCGCCGACGCTCATCATCCGGCCCGGGTCGTTGTGCAGCACCGACTCGCGGCTCAGGCCCCACTCGTTGGGCACGTCCCACCCGCCCACGTAGTAGCCCAGGTGCTTCACGAACTGTTCCTCGGGGCCGAATGCCAGCCGCCGCACCCCGGAGTGGACGCCGTCGGCGCCGACGACGAGGTCGAAGACACGCTGCAGCCCGCTCGCGAAGGTGACCTCGACCCCCGAAGGTGTCTCGGTCATCGCGGCGATGCGGTCGCCGAACAAGAACGCGGTCGACGGGCCGGCGTCGCAGAGGACTCGGGACAGGTCGCCACGCTGCACCTCGAGGTCGCCTCCGGCCAGCCCGGCCGGCCACTCCATCAGGCGATCGCCATCGGCGTCGACGAATCGCATCACCGTGCCCCCGGTTTCGGCCGAGCGCAGCGCCGGCAGCACGCCCATCCGCTCGAGCACGCCCATGTGCAGCGGCCCGCGGAAGTCGACCGCGCTGCCACCCGTGCGCAGGGCCGGCGCGACCTCGACGATCGTCGGCCGGAACCCGAACCGGCCCAGCCAGTAGGCCAGCGCCGGCCCGGCGATGCTCGCGCCCGAGATCAGGACGTCCATGTCTCCCCCTAAACTGTGTCCATCGGACTCGGTTATTTCTGTGTACGGTAGACGCTGTTCGAAGGGATGGCAAGATGACGGCAGATTTCTTCTGGGCGCCGCGGCCGCGGCCGACCCGCGGCCCCAAGCCCGCGCTCACCCTCGACCAGATCGCCGACGCGGCCATCGCGATCGCCGACGCCGAGGGCCTCGCGGCCGTCTCGATGCAGCGGGTCGCGGCCGACCTCGGCTACACGAAGATGTCGCTGTACCGCTACCTACCGGGCAAGACCGAGCTGGTGGCGGTCATGCTCGAGCGCGGCCTGGGCGAGCCACCCGAGATCGAGAAGCCGTGGCGAGAGGCGCTGACCGAGTGGGCCACCGTCCTCCTGGCGGCTTACGCGGGCCACGTCTGGGCACTCGAGGCCGGCACCGGCCGCCGCCCGATCGGCCCCCACGAGATCGCGTGGCTGGAATGCGCCCTGCGCGTCCTCCCGCCCGGCCTCACCGGCGCCGAGAGCCTCGACGCCGTGGCCACGATCGCCGGCCACGTCCGCATGATCGCGGGCCAGGGCGCCGGCGCCGAGAGCGACCTGGTCGCCGCGATCGGCATCGCCCTGCGCGATCACGCCGATCGCTATCCCGCGGTCGCCGCCGCGGTCGCCGACGAGGGCGAGCGCGGCGGGGCCGACAACGCGTTCGCCTTCGGGCTGGACCGCATCCTCGACGGCCTCGAGTGCCTCCTCCGGGAACGAGCATCGGTCATGTGACGGCAATGCCGCGTGTTCCCTGTGACAAGAGGCAACACGTGTGAAAAATGTTCATGGCGGGTAGTCGATGTCGACTTTGGCCTTGGAGGTGGCCCGTGCACGTGCTTGCGGCGAGCGGACTCCGGCTCGACCTCGACATGTTCGACTATCTGATTCTCGCGCTGTACTTCATCACCGTGCTGGGCATCGGCTTCGCCGCCCGCGCGGCGATCAGGTCAAGCTCCGATTTCTTCCTCTCCGGGAGATCGATGCCGGCCTGGGTGACCGGCCTGGCCTTCGTCTCGGCCAACCTCGGCGCCATCGAGATCATCGGCATGGCCGCCAACGGCGCTCAGTACGGCCTGATGACCCTGCACTACTACTGGGTCGGCGCCGTGCCGGCCATGGTCTTCCTCGGCATCGTGATGATGCCCTTCTACTACGGCTCCAAGGTGCGCAGCGTCCCCGAGTTCCTGAGGCGCCGCTTCAACAACAGCACGCACCTGTTCAACGCGGTCAGCTTCGCGGTCGCCCAGGTGCTGATCGCCGGCGTGAACCTGTACGCCCTGGCCCTGATCCTCGAGGCGCTGCTCGGCTGGCCGCTCTGGGTCTCGATCATGCTGGGCGCCGCGATCGTGCTGGTCTACATCACGCTGGGCGGTCTCTCCTCGGCGATCTACAACGAGGTGCTGCAGTTCTTCGTGATCCTGGCCGGCCTGATCCCGATCACGATCGTCGGCCTGGTCAAGGTCGGCGGCATCGACGGCCTGTTCGAGAAGGTCCGCCAGTCCCCGCTGGGCGAGCCCGGCCTGCATACCTGGGCCAACACCGGCAGCACCGACAACCCGCTGGGCGCCAGCTGGATCGGCATCATCTTCGGCCTGGGCTTCGTGCTGTCCTTCGGCTACTGGACGACGAACTTCGCCGAGGTGCAGCGGGCGCTCTCCGCCAAGAGCGAGAACGCTGCCCGCCGTACGCCGATCATCGGCGCCTTCCCGAAGCTGCTGATCCCCGCGGTGACCGTGATCCCGGGCCTCATCGCGCTGGTCACGGTGCAGGGCCTGGGCACGGACGAGGGCGACCTGGTCTACAACAACGCGATCCCGCTGCTCATGCGCGACCTGCTGCCCAACGGCGTGCTCGGCGTGGCGGTGACCGGCCTGCTCGCCTCGTTCATGGCGGGCATGGCGGCCAACGTGTCCGGCTTCAACACCGTCTTCACGTACGACATCTGGCAGGCGTACATCCGCAAGGATCGCGACGACCAGCACTACCTGCGGGTGGGGCGCTATGCGACCATCGCCGGCGTCCTCGTGGGTATCGGCACCGCCTTCATCGCGGCCGGCTTCAGCAACATCATGAACTACATCCAGGCGCTGTTCTCGCTGTTCAACGCCCCGCTGTTCGCCACCTTCATCGTCGGCATGTTCTGGAAGAAGATGTCCCCCTGGGCCGGGTTCTGGTCGCTGTTCCTCGGCTTCCTGGCCTCGCTGGGGCTGTACATCGCCCACCTGACCGACGCGATCCACTTCAACTCCGACCTCGACGAGAGCTTCTGGGGCGCGGGCGCCGCGTTCGTGGTGGCCGTGATCGTGGCGGTCATCGTCACCCAGTTCACCCCGTCGAAACGCGAGGAGGAGCTCCGCGGCCTGGTGTACGGCCTCGAGGGCGCCGCCGGCGCGGTCCTGGCCGGCGAGAAGGTGTGGTGGCGCAACCCGGTGCTGCTCGGCGGGATAGCCGTCACCCTGGCCGTCCTCCTGTACATCCCGGTCTGGTGAGAGGAGATCTGCCATGACGAAGGAACCCGACAACACCGGCCGGGTCGCCCGCCTCTTCGACGTGCGGCGGGTGATCGGCGGCCTGTTCGTGATCTACGGCGTGATCGTCACGCTGCTGGGCATCTTCGACTCGCCCGCCGAGATCGACAAGGCGCAGGGCGTACGCATCAATCTCTGGATGGGCATCGCCATGCTCGTCCTCGGCCTGCTGATGCTCCTCTGGCTCAAGCTGAGCCCGCCCGACGCGGCCTCGAGGCCGGAAAACGAGGAAACCAGGGAGGAATGATGGCCAGAGCGGTGCCCGACGGGTGCGATCCGGGTGCACAGGTTCCTCATATCTTCCAGTCGAGGGTCTGACCTTCCGATAGACAGGGCATGGAACCCCTGGCCTCAGTCAGCTTCGCCACCTCCGGCGGTAGCCGTCCCGCCGGCTGGCAGGCGCAAGTGAGAATCGACTACGTCATCAACAAGGTCGCGCAGACGCATCGCGGACAGTCCGAGGATGCGATTGCGCAGGCGATCCACGACCAGCTCCGAGCCGTCGGAGTGGTGCCCAACGGGCGGCAGATCACCAAGTACGCCACGGCGATCTCCGCCCTTCCCCAGATCCCACCGACCAAGTAGCAAGACCCGAGGCGTGGCCCGGTCCGTGAGCCGTCTACGGACCGGGCCATCTCACGTCACGAAGCAGGGAACCGCAGGATCCGGTCGTCGCCGTCGCGCGGGTCGCCACGCCCGTCCCGGTTCGAGGTCATCACCCACAGTGCCCCGTCCGGCGCGACCCCCACCGTCCGCAGCCGCCCGTACTCGCCCTCCAGCGCGGCGGAAGGTTTGGGCGAGTCGCCTCCGAGCGGCACCGTCCACAGCCGCGCGCCCTTCAAGGCCGCCACGTAGAGCGTGTCCCCCGAGATCGCCGCGCCCGACGGCGAGGCGTCGTCGGTGCGCCATTGCACGATCGGGTTGGCGAAACGAGGGTTGTCGCCCTTGCCCTCGACCTCGGGCCAGCCGTAGTTCTTGCCGGGCTCGATGATGTTGACCTCGTCCCAGGTGTCCTGCCCGAACTCGATGCCGTACATGGTCTTGTCGGCGTCCCAGGCCAGGCCCTGCACGTTGCGGTGACCCATCGACCAGACCGGCGAGCCCGGCGTCGGATTGCCCGGCGCCGCCTTGCCCGCGGGCGTGAGCCGCAGGATCTTGCCGTTCACGTCGCCCGGGTCCTGCGACTGCTCGCCGTCGCTGGCGTCGCCGGTGCCCACATAGAGCATCCCGTCCGGCCCGAACGCGAGCCGCCCGCCGTTGTGCCGCGACCCGCGGGTGATCCCATCGAAGATCACCGTGGGCGCTTTGTCGGAGAGCTTGAACCGGGCGATCTTGTTCTCGTCGGCGGCGGTGTAATAGGCGTACACGAATTGGTCTTGGGCGTAGTCCGGCGAGACCGCCAGCCCGAGCAGCCCGCCCTCGCCCCCACTCCGCGATTCGGAGATCTTGTAGATCTGCTGAGGATCGCCGCCGCCGACCGGGATGCGGAGAATGACGCCCTTGTCCCGCTCGCTCACCAGCGCACTGCCATCCGGCAGGAACGCGAGCCCCCAGGGCACCTCGAGGCCGCTCACGATCGTCTGCGGTTTGCTCAGGTCGGGCGTGCCGCGCGGGGAGGAGGGGACCGACGAGGCCGGAACCGATGGCACCGTGGCCTCGGCCCGCGGCGGCGTCGAGGACGAGGAGGGGGAGTCCGAGCAGGCGGAAAGAAGAGCGGCGCCGGTCGCGACGGCGAGCAGGCGCGTGCGTGAGCCGGTGGTCATCGGTCCACCGTGCCACGGCCCGGCGAACTTCACCCATTCGCCAGACTGACGATCATGATTCGTCCGACGATATCGCGGTGCGAGCTCTGGCGGCGGCGGTCACGGTCGTGACACTTCTTTTCCCGTACGCGGAAAAGCTTGCGTCCCCACCCATGGTCGAGTGGAAGGCCTGCCCCGAGGACGCGAAGGTCGAGTGCGGCACGATGCGGGTCCCCGCGGACTGGGCGAATCCGCTGGGCCCCACCGTCATGCTCACCATCGCCCGCCGGCCCGCCCTCGACCCGGCCGAGCGGATCGGCACGCTGGTGGTCAACCCCGGCGGCCCCGGCGGCTCCGCCGTGAACTTCACCTTCGACGCGCCCACGTTCTTCAGCGAAGAGCTGCGCAAGCATTTCGACATCGTCGGCATGGACCCGCGCGGCGTCGGCCGCAGCACCCCGATCCTGTGCTCCCAGGATCTGGTCGACGAGACCCCGTCCCCGCTGGTCGGCGACGAGCGCGAGTTCGCCGCCCTGATCGACTACAACCGTCGCCTGGCCGCCGACTGCCGTGCGCGCACCGGCCCGGTCTTCGGCCATGTCGACACCCTCAGCGTGGTCCGCGACGTCGACGCGCTGCGGGCGGCCCTCGGCGAGGAGAAGATCAGCTTCTATGGCGCCTCGTACGGCTCGCTGATGGGTGAGCAGTACGCCGAGCAGTACCCGGACCGCCTGCGCGCCCTGGTCCTCGACGGCGTGATGGACCACAGCGTCAGCGTCGGCACGTTCCTGGTGCAGGAGACCGACGCCGCCCAGGACTCGTTCGACGAGTTCGTGGCCTGGTGCGCCCGCGACCAGACCTGTGTCCTGCGCGGCCAGGACATCCCGGCGCTGTGGGCGGGGCTGGTGGAGCGCGCGGCGGCCGGCACGCTGGAGAACCCGTACGCCCGGCCGGAGAAGCTGCGCGTGTCCGACCTGACCACCGCCGCGTTCGCCGCGTTCTACCAGCCGGAGTGGTACTCGTTCGCCTACTACCTGAAGGACGCGGCCGGCCTGGCCGTGACGGCACGCAAGGCGCCGCCGCCGGAGGTGGACATCGTCGACCACAGCTTCCCTCCGGTGATCTGCTCGGACTGGTACCTGCCGATCACCGGCTTCCCCGACCTGCGCCGGCGCCTGGCGATCCTGCGCGCGCGAGCCCCGCAGATGCTCGCGTCGCCGCTGGCGATCAACTCCGTCGCGGCCTGCCTGGGCTGGCCCTCGGCCCCACCCAACCCGCAGAAGCCGTTCGCCCCGTCGCCCGGCATGCCGCCGGTGCTGCTGATCGGCTCGGAGCACGACCCCGCCACCACGTACATCTGGGCGGAGCGCATGGCCCGTCAGCTGGGCCCGCTGGCGAGCCTGGTCACGTACGAAGGCTGGGGTCATGTCGTCTATGACCACAGCACCTGCGTCTCGGGCGCGGCCGACGCGTACCTGATCGGCCTGACCCGCCCGGCCGACGGCACGATCTGTCCCGCGGTCGAGCCAAAACCGTTTGGGGTCCTCTGAGCGACGGGGTATCGTTAGCCAAGCTAAGTACCTCTGGCGCTCCTCAGGAGGCACTGCTTGAGCCGACGCGCGCCCAAGGCGTCCATCGACCCAGATGTCCGCAAGAGCTGGCTGCGTCGCGCGCTGCCGCTCGTCAAGGCCCACCGCGGCCTGCTGATCACCTCGCTGGTGCTGTCGTTCGTCGGGCTGATCGTGCAGGTGCAGATCCCCAACCTCGTCCGCATCGGCATCGACGACGCGATCGTCGACCGTACCGGAAAGCTCGCCACCTACGTCATGGCGATCATCGGGCTCGCCCTCGTGCAGGGCCTGATCAACTACCTGGCCCGGCTCTACCTGCTGCGCACGGCGTACGAGATGGAGTACGACCTGCGCAACATCGTCTACACCCACCTCGTACGGATGCCGTTCGGCTTCTACGACCGGGTGCAGTCCGGCGAGCTGATGTCCCGCTCCGGCTCCGACATCCGGGCCGTGCAGATGTACCTCTCGTTCGGCCCGTCGATCCTCGTGCAGTGCCTGATCGCCGTCGTCGCGTTCGTCCTGATGCTCTCGATCAACGTGCCGCTCGCGATCGTGGCCATGGCGACCATGCCGATCATCGGAGTGCTCGGCGTGAGCATGCGCAAGGCGATCTTCCCGATCTCCTGGATGATCCAGGCCCGCCTCGCACAGCTCGCCACCGTCGTCGACGAGAACATCCAGGGCGTCCGCATCGTGAAGGCGTTCGCGGCCGAGGGACGGCAGCTGCGCACGCTGGCCGAGAGCGCCGACCGGATCCGCTGGGCCTACCGGCAGGACGCGCGCATCCGCAGCCGGTGGAACCCGCTGCTCGACAACCTGCCCCGGCTCGGCCTCGCGCTGGTGCTGCTCATCGGCGGCCTCATGGTGATCGACGGGCACACCACGGTGGGGACGATCGTCGCCTTCAACTCGTACGTCCTGATGCTGCAGCCGCCGTTCCGGCTGCTCGGCATGATGATCATGATGGGGCAGCGCGCCTCCGCGTCCGCGCGCCGCATCTACGAGATTCTCGATACGCCGAGCGAAATTCTGGACGACTCCGACCCGGTCGAGCGGCCGCTGCGCGGGGATCTTGCGTTTGTCGACGTCTGCTTCGCGTACCCGAACGGCACCGTGGCTCTTGATCGTCTGAACCTGAAGCTCAGGGCGGGCGAAACGGTGGCCGTGGTGGGCGGGACCGGCTCGGGGAAGTCGACGCTGGGCCGGCTCGCGGCCCGCTTCTACGACGTGACCTCGGGGAACGTGACCATCGACGGCACCGACGTGCGCCGGATCAAGCTGTCGTCGCTGCGGGAACAGGTCGGCATCGTGCCCGACGAGCCCTTTCTCTTCTCGCTTTCGATTCACGACAACATCGCGTACGGGAGGCCGCACGCCACCCGGCACGAGGTGATCGCGGCAGCCGTCGCCGCGGGCGCCGACGAGTTCATCCTCGAGCTCCCCGAGGGGTACGAGACCGTGGTGGGCGAGCGTGGCTACACGCTGTCAGGCGGGCAGCGGCAGCGGATCGCGATCGCGCGGGCGCTGCTGGTCGACCCGCCGATCCTCGTGCTCGACGACGCGACCAGCGCCATCGACGTGGGCGTCGAGCAGCGGATCCACGGCTCGCTCAAGGAGCGCATGCGCGGGCGGACGACGCTGATCGTGGCCCACCGGCTCTCCACGATCAGCCTCGCCGACCGGGTCCTGCTGATGGAGGGCGGCCGGGTGATCGCCGACGGGACGCACGAAAGCTTGCTCGCCTCGGAGCCGCGCTACGCCGAAGTCCTCGCGGCTTCGACGGCGTCCTCGGCGTCCTCGGCTTCGGCGTCCTCGTCGGCTTCGGCGTCCTCGTCGGCCTCGTCGGCTTCGTCGGCCGAGGTGTCCGCATGAGCATGTTCGGTGGAGGTTTCGGCGGATTCAACGTCGGCGGCCGGCCGAGCGTGGGCGCGGCGGGACGGAAGGACAGCGGGGCGCCCTTCGCGGGAATCCCCTCCGACCTCGCCGCCGGCGTCGCGAAACTCGAGGCCACGGAGCCCGATCACGGCGATCCGCAGGTGCCGTTCGACCCGGTCGGCGACACGGGCGGGCGGGTCTCGCTCGGCCGGCTGCTGATCCGGCGGCCGGGGCTGCTGGTCGCGGCGTCGCTGGCGATCCTGGTGGAGACGCTGCTGTTGCAGGCCGGGCCGTACCTCGTCCAGGTCGGGATCGACCACGGCATCTCCGACCGCAACCTTCGCGTCCTCGTGATCGCGACCGTGTGCTTCGTGGCCGCGGTGCTGTTCACGGGTCTCGCTACGGCGGTGCGGATGCGCAAGAGCGGCATGCTCGCCGCCTCGGCCACACGTGACCTGCGGATCCGCATCTTCGCGCACCTGCAGCGCATGTCGCTCGACTACTACACGCGCGAGAAGGCCGGGGTCACCATGACCCGGATGACCTCCGACGTGGAGTCGCTGCAGAGCCTGCTGCAGGACGGGTTCGCCCAGTTCCTCATCCAGGCGCTGACCATGGTCGTGGTCACCGCCGTGCTGTTCCACTACGACGTGCCGCTGGCGATCCTGACGCTGGTGCTGGTGGTGCCGCCGCTCACGGCCGCGTCGCTGTGGTTCCGGCACGCGGCGGACCGGGGCTACAACCGGCAGCGCGACACGATCGCGGCGATGTTCGCGGACCTGTCCGAGAGCCTCAACGGGGTGCGGGTAGTCACGGCGCACAACCGGCAGGAGCGCAACGTGGTGGCGCACCGGTCGGTGGTCGGCGCCTACCGGGACGCCAACGACTGGACCGGGCGGATCAACGCGATCTACGGGCCCGGGACGTCGGTGATCGGACTGATCGCGATGGCGATCATGCTGCTGGTCGGCGGGCGGATGGTGCTGCGGGGCACGCTCACGATCGGCGAGCTGACGGCCTTTGTGCTGTACATCAACGCGTTCTTCCAGCCCGTGCAGCAGCTGGTCCAGCTTTATACCCAATATCAGCAGGCAAAGGCTGCCATCGGCAAAATCCGGACGCTGCTGGAGACGGCGCCATCCGTGCGGGAGGCTGAGAACGCCGCCGTCCTGCCACCGGTCATCGGGGAGATCGCATTCGACGACGTGACCTTCGGCTATGTGGCCGACCGTCCGGTTCTCTCACATCTGTCGCTCCGGATCGCGCCGGGCGAGACCGTCGCCTGCGTGGGGCCGACCGGGGCCGGCAAGTCCACGCTGGCCAAGCTGGTGACCCGGTTCTACGACCCCGATTCCGGACATATCCGCATCGACGGGCATGACCTGCGGGACGTCACCCTCGCCTCGCTGCGCACCCAGATCGGCGTGGTGCCGCAGGAGCCGTTCCTCTTCGCCGGCACCCTGCGCGACAACATCGCCTTCGCCCGGCCCGACGCCACCGACGAGCAGGTGTGGGCGGCCGTCGACTCGGTCGGCCTGCGCGAGCTGGTCGAGCGCTCCCCGGAGGGCCTCGACACCCCGCTGCACGAGCGCGGCCAGTCGGTGTCGAGCGGCGAACGGCAGCTGCTCGCCCTGGCCCGCGCGTTTCTCGCCGAGCCGCGGGTCGTGGTGCTCGACGAGGCCACCTCGAGCCTCGACCTGCGCTCCGAGCTGCGCGTGGAGGCGGCGCTCGACGCGCTGCTGGAGGGGCGCACGGCGATCCTGGTCGCGCACCGGCTCTCCACGGCGATGCGCGCCGACCGGATCATCGTGGTCGACGACCACGGGATCGTCGAGTCGGGCTCGCACGCCGACCTCGTCCGGGCGGGCGGTCGATATGCCGCCATGTTCGAGACGTGGGCCGCGACTTCTGGTAGGCAGGGATAGACAGCTGCCTCTGCCCAGTCGAAAGCCCACTTCGGAGGATCGATGCGGATCTTGCCGGTTCTAGCAGCAGCAACCTTGTCCTCGACGCTGATCGCGGCTCCCGCGTCGGCCTCCACCAACCCCGTTCTGGGGCCGACCGCTTACGGCTACGGCGGCGGGATCGCCACCGTGGACGCGACCGCCACCGCGGCCGGCCTCCACGTGTTGCGCCACGGAGGCAACGCGATCGACGCCGCCGTGGCGGCCGCGGCCACCCTCGGCGTCACCGAGCCGTTCGTCGCGGGCCCCGCCAGCGGCGGCTTCCTCGTCTACTACGACGCCAAGCGGCACAAGGTCTCCACCATCGACGGCCGGGAGACCGGCCCCGCCACGATGACGCCCACCTACTTCATCGACCCCGTCGACGGCCTGCCCTACGACTTCCAGGAGGCCCGGGTCAGCGGCCTGTCCACCGGCGTGCCGGGCGCGCTCGCCACCTGGGACGCCGCGCTGCGGCAGTGGGGCACCCGCTCGCTCGGCAGCGTGCTGAAGCCGGCCGCCGCCGTGGCCGACCGCGGCTTCACCGTCGACGCCCAGTTCCGCCAGCAGATCAACGACAACCTGGCCGCGTTCGGCCAGTTCGATTCGACCAAGGCGCTGTATCTGCCCGGCGGCGCCCCGCCCGCCCTCGGCACGATCCAGCGCAATCCCGACCTGGCCGACACCTACCGGCAGATCGCCCGGCAGGGCATCGACTCGTTCTACCGCGGCCCGATCGGCGCCGATCTGGTCAAGACCGTCCAGCACCCGCCCGTCTCGGCGAACCCGGTAGGGACCTGGGCCTACCCGATCCGGCCGGGCGTCCTCACCCAGGACGATCTCGCCGCCTACCGGGTCCGCCGGCCGGCCCCGACCGTCTCCGACTTCCAGGGCCTGGACGTCTACGGCATGTCGACGCCGTCCAGCGGCGGCACGGCCGTCGGCGAGGCGCTCAACATTCTCGAGAAGGTCGACCCTTCGGACGTCACGCAGGTGCTGCACACCTACCTGGAGGCGTCGGCGCTCGCGTTCGCCGACCGGGGCCGCTACGTCGGCGCGTACACGCCGCAGGATGTTCTCCAGAAGTTGATTTCCGACCGCTGGGCCGGTCAGCGCGCCTGCCAGATCTCGCCGGCCAAGGCACTGATCAAGCCGGTCGCCCCCGGCGACATCGACGCCTCGGGCTGCACCCCGGCCCCCGCCACGCTGACGCCCGACAACGGCCTGAGCACCACCAACATCACGGTCGCCGACCGCTGGGGCAACGTCGTCGAGTGGACGTTCACGCTCGAGCAGTTCGGCGGCAACGGCATCGTCGTGCCCGGCCGCGGCTTCATGCTCAACAACGAGCTGACCGACTTCAACTTCACGCCCACCCAGGGCGCCGCCCCCGACCCGAACCTGCCCGGCCCCGGCAAGCGCCCGCGCAGCTCGATGTCGCCGACGATCGTCCTCAAGCACGGCAAGCCGTTCCTGGCGCTGGGCTCGCCCGGCGGCGCGTCGATCATCACCACGGTGCTGCAGATCCTGGTCAACCGCCTGGTCCTGGACATGGACCTGCCGACCGCGCTGGCCGCACCGCGCGGGTCCCAGCGCAATACCGCCGGCATCCAGGCCGAGCCCGCATTCCGCACCCGGTACGGCCCGGCGCTGACGCCTTTGGGCCACTCGTTCGGTCCCGACATGGCCGAGATCGGCGCGGCGACGGCGATGGAGTTCACCGCCCACGGCGGCATCATCGCCTCCGCCGAGCCGACCCGCCGCGGCGGCGGGTCGGCCGGCGTCATCCATCGCACCCGATAGCCCGCTTTTGCAGGCCCGCTTTTGCAGGCCCGCTTATGCAGGCCGCTTTTGCAGGCCCCGGCGCGAGTTATCGCGCCGGGGCCTTGCCCGGCCGTGGTGAGATCGACCGCATGGAGATCTACGAGGGTCCCTCCGAGGTCGTGCGGCCCGAGCGGCACTACGCCGGTATCCGGGTGGTGACGCCGTTCCGCGGCATGTTCGCCGTCCGCGACGAGCTCATGAAGGAGCTCCACGCCCGACTCCCCAGCGGCCTGACCTTCTTCCGCCTGCATGTGGTGAACATGGACGGCCCGATGGACATCGAGGTCGGCGTCGTCACCGACGAGCCGGTCTCGCCGGACGGCCGCATCCGCCCCGGCGTCCTCCCCGCCGGCCGCTACGGCGCGATGACCTTCGTGGGCCACGGCCGCCGCGCCAACGGCACACTGATCGACTGGATCCGCGGGAACGGCCTCGCGATGGACGTCGTGGAGAACCCGGCGGGGGACCGGTTCGCCTGCCGCTACGAGGCCTACCTCACCGACCCGCGAACCGAGCGCATGAAGACCCGCTGGCAGGTCGAGGTCGCCATCAAACTCGCGGACTGACGTCGCCTGTTCCGCCTGCGCCGCCGGCGAGACGCGGGTGGTCCGGCGACGCCGGCTGACCCGCGGCCGGCGCCGGTCAGGCGGGCAGCTCGCGCATGCGCCGTAGCGGCGAGAAGACGACCCACAGCACGCCGAGCAGCGCGCCGACGGTCGCGATCCACAGCGCCGGGCGTACGCCGATGGCCGCCCCCAGCGCGCCGCCCAGCACCGCGCCGATCGGGCGGATGCCGTAGTTGACGGTTCGTTGGAAGCCGGCGACGACCGACAGCCGCTCGTGCGGGGTGGCCGCCGTCTGCACCGAGCCGGCGGTGATGTCGAGCAGCATGACGCCCAGGGCCGAGACGAACTCGGCGACGAACAGCAGCCACGGCCCGCCGGCCAGCGGCACCAGGATCAGCGGGGCGGGAAAGACGACCATGCCGGCGATCAGCGCGGGACCGATCCCGAGGCCGCGGGTGACGCGCTCGGCGAGCACGGCGCCGACCAGGCCGCCGACCGCGCCGGCGCCGACGATCAGGCCGAGCAGGCCGGGCGAGACGTGCAGGCGCGTGGTCACGTAGAGGACGAACAGGGCGGCGAAAATGTAGTTGAAGAGGTTCAGCGTCGACGTGCCGAGCAGGATGGCGCGCAGCACCGGCGAGCGGAGCACGAAGCGCATGCCGGCGACCATCCCGCCGCCCTCGGCCGCGGGGGACGGGCGGCGCTCGGCGACGATCATGCGGGAGAGGAAACCGGCCGACGCCACGAACGTGATCGCGTCGGCGACCAGGGCGAACGGCGCGGTGAACACCTGCACGAGCAGGCCGCCGAGGCTGGGACCGGCCACGTAGGACATCGCCCGGCTGCCGTTGACCAGGCTGTTCGCGCGGACGTAGTCGGTCCGCTCGACCAGCGAGGCGAACAGGCTGCTGTGCGCCACCTCGAAGAGGACGGAGAGCGTGCCGGTGGCGAACGCGACGGCGTACAGGATGGTGAGGGTGAGCGAGCCGGCCCACCAGAGGAACGGGATGGCCAGCAGCAGGGCGGCCCGGCCCAGGTCGGCGACGATCATCAGGCGGCGCTTGTGCCGGTAGCGGTCGACCCAGGCGCCGGCCGGCAGCGAGAAGATCAGGTTGGGCGCGAGGGCGGCGGCGGTCAGGTAGCCCATCTCGGCGGGGCCGGCGCCGATCGCGAGCACCGCCAGCAGCGGGATGGCGAGCAGGGTGATCTGGTCGCCGAACAGCGACACGGTCTGCGCCGACCAGTAGCGGCGGAACGGCGGCCGGCGCAGCAGGGCGGGCGGGTCGCGGCGTTCCTGCAGGGTGTCAGTCACGGGGGACCGCCATCCGGATGATCTGCACCGGCCGCGAGCCCGCCGGGCGTCGCGCCGGGTCGGTGAGCCGGTCGTCGTAGCGGGACATCAGCGCGTCGATCTGCTCGGTCAGCTCGCGCAGCTCGTCGGCGGTGACGTGGGCGAGGGCGTCGCCGAGGCCGGCCGCCCGCCGCCATTCGGGCGGCTCGCCGGCGCGGTTGGCGAGGTACTCCTGCGCCCGGCGCGCGTAGTCGGTGACGATCGTGGCGCCGAGCTGGTCGGCGGCGGCGCGCACGGCCGGGTCGGCGGAGTCGTCATCCCAGGACGTGTACTGCGCGGTGGCCCGCCACGGCCGCTCGCGCCCGTCGGCGCCGGGCGCCCGCTCGGCGAGACCGTACTTGGCGAGCTGCCGCAGGTGGAACGAGCAGTTCGGCACGGTGTCGCCGAGCCGCGCGGCCGCCTGGGTCGCGGTCATCGGGCCCTCGGCGCGCAGCAGCCCGATCAACCGCAGGCGCAGCGGATGCGCGTACGCTCGCAGGGAGGTGGCCTCGGTGAGCCGGATCTCGTCGCTCATATCCAAGAGAATGCTTTAGAAAGACTCCTCTAGCAAGTCAGAATCCCTGCCGGAGCAACTGGGCGTTGAGCGCCACCACGATCGTCGAGGCGGACATGAGGACCGCGCCGACGGCCGGGCTCAGCGTGAAGCCGGTCCAGGCCAGCACCCCGGCGGCGAGCGGAATGGTGATCACGTTGTAGCCGGCGGCCCACGCCAGGTTCTGGATCATCTTGCGGTACGAGGCCCGGGACAGCCGGATGACGCCGGTGACCGCGCGCGGATCCGACGACGCCAGCACCACCCCGGCCGACTCGATCGCCACGTCGGTGCCGGCCCCGATCGCCACGCCCACGTCGGCCCGGGCCAGCGCGGGCGCGTCGTTGACACCGTCGCCGACCATCGCCACCCGCAGCCCGCGCGCCTGCAGGTCGGCCACGGCGCGGTCCTTGTCGGCCGGAAGGACCTCGGCGAAGACCTCGTCCAGGCCGAGGTCGGCCGCGACCGCGTCGGCGACCGGCTTCGCGTCTCCCGTGATCATCAAGATTTCGCGTACGCCTTCGCGGCGCAGCGAGGCGATCGCGTCCCGCGACTCCGGGCGTACCTCGTCCTCGAGCGCGAACGCGCCGATCACGTCGGCATCGGAGATCAGATACAGAACCGCGGCGCCGCGGCGCGACCACTCCCCGGCGGCCTTGCGCAGATCGTCGGGGACGGTCAGGTCCAGCTCGCGCAGCAGGGCCGGCCCGCCCACGGCGTACGGATGATGGTCGATCAGCGCACGCACCCCGCGTCCGGTCAAAGACTCGAAGCCCGACGCCGTGATCCGCCGCGGCGCGGCGGTGACGATGGCCCGGGCCAGCGGATGCTCGCTGTCGGCCTCGACGCCCGCCGCGAGCGAGAGCACGTCGTCCTCGGTGTGGCCGGCCGCCGCCGCGACCCCGGTGACCTTGTGCGCGCCCTTGGTGAGCGTGCCGGTCTTGTCGAAGAGAACGGCGTCGACGGTGCGCATCCGCTCGAGCGCGAGCCGGTCCTTGACGAGGATGCCGTTCTTGGCGGCCACGGCCGTCGACAGCGCGATGACCAGCGGAATCGCGAGGCCGAGCGCGTGCGGGCAGGCGATCACGAGCACGCTGACGGTGCGCACGACGGCCTGACTGAGATCGCCGGCCGCCCACCACGTCACGAACGTGATCAGCCCCGCGCCGGCCGCGACGTAGAACAGCATCGCGGCGAACCGGTCGGCCAGCACCTGCGCCCGCCCGCGCGACGCCTGTGCCTGCGCGACCAGACGTCCGATGCCCGCCAGCGCGGTGTCGTCGCCGACCGCCGTGACCTCGACCCGCAGCGCCGAGTCGGTCGCCACCGTCCCGGCCACCACCCGATCGCCGGCGCCCCGCGACACCGGCCGCGACTCCCCGGTGATCATCGACTCGTCGAGCGACGCCGCGCCCTCGACGATCTTGCCGTCGGCCGGCACGCGCCCGCCCGAGCGCACCAGCACGGTGTCGCCGACGCGGAGGTGGTGTACGGCGACCTTGGTGGTGATGCCGTCGGCGTCGACCCGCTCGGCCTCGTCGGGCAGCAGCGCCGCCAGCGCGCTGAGCGCGCCCTGGGCCTGGCCGATCGCCTTCATCTCCTGCCAGTGGCCGAGCAGCATGATCGTGACGAGGGCCGCGAGCTCCCACCAGAAGTCGAGGTCGAACCAGCCGAAGCTGGTGGCGATCGACGCGACGTACGCGACGGTGATCGCCATCGAGATGAGCAGCATCATGCCGGGCTGACGCCCGCGCACCTCGTGCACGCCGCCGGCGAGGAACGGCCACCCGCCGTAGAAGAAGACGATCGTGCCGAGGATCGGGCCGACCCCGGCGATCCCGGGGAAGTCCAGCGTGTAGCCGAACCAGTCCATGACCATCTCGCTGGTCACGACGATCGGGACGGTCAGCGCGAGGCTGAGCCAGAACTTCCGCCGGAAGATCTCCGGATCGTGGCCGGCGTGCTCGCCGTGCTCGTGGCGCTCAGCATGCATGTGATCCATGCCCGAAAACTTATACCCCCTAGGGGTATAAGCCAACCCCGGAGTGACCCAGAACGCTCGATACATTGACCCGATGCGCGAAACGCCGGAGGAACTCGCCGCCCTGCAGGACCTGCTCGACGCCTCGCTGTCCCGGTCCACCGCCCACCTGCAATCGATCGTCGCCGAGCGCACCATGCCCGCCCAGCGGCTGGTGGAGACCCTGACCGGCATGTGCACGCTGGCCCTGTCGACCGTGACCGCGACGGGCGAGCCCCGGATCAGCGGCGTCGACGGCCACTTCCTGCACGGGAGATGGATCTTCGGCACGGCCCGCACCGCCGCGAAGGCCCGCCACCTGGCCGCCCGCCCGGCCGCGAGCGCCGCCCACCTGCGCGGCGAGGAACTGGGCGTCTTCACCCACGGCACGGCCGAGATCCTCGGCCCGTCCACCGCGGACTGGGCGGAGCTGCTCGCATACCTCCAGGACTTCTACGGCAAGAACGCCTTCGACTGGGAGAACGAGGTCGTCTACTACCGCCTCCGCCCGCATTGGATGACGGTCTATGCCGCGCCGCGTTCCTGAGGCCGTCGTCGCGCGTCTGCTGGCCTCGCCCGAGCCGGCGATTCGGTGGATGGTGCGGTCGCGGGTCCTTGGCGAGGCCGCCGAGGACGATCGGGCGGCCATTCCGGGAACGGACATGGTGCGGCGCATGGTGGCGGGGGCCGGCTCCCAGCCGTACGCGAAATGGCAGGGCGCCCATTGGGTGCTTGCCGCCCTCGCGGAGATCGGCCACCCGCCCGGCTCGGAGAATTTGATTCCGCTGCGGGAGCAGGCGCTTCGCGCGTGGCTCGACGACCAGTACTTCCGGGAGGTGCCGGTCGCCTATGGGCGGCGCGGCGTGCCGGTGCTGAACGGGCGGTATCGGGCGCACGCCTCGCAGCAGGGGTATGCGCTGTGGTATTTGCTGACGCTGGGCCTGGCGGACGAACGCTGCGACAGCCTCGCCGGGCTGTTGCTGAAATGGCGGTGGCCGGACGGCGGCTGGAATTGCGACCGCGACCCGGCGGCGTCGACATCGTCGTTCATGGAGACGTTGTTGCCGATGCGCGGGCTGTGGCTGTACGGCACGACGCGCGATTCGGCGCCGGCTCGCGAGGCCGCTCGTGCCGCGGCCGAGGTCTTTCTCGCGCGGCGCATGGCCTACGGCGTGAAGAGCGGATCGCTGATCCGGGGCGAGTTCGCGAAGCTGCATTTCCCGCTGTATTGGCACTACGACATCCTCGGCGGGCTCAAGGCCATGGGCGAGATGGGGCTGCTCGGCGATCCGCGCTGCGCCGACGCGCTGGCGATGCTCGAGTCGATGCGGCTCGAGGACGGGTGGCCGGCGCACGCCCGCTATTACCGGGACGCCTCCGAGAACGCGGATTGGGGCGGCACGAGCGTGAAGCGCGCCAGTCCCTGGGTCACGGTGGATGCGCTGACGGTGCTGCGCGCCGCACGGCCAGAGGGGCTGCCCGGAGGATAGGACACCGCCGGACAGCCGGTTATCGTGAGCCAACGGGATGTCCTTTCGGTGCCGCGGCGAGGCGGCTGTGATCCCCGTCCGCCGCGTCCGTGGAGGGGGGCGGCGTTGATGTTCACCGATGGGCTGACATCCGGGCAGCTTCTGCTGTCCGAAGGCGGTCCGGCCGTCGTCGTCGCGGTTTTTTCCGGCAGCTTCGATTTCAGCGACGCCGAGCGGGTCGAGGACGTGCTGCGGGCGGCGCTGCGGGAGTGGCGACCGCGGCGGCTGAGGCTGGACCTGGCGGCGGTGGAGTTCTGCGACTGCGCCGCGCTGCGGGCACTGATCCGCGTTGCCGCCGATGGACCGCGAACCGGGTGCGAAGTCGCGATCTCGCGGGCCTCGCCGCTGGTCGCCTGGCTGGTGAGCCTCTTCGAGCTGGGCCTGCTGTTCGGCTATCCGCCGGGGGAGGATGCGGCCGGCCCGGCGCCGGGCGCGAGTGAGCTCAACGGGTAGCGCAGCAGCAGCCTGGTTCCGGCCGGGCCGGTGTCGATCTCCACGCCGGCGCACACCTTGCCGATCAGCCAGAGGCCGCGACCACCGTGGAAGCTGTCGCCGGTCCCCGGCGGGATCACCTCGTCGCCGGCGGGGATCCCTGGCCCGTGGTCGCTGATCTCGGCGTAGAACTCGCCGCCACGCAACCAGAGCAGGATCTGCCCGGCGCCGCCGCCGTGGCGGACCGCGTTGGCGGCCGCCTCGTGCACGGCCAGCACGAACTCGGACACCTGCGAGTTGGACAGGCCGTGCCGGGCGGTGGCCGCGCCGACGGCGGCGCGTAGCCGGCTCACCGTCGTGCCGTCGAATCGGCCGGCCAGCAGCATCCGAAGCCGCTCGTGGTGGTTGATCGCCGGCGGAGCATGGTCATTGGCCGTGACAGCGGTGGCGACCTCGCTGAGCCGCATCCCCACCACGGCGGCGAAGCGCCGCAACTCGTCGAAGGCGGCGGCCATGTCCAGCCTGAAATGCTCGGCGAGGACGCCCTTGGCTTGTTCGATCGTCACCCTGCTGTTCATCGCGTGCTGCACCTGTTCGGCGAGGACCTGGCGATATTCGATGGCACGGTGCTGAAGGAGGCCCACGGTGGTGACGTTGGCCAGAGCCCGCGCGGTCTCCGCGTCGGCCTGCCCCAGCGTGCCGGGCGCGGCGGCGAACAGGTTGAGCACGCCGATGACCTCGTCACGAAGCCGCATCGGCACGGCGTGCACCGACCGGAAGCCGGCCCGGCGGGCCTCCGCGGCAAACCGGCTCCAGCGCTCGTCGGGCGTGTGGAGGTCGACGTCGGCCACCGGCAAGCCGCTCGCGTAGCAGACCACGCAGGGCCCCTCGGCGGTCTCGATCTCGAACAGCTCGAGGAGGCGCGCCTGCTCGGACGAGGCGGCCATCAGCCGCAGCGAGCCGCGCCCGTCGGCGATCATGATGCCCGCCGCCCGCACGTCGAGCAGCTCGGTGCAGCGCTTGGCGAGCAGGTGCAGGAACTCCAGCAGGTCGAAGTCGGCGACCAGGGCGTCGGACAGGCCGACAAGGGCCTTGACCAGTTGCTGGCCCGGCGTCGCGCTCACGACCGCCTCCCGATCACGGTGATCATCCTCAGTCCGTCGTACTGTCATTGTCCGTCTCACTGAACCGCAAACGGCGCGCCACCACATCCCGGGCGACGTCCTCCAGTCCGCGCTCGGTGACATACGCGTGCGCGCGGAGCAGGAGGAAGGCGTCGTCGACCGGGACGCCCCGCTGGGCACTGACCATCCCCGTGGCCTGGTGTACCACCGCCCGGTGCGCGAACGCCCGCTCCGTTCCGGGCTGCTCCCCGCCGGGGAGATGCTCGGCGAGCAGCAGTTCGGTGGCCGCGTCGGCGAAGGCGAGCGCTTCCGCCAGATCTTCGCCGGCCAGAACACCCGGGCCCGGCCGGTACAGGTCGATCACGCCGAGGCACATGTCGCCCACCCGCAGCGGCAGGGCGAACAGCGCCTTCGCGCCGGCGTCGATGGCCGCCGGCACGAAGATCGGCCACCGGCGCAGCCAGAACGCGTCGTCGAGATCGCCGGCCAGCACCGGCCGGCGATCGGCGAAGGCCTCCCGGCAGGGACCCTCGCCGAGGGTCACCTGAAGCTCCTCGACCCGGGCACTGACCGTGTTGCTGGCGTACCGGACCTGCTGGGCCGGCAGGGTCGGCAGGGTCGTCATCACCGCGAGCCCGGCGCCGGCCACCCCGGGAAGGCCGGCCACGCAGGCCTCGCACAGCCGGCCGACGTCGGGCCCGTGTGCCGCCACGAGCTGTGCCACGCGGTCTCTGCCGCCGACGCTAGACACGGTGAGCACGACGATGGGCGCCCGTAGCCATTCCGTAGGTGGCTGTCATAGCCGAGCCCTCCTGCCCCGCCACGGCGCCTGCGAATGCGAACCCGGCATCGGGAGCGCCGGCGTCCGATCGAAGCGGCCGCGAACCGCGATGGCAGCTCGGAAACAGCCTACGCCGGTTCGGACGGGCTCAGGACGAGCAACTGCCGAGCGACGCGGTGCGTGTCACCGGGCAGTCACGCTCTGCCGTCACCCGATCGGGGAAGGAGTCAGCCGAAGAGGGCGATCGTCAGCGCGCGTCCATCGGCAGCCGCACGAGCACCGTCGTGCCCGCGCCGGCGCTCTCCACCAGCTCGATGCTGCCGTGATGCCGCGTCACGACCGCCCGGCTCAGCGTCAGTCCCAGGCCGGTTCCCGGGATCGCCTTGTCCCGCGCGCGGCTCGTCCGATAGAGCCCGGTGAACATCTTCTCCCGCTCATCGGTCGAGACGCCGAGCCCGGTGTCCGAGACCGCCAGCTCCGCCGCCCGTCCCGCCGCCTTGAGCGTCACTCCGATGTGGCCGCCGTCCGGGCTGTATTTGACGGCATTGCCGAGAAGGTTGTCGACGACCTGGCGCAGCCGTTTCCGGTCGCCCGGCAGCACCAGATGCTCGGGCAGCTCCTCCTCGATCACCAGCGGCGCCCCGTCGACCGCCGCGCGCGCCTTCGCCAGCGAATCCCGCACCACCTCGGCCAGATCCATGGGCGCGAGCTGCACATCGGCGTGGCCGGCGTCGAGCGCGGACAGCTCCATCAACTCGTTGATGATGTGCCGCAGCTGATTGGTGTTCCGGTCGATCACCTCCAGCAGCCGGGGCCCCTCCGTGAGCAGCGTGTGCTCGTCCGCCTCCCGCAACAATTCGGTATAGGCGCTGATGGATGTCAGCGGAGTGCGCAACTCGTGCCCGATCAGGGCCAGATACTCGTTCTTCGAACGGTTCAGCTGCCGCTGCAGGTCGTCGACGAGACGCCGCTCCACGAATTGACCGATATGCGCGGCGATTCCCGACATCAAGGCGAGCAACTCGTCCTCCGGGTCCTCGACCGTGTCCGCGAAGACCGTCAGAACCCCAAGAGTCTCAAAGCCTTCGCGTACGGGTATGGCAAGCGCCGCGTGCAGCCGCGAGCTCTTGGCCGTCTCCTCCGAGATCAGGCTCTGCGGCTGCCCGACGTCCCGGATCCACAACGGCTTGCCGACCTGCCACGCCCGGCCCGCCAGCCCCGTCCCGTACGTGAGATCGACCGGCACGTCGATGTCGGCCTGCCACCCCGGGGCGCTCCACCGGGCGGCCGAGCGCACGACCGCGGCCGCGTCGTCGACCAGCCACAACTCCGCGTGCACCCAGTCGAGGGTGCCGACCACGGCCTCCAGCACGCGCGGCCCGGCGGCCTCGATGCTCGGCGCCTCCGCGAGCGCCGTCGTCACCGCGAGCTCGCAGGTGCGGAACCGCTCGACCCGCCGGCGCCGGGTCACGTCCTGCACGGCCTGCACCGCGCCGACCGTGTGCCCGTCCGGCCCGGTGATCGGGTGCGCATCCACCAGGTAGTGCCGGGTGCGCCGGTCCGGGCCGTGCAGGATCACCTCCTCGTCGCGCAGGTGATCGCCGCGCAGCGCCCGGAAGACGCCGAGATCGTCGCGGCCGAGCGCCTTGCCGTCCACGTCGGTCAGCCCGTCCGGCAGCGTGTCCTCGGGCAGGCCGGCCTCGCCCCACATGGCCCGCATCCGCTCGTTGACGAAAACGATCCGCCCGTCCGCGTCGCACGCCGTGACCCCGTCGTGCAGGCTGTCGAGCACGGCGTCGAGAAACCGGCGCTGCTGGTCGATCTCGTGCCGGGCCACCTGCTCGGTGATCAGCAGCGTGCACACCTGCGCGGCCTCGGCGACCGCGGCCACCTCGTCGGCGGTCCACGAGCGCGGCGCGTTGTCGCCCGCGCAGCAGATGCCGAGCACCGCGCCGTGCTGGTCACGGATCGGATGCCCCAGGTAGGCGCCGCTCCGCCCGCCCGGCACCCGGTCGTCCGCACTCAGATCGGCGATCAATATCGGAGCGTCGGTCCGCAGCACGATCCCCGCCAGCGACTCCTCGACGGGAACGTCCGCGATCTCGTCCCACGACCCGGACAGCCCCCATCCGCCGTAGAGCCGCAGCCGCCCCGCTTGCACGAAATGGATCAGCCCGACGGGCGCATGCGCGGCCCGGGCCACCAACGCCGCGAGTTGATCGGCGGCCCCGCTGGTGAGCACCCCCCGATGCGGCTCGGCCGAGGTGCCGAGCAGCCCCTCCTCGAGCACCCCGGGCCGCCACGCGACCTCGCCCGCGACCTGGCCCGCGACCTCGCCCGCGACCGCTCCCGCGGCCGTCGAAGCCCGGGCGCTCCACAAGCGTCCGGCATCCAGGCCGGGGTCCTCTCGCCGCATGGCCTACCTCCGGCCTTCCAGCCTAGGGAAGAAAGCCCTTCAAAACCGCCAAACCGACAGGTACGCCCACCGCCCGCCCCACCGCCGCGCGCCCGCTACCAGCTGCGATCGTGATGAGTTGCCGCGCACCCTTCGCCCCAACTCATCAGGACGCGCCCGCGCCGGCGTGCGCCCGCCTCCCGCGCCGGCGTGCGCCCGCCTCCCGCGCTTGCGGCGGGGCCTCCCGCGGTGGCGTGGCCTCCGTGGTTGCGCGGCCCTCCCGTGGTTGCGCGGCCCTCCGGTGGTTGCGCGGCCCTCCGGTGGTTGCGCGGCCCTCCCGTGGTGGCGCGGCCCTCCCGTGGTTGCGGGGCCCTCCCGTGGTGGCGCGGCGGTCCCCGTGGTTGCGGGGGCCTCCGCCGTCGCCGCACCTCTCGCGCAACCTTGATGATTTGCCGCTCGAGGCGAACGCCAACTCATCGTTGATGAGTCGGTGCGGCGTGCGGGCGGCGGTTCATCAATGGTGAGTTGCTGCGGGGTGCGCGCGGCGGTTCATCAATGGTGAGTTGCTGTGGGGTGCGTGAGGCGATTTGTCCAGAGCAGGTGGTGGGTCAGGGGCGGGTGTAGCGGAGGTCTGTGATCGGGCGGCCGGCGGCCGTGCCTCGGCGTTCGAACTTTGTCTCGGGGCGGCCCGCTCGGTCGTCGCTCATCCGGCGCAGGGCGGGGTCGGCGTCGAGGGTCTCGGCCATCGCGGCCGCGTAGTGGGGCCAGTCGGTGGCGCAGTGGAGGATGCCGCCGGGGCGCAGGCGCTCGCGGAGCAGGACCACGTTGCCGGGCCGGATCAGGCGGCGCTTGTGGTGGCGGGCCTTCGGCCACGGGTCGGGGAAGAAGACGTTGATCGCGTCCAGCGAGGCGGGGGCGATCTTGTGGAGCAGTTCCATGGCGTCGCCGCGCGCCACCCGTACGTTGGAGAGGTTTTGATCGTTGATGTGTGCCAGCAGATTGGCGATGCCGGGGGTGTGCACCTCGACGCCCAGATAGTCGCGGCCGGGGTCGGCGGCGGCCATCGTGGCCAGGGTGTCGCCCATGCCGAAACCGATCTCCAGCACGACCGGGGCGGAGCGGCCGAAGAGCGCCTCGAGATCGAGCGGGGTGCGGTCGCCGTCCTCGACCGTGATGCCGAAGGCCGGCCAGAGCTCGGTGTGGGCGTCGGCGTGGCGGGCGCTCATCCGGCCCCGGCGCGGGTGGAAGGTTCGGATGGGACGGTGCTCGGCGGTCTCGGTCATGGTCCCCCAAGACTACTGAGCGGTCAGGAGGACTACTGGGCGGTCAGGCCGAGACGTCTATGCGGCGAGGGCCGCTGCGGGAGAGGTACTCAAGCGCCTTGGCCAGGTAGGGGCCGACGGGGTTGGCGCCGCCCGCGCGTTCGAAGCGGCGGTTGAGGTCCTTGAGGTAGACGGCGGTGACCGGCTGGCCGGGAGCCAGGCGGCTGGCGGCGCGCTCGGCGGCGATCGCAGCGGCGAAGGTGGTCGTGGATTCGCGCGTGGGATCGAAGCCGGGGGCTATGCGCTGGCCGGTCGCCTGGTGGATGAGCTCACGGTCGGCGACGGTCAGGGTGTCGAAATCGTTGCGGTACGGCGGCTTCTCGTCCGTGCGGTTCGGCCGGTGCACGGGCGTGAGCGGCGTGCGCGGCGTGTGCGCGGAACCCAGGCCGGAGACGGACATCGGCGAAATCCCCCATCGACGACATGCGGGATGGCAACCAGGTTGCCACCGGTCTAAACCCTGTTCGGCGCCCGGCCGGGATCGCTTAGCGGGTGGGGCGAACGCTCGGCTGCGAGCCCGAATGGAACAGGCTGCGCGAGCTGTCGGTCAGCCCGACGATCGTCACCCAGGAGCCGCCGCGGTATTGGCCGGTGACCACCGCGCGGGTCGTGCCGAGGTAGGCGAGCTCGCGGTCCAGCGTGCCGCCGACCGTGTGCTTCGCGCGGGTCGCCGGGTCGTATTCGACCAGGTGCACCGGCTCGTTCTCGGCGGTGGTCTCGCCCTCCTGATAGGCCGTCCAGGCCAGCCGGCCGCCGTCCCCGCGCCAGCTCGGCACCACCGCGAAGCCCCGATTCTGCAAACTGCCTCCGCCGTACGCGGCGACGGTCTGTTCCCCGCCGGTGGCGACCGTCCCCACCGAGAGGCAGGAGTCGTAGACCGATTCGCAGTCGCCGCCCCGGAACGCGATCTTGGCGCCGTCGGGTGACCAGGCGACGGCGTCGTCGGTGCGCAGCCGGTCGGTCAGCGTGCCCACGCGCGGGGTGGCCGGCTCCTCGGGCGGCAGCTCCTCGCCCCGGCAGTCACGGGGGAAGAGCACCTCGGGCGTGGCGGTGGTGCCGGGCTTGGCGAGGGTGGCGGGCGTGGCGAGGGTGGCGGGCGTGGCGAGGGCGGCGAGGGTGGCGGGGGTGCCGGGCGTGGCGGGGGTGGCGGGCGCGGGGAGGCGGTAGACGCCGGGGCCGCCGGTGCACGACAGGGAGGCGAAGGCGATCCACTTGCCGTCCGGCGACCAGGACGGGCCGGCCGCGGCGCGGGTGGTGAGCCGGCGCTGGGCGGTGCCGTCGGCGTTCATGGTCCACAGCTGGGCGCCGGTCAGGTACGCGATCCGCCTCCCGTCCGGGGACCAGCGGGGGCGGGAGTGGCCGCCGCCGGTGGTCAGGCGCCTCTCGGCCGGGCCGCTGCTGACGTAGATGTCGCCGCTGCGGACGTACGCGATCTGGTTCGGCAGTGTGGCCGCGCCCGCGGCCGCCGGATGTACGGTGACCAGCGCGACGGTCGTGGCCAGGACTGCGGTGATCTTCTTCATGCCCTGCATAACGGAACGCCCCCCGACGCGCCTCGCCCCTGCTTACACCGAAGGAATCGTCCGCAACCGTTCCGCACCTGAGCGAATACCGGACTCAAACTGTCGGACCGCGCAGCTGGCGGGCGCTCTCGTGCTGGTGGGCGAGCATGCGCAGGGCGCTGAACAGGGCTTCGCCCAGCACGGTGCCGAGGACTACCAGCTCCATCCGGGCCGCGGGGTCGGGCCGGGCGAGGACCGTGCCCACCTCGACGGCGGCCAGTTGGTCGGCGGCGTCGGCGTAGTCGCTCAGCTTGTCGAAGAGCTCGGCCACGCCGAGCGAGTCGCCGGCCGCGAGGGCGTCGGCGACCATGTCGATCGCGGGGGAGCCGGGGTAGATCAGCCAGCCGCGCTCCTCGATCAGCGCGATCACCCGCTCGCGGGCCTTGCGCCACTCGGAGGTGTCGCGGTCGGGGCGGTGCCGGGGCTGCACGGCCGACTGCGCCGACCCGAGCAATTCATGAGGATCAGCCGCGTACGTTCCGAGCGCCGCCACCACGTCGCGCGCGCCCGCCACGGAGACGCCGCCGACGTCGATCAGCGCCCGGATCAGGCGGAGCCGCCGGACGTGCTCCTCGTCATAGTCGGCCTGGTTGGCAGCGGTCGCCACCCCTGGCGGGAGCAGGCCTTCCCGCAGATAGAACTTGATCGTCGGGATCGGCACCCCGCTACGCCGGCTCAACTCTCCCACTCGCACCTTGCGATCATCCCTCCTCGAGCGGATAGTGTAACTATCGATAGTGACTCTATCCAAACCTTCGGGGAGATGGTCGAGATGGCGAAGGTCGTTGCGGGCTACACCACCGCCGAGCTGGAGGGCGACTTCGTCGTCTTCCTGATCGGCATGCGGGTCAACAAGGTGTGGAAGCTCCACAAGTGGATCCCGGTGGCGCTGGCCATGGGCCCGATGTTGCGCGAGCTGATCCGCCGCAAGGAGCTCGGCCTGCTGCACTTCACGTCGTGGGTCGGCCCGCGCGGCCCGATCCTGGTGCAGTACTGGAGGAGCGTCGAGCAGCTGGAGGCGTTCGCCCGAGATGCCCGGCTGCCCCATCATCCGGCGTGGAAGCGCTGGAACAAGGCGGTCGGCGACAGCGGCGACGTCGGCGTCTGGCACGAGACGTATGTGGTGCGGCAGGGCACGTTCGAGGCCCTGTACGGCAACATGCCCACCTTCGGTCTGGCGGCCGCCGGCAAACCGGCCACCCTGACCAGGTCGACCCGCACGGCAGCGTCCCGCCGAGCGGCGAATGCGGGCCGGCCGTCGGCAGAAGCCGCTCAGCCGCCTGCCGCTGGAGCCGCCAACGCCGCCTGACGCGCACCACGTTGACGTCACCGATGTGCCGTGGGCGCCCCGGATGTGCCGTGGGCGCGCCGGATGTGCCGTGGGCGCGCCGGATGTGCCGTGGGCGCCCCGGATGTGCCGCGGGCGCCCCGGATGTGCCGTGGGCGCGCCGGATGTGCCGTGGGCGCGCCGGATGTGCCGTGGGCGCGCCGGATGTGCCGTGGGCGCCCCGGATGTGCCGCGGGCGCCCCGGATGTGCCGCGGGCGCGCCGGATGTGCCGCGGCCGCCCCGGGGTGGCGGGGCGGCCGCGGGCTCTGGGGTGGTGCGGCCGGACCGGGCTCGGTCAGGCGTGGTGGTGGGTGGCCTCGGTCAGGCGACCGTGGTGGACCACATGGTCGTGAAGGCGGCTGCCTCGCCGGTCAGCCAGCTCTCGATGTCGGCGGGTTTCAGGGCGGGGTCGATGCGGTGGGTCACGCCGCGGCGCAGGTCGACCAGGACCGGCTCGGCGTTGGGGAGGATCTGGTCGATGTGGCCGGCCATCAGGTGCAGCGTGGCGGTGATGGCCTCGGGGGTGGGCGGGGCCTCGTCGAAGTGCAGGCGGACGGCCTCGCGGCGGCCGTTCTCGTAGCGCAGGCCGAAATGCGGGTTGATCTTCACGGCCAGGGGTCCGACCGAGGCCAGGGCGTCGCGGGTCTGCGCGAGGCTCACCTGGTCGGGGTCGCCCAGCGACTTCAGGTAGGTGACGGCGCCGGCACTGATCGACTCGTACAGCGGCTTCCAGCGGTCTTTCACCAGACCGGTGACGGCGGACAGGTAGCTGCCGCCGGTGCGGAAGGCGATGTCGGCCTTCAGTGCCTTGACCAGCTGGCCGTGCGGGTTGAAGCCGCTGCGGCGCTCGCGGGCGCGTCGCAGACCGCCGACGAACGTGGCCTTCGCGGGGCCGGTGCGGGTCACGTAGCGGGTGAAGCCGAGCATGGTCGCGTAGGGCGGGATCACGGGAACAGGTTCGGACAAAACAGGCGCGGTCACGTTGATCTCCTCGCAGGTCACGGCCCCTTTTAGTACATACATTCTAATCGACGGGTACGACATTCCCAACCCGGTTGGGGTGTCACTCGAAGCGGGCCGAGTCGAGGCGGGTGGCGGTCTGCACCCCGGTGATCACGGAAACGGTCAGACTGCACGCGGTCAGAATCAGAACGAAGCTCATCGCGTACGGAAGCAGATTTGTCACCGCCGTGAGCACGACGGGCCGTGACGCCAGATCGAAGCTGGTCTTGCCGCGCGACAGCGGAGCGGCGCGACCAGAATGCTCATGACCGGATCTCCGATGCGAGCGTGTCGAGGCGGCCGGCCGCGTGCTCGATCCAGCGCAGGTCGGCCTCGATGTGGAACAGCTGGTAGTCGATGAGCATGCCGTCGCGCAGCGACGATTCCCGCCGCGCGGCGGTGAGCTCGCGCATCACCGTGAGGTGCCGCTGCCGCTGGTCCTCGAGGAACACGCCGGCCGGCCGGCCCGACAGCAGGGCCGTGACCACCTTGGTGAACAGCACCGTCTGAAGCTGAGGTTGCGGATCTTCCGGTTCGGACAGCCAGCGCTCCAAGTCGGTCACCCCGTCCGTCGTGATCGAGTACCGCTTGCGGTCGGGGCCGGCGCCCGCCTCGACACCGGCCACCGTGATGAGCCCGTCCCGCTCGAGCTGGGCGAGCGTGCGATACACCTGCCCGAACCGCAGCGGCCGGGCCGAGCCGAACCGGCGGTCGTAGGACTGCTTGAGGTCGTAGCCGTGGCGGTCGGCCTCATCGAGCAGTCCCAGCAACGCGTACGACACCGTCATGCTGCGGACTATACTCATCGGGTATACCCACCGGGCATACGGCGGATGTGCCAACCTGTGGCATGGCCTTGATCCGGGTGGACTTCGCCGCCGAGACGCTCGAACTGGACACCTCGATGACCGTGGTGCTGCCGCAGGAGGGTGACGAGCCGCCGCCGGTGCTCTACCTGCTGCACGGGCTCACTGACGACGACACCGCCTGGACGCGGTTCACCTCGATCGAGCGGTACGCCACGGCGCGCGGCCTGGCCGTCGTCATGCCCCAGGTGCACCGCAGCTTCTACGCCAACGAGGCGTACGGGATGAGGTTCTGGGATTTCCTCACCGGGGAGCTGCCGCAGACGGTCGAGCGTTTCTTCCGGGTGTCGGCGCGGCGCGAGGACACGTTCGTGGCCGGGCTGTCGATGGGCGGCTACGGCGCCTTCAAATGGGCACTACGGGAACCGCAGCGGTTTGCGGCGGCGGCCAGCTTCTCGGGCGCGCTCGATCTGGCGTACATCCAAGAGTTCGACCTGAGGCCGCACATCCGCACCCTGGTCTCGCGAGTCTTCCCCGACCGCAAGGTCGCCGGCGGCGACGAGGACCTCTTCCATCTCGTCAAGAAGGCCGACCGGGCGGAGCTGCCGCGGCTGATGCTCCGCTGCGGCACCGAGGACCACCTGGTCAAGCAGAACGAACGCTTCGTCGCGGCGTGCAAGAGCGCGAGGGTGGAGATCGACGCGAGCTTCGGGCCGGGCGACCACGAGTGGGGCTACTGGGACCGGCAGATCCAGGTGGGTCTCGATTTCATGCTGGGTCAACGCTAGCGTCGCGCCTTCATCGGCGGCAGGTCCGTGGCTGCGCAGACAGCCTGCTCGGCGGCGCAGTCGTGCCCGGTGAGGAGCCCGTCCTTGTTCCACACGAACAGTTGCCGGTAATCGCCGGGCGCGACGAACGCGGTCATCCGGAACGGGGGCCGATCGGCCGGCGGCACAGTCACCTCGCGGTCCGACCCGCGGTAGCGCAGCCGCAGGTGGAGGCGCCAGGCGTACTCGTGCTGGGTGGTCCGGAACTGCGCGTTGATCACCCACAGTTCGCCGCGGCCGAGCGTGATGTGCTTGCCGGTGAAGTACGGGCCACCGCCACCCGCCGCGACCGGGAGGGGTCGGGGCGCGTCGAGGTCGACGTCGACCACCGTGTTGTCGCCCTCGCCCTGCGACTGGACGTAGATGAGGGTGCCCCGGCGCGGCGGCCGGCGCTCGACGATCTCGACGGACATGTCCAGCACGGACACCGGGGCCGAGCGCCGGCCCTCCAGGGTGAGCCGGGTACCGGCGTAGCCTGCCGGCACGAACCGGGGATCGGCGACGATGTCCTCCGGCGCGGTCGCCACGACCTCGGTGGCGGCCTGGCCGAGAAACAGGCTCGACGATCCGATCTCGCTGCGGAGGTCGACGATCGGGGAGCGGAACAGGTCGAGGGTGTGGTCGGAGACGTACGGGAGCACCCCGGGGACCACGGCCGCCACCGCGGTCGTGCCGACCAGTGCCACCAGCGCCTTTGTCGCCTTGGACAGCTCGGTCCAGCCTGACGGCGCCTTTGCCGGCGCCTGCCGGGCCGTCGCGGACTTGGGCTTCTTGGCGGGCGCCTTGCGCGCCTGTCTCGTCACGGGCGACGCTCCGCTTCGGCTTCCTGGTCCGCTTCATCCGCGGCTGGTTCTGAGGCCCCTGATGGCAGCGCCGCTTCTGACGCCCCTGAGGGCAGCGCCGCTTCTGACGCCCCTGAGGGCAGCGCCGCTTCTGACGCCCCTGAGGGCAGCGCCGCTTCTGACGCCCCTGAGGGCAGCGCCCCTTCCGAGGCCCCTGATGGCAGCGTCGCGAAACTGGCCGTGAGCAGGAGCATCGCCACGACGCCGAGGTGATGGCCGGGGCCGATGCGATCCCAGTCGTACTGCAAGGTGGTCTGGCGCGACAGAGCCACATACCCGCTCAGGAGCATCACGGTCACCGCGACGCCGACGACGAGACCGAGCAGGCGCAGCCACGGGGCGTGCCGCCGCCGGACGAGGGCGAGAACGGTGATCACGAGGCAGGCGGCGACGCCGGCCCGGTAGAGGACGAGCCACGTCTCGGTGTCATGGTGCCCGGGCGGCGAGTCGATGCCGGTCGGGGTGAGGACGACGCCGGCGGCGCTGGTGCCGAACCAGGGGAGGACCGCCGCGACGACCGCGAGGATCAAGCCGAGGAGCAGCACGATGCGGTGCAGCACCGGACGGCCCTCCCGACGGGGCGGAGCCGGTTGGAACCCGCGCATCGCGACCTCGGTGATGCCGGCGCCCACCGCGACCAGCATGAGCCCGACGACGTACAGCAGGCAGCCCGCCTCCGGGATGATGTGCCGGACCGTGACCACCGACGGCTGGTCGGTGAGGCCGGCGTGCGCCAGCACCCTTGAGCCGTTCGCCAAGAGCGTGAGGCTGAGCAGGTAGAACGAGCCGACGCTCGCGGTCAGCATGACGCCGATCCGCGCCACGGACGCCCACGGCGACGACCCGCGGGCGGCGAGGGCGCCGCCGGCCGCGAGCACCAGCCAGAGCACCGCGACCGGCGCCGCGACGCGGTTGAAGTCGGCGAGGCGGACGAGATAGTAGGCCCCGGACGCGTCGGTGACGCGTGCCCAGTCCAGCGTCGTGCCGACGAACGCGAGCACCCCGCCCGTGCAGATCGCGGTGAGCGCGACACTTCCCGGCCGGGTGGGGCGCTCCGTCATCCGCTGAAGATATCGTTCCCGCTCCATTGAGGAGACACCCGGCCCGAAGGCCGGCCGTCGTCCTCGCACTCAGCGCGATCTGGCGGTCAGTCGTCGCGGGTCTGCTCGGCCAGGAAGCGCTCGAGCTCGGCCCCCAGTTCCTCGGCGGTCGGCAGCGGTGTGTCGGACTCGGCGAGCAGGTTGTTCTCGCGGCCGCGCAGGAAGGCGTCGTACTGCGCCTCGAGGGAGCTGACCAGGCGCGCGGCCTGCTCGTCGTCGGCGATCTGCTTGTCGATGTCGGCGCGGACGATCTCGCCGGCCTTGCGCAGCTCGCCGGTCGGCAGGGCCAGGCCGGTGCTCGACGACACCGAGTCGGTCAGCAGCTCGGCGGCGGCCGGATAGGTGGTCTGTGCCAGGTAGTGCGGGACGTGCGCCGCGTACCCCATGGCGTCCTTGCCCTGCTCGCCCAGCCGGAACTCGAGCAGGTTGCCGACGCTGGCCGGCACCTGCACGCGCTGCAACCACGACTCGCGGTCGCCGAGCAGGCGCTGGTCGGTGGCGTGCGCGGTGACGCTGACCGGACGGGTGTGCGGCACGGCCATCGGGATCGCGTTGAGCCCGACGGTGAGCTTGACGCCGAAGCGGTCCATCAGGCCGGTCACGGCCGCGATGAAGCGTTCCCACTGCAGGTCGGGCTCGGGGCCGGCGAGCATCAGGAACTCGGTGCCGAGCTGGTCGCGCATGAGGTGCAGGGCGAGACTGGGCGCCTCGTAGGACTCCCAGTGGTCCTCCACGAAGATCATCGGGGGACGGCGGGAGCGGTAGTCGAGCAGCTGGTCGAGGTCGAAGGTCGCGACGGCCCTGGTCTCCAGGCTGTCCAGCAGATTCTCGCGGAACAGCTGGATCGCGCTGCCCGCGTCGACGAACCCGGTGAGCGCCTGGACGAGCACCGGCTCGTCCAGCGCCGGCAGGTCGTCGGCCAACTCATAGAGCTCGTGTGGGTCGAGCACGTGGAGGACCTCCTGTGCAGAAAAGCGGGTAACCCGATGTAACAACGGCAGGCCGGGGTTCATTCCGGCAAAACCGTGCTCAAGATCTCAGTGCGGATACAAAATCATCTGCACCCCTCGCCTGCACGTGCATGTGCACGCCACAATGGATCAGGATCCCTTCCCATCCCCCCAACGGAGAGATCTGATGAGCGAAGCCGCCACCCCCGTCAGAGATCCGATCCAGGAGACCATCGCGCCCCCCGGCACGCTCTGGTCCCACATGAAGTCAGACCCGCAGTATGCGCCCGAGCACCTCGCCCTCGACGCGGTCCGCCGCCTCGGGCCCGAGGCGGCCCAGTGGGCCGAGCGTATGCGACTCGACCGCCCCGGCGTTTCCCCGGACGCCCTCGCTGCTTTGGCCATCCGCCGCTTCACCACGCTCGCGCGCATCTCCGGCGCTGTCTCGGGCGCGACCGGCCTGCCCGGCGCGGTGCTCGACTTGGGCGTCCTGGCCTGGACCCAGTCGCGCATGGTGCTGCACATCGCCGCCGCGTACGGCGAAGACCCCGCCGCCACCGAGCGCGCCACCGACCTCCTGGTGCTGCAACGGGTGCACAAGGCCGCCGAGGGCGCCCGCCTCGCGCTGGGCGTCGCCGCCGGCCGGGAACGGGCGAGCCGCATGTTCACCGACGTCGCCGACCGTCCGCTCACCGGAGTGATGCTCAAGCTCGGCTTCCGGCTCGGCCAGATGGCCGGGGTCCACGCGGCCCGCCGCATGTTCGCCAAGATGGTGCCGGGCGCGTCCGTGGTGCTGGGCACGTGGGTGAACTCGGCCGCCACCAAAGATCTCGCCGCGCGGGCCCGCGCACACTTCAGCCCCGCCTAAGCGTCTCGAGCCGCAAGCCGATCTGAACCCCGACATCGCTGGAGCGAGACGGGGAGGCGGGCCGGTGCGCCGTCGTTGGCTGGGCATGCGTTGGCTGGGCATGTTGATCTTGGCGCCGCTGGCCCTGGGCGGCTGCAAGTCGAGCACGACCGCGACCGCGGCGCCGAGCCCGAGCGGGTCACCATGGGTGATCACGTCGCAGGGCAGCGCCACGCCGTCCGCGGCACCCTCCGGGTACACCGCGAAGCCGAGCACGTTCCCGACCGGCTTCCTGCCGGTCGCGTCGACGACCGCCACCCCCACGCCGACCGGAAGCCCGGGCTGCCCGCCGGACACCGCGCACGCCATCGCCGGCGCCACGGTCGTCCCCGCCGCCGGCAGCGCCGCCGGCAGCGCCGCCGTCACGTTCTACAACTACGGCGGCAACGACCTGGTCGAGTACCGCATCACCGCGATCTCCCAGGACGTGCTCCCCGGCCGGCAGCGCGACGTCGGCTGGACGGTCATGACGCCCGCCTCCGGCTGCGGCTACCTCACCGCCACGGTCACCGGCCTCGACGCGCAGACGAACTACGTCTTCTCGGTCGACGCGGTCACCACGCAGCTCGGCCGCGACGGCACCCGGGCCGAGACGGTCGCGCGCTCGGGCGTGGTCACCACCCTGTGAGCCTGGTTTCCGGGCGCCAGCCCGTGCCGAGGGCCTTGCCGATGTCCAGCACCATCCCGTCGGTGACCTGGTCGACGCTGTAGCGGGTCAGCGTCCGCCCCGGCAGCGTCGCGGCGGCCCGGGCGACCGTCAGCGGCACGTGCCGCACCGGCACGCCGAGCACGCTTCCGACGGCCCGATCGCGCCGGTAGACCACGTCGTCGGCGATGTTGTAGGCGCCGGCCGGCCAGTCCAGCGCGGCCAGGCATGCGGAGGCCAGGTTCTCCACGGCGGTCAGGCTCAGCGGCACGTCCGGTCCGGGCAGCCAGGCGCGGCCGCCGCGCACGATTCGCCGCAGCCGCGGCATCAGGTGGGGGTCACCCTCGCCGTACACGGCGCGAGGCCGCAGGACGACGGCGCCGGCAGCGAGGGCGATTCGCTCACCCCATGATTTCGTACGGCCATAGGCGGTGTGCTGCCGGTCGGTGGGATGTTCCTCGGTCAACGGGGCGCGATAGGGTCCCGGCCGATACACCGAGGCGCTGCTCACCCAGACGATCGGAGCCCCTTTTGCGGCTTCGACCAGCCGCTGGGTCCCGTCCACGTTGACCGTGTGGAACGCCCGCTCGGTGGCGTTCCCGGGCCGCGGATCCCCCACGGCCGCCGCGAGGTGCACGACCGCGTCACATCCGGAGATATCGGGATTTATTCGGGTGGCGTCCCAGAAGACGTGCTTCCCCACCGGCCCCGGCCGACGACCGAGGCAGGTCACGTCGTCCCCGCGTTCCGCAGCGAGCCGTGCCACGACGCCACCGCAGAACCCGCTCGCCCCGGTGATCGCGATCCTCACGCCGTCGCCCCCGCGATCTTCACGCCGTCGCCCCCGCGATCTTCACGCCGTCGCCCCCGCGATCTTCACGCCGTCGCTCGCACGATCAGCGTCCGCCAGCTCGGCAACGCCGCCCGCCGATCGACTCCGGCGCGCACGACGACGGGCCGGTGCGGTGCGAGCGCTTCGAGCAGGTCACCGAGCTGTCGCCGGGCGAGCCGCGCCCCCGGGCAGGCGTGCGTCCCCGCCCCGAAGACAAGCTGCGAGATCCGGGCCGGCGCCGGATTCACCGGATCCGGGTCGCGGCGATGAGCGTCCACCGCGTGCCGGGCGATCAGCAGCATACGGTCGCCGGCGCGCACCGGGCAGCCGTCGGCGATCTCGCCTCCGGCGGCGGCCACGCGAGGCAGGAGCGGCGTGGGCGAGGTGACGCGCAGCAGTTCGTCGACGAGCACGCCCTCGCGCGCGTACGCCCAGAGCCCGCCATCGCAGACCCAGGCCGCGGCCCGGGGCAGCGCCGCGACGGTGGTGTTCACGGCGGCCACAGCGAGCGTCGCCGCCAGCCCCGCGTCGCCTCGCCCACGTTCGACGGCGGGGCCGCCGTCGCCCCGACTGGCGGAACCGTCGCCGTGACCTGCCCGGCTGTCGCCCCGCGCAGGTGGGCCCCCCTCGCCGACGACTGGGCAGGCGGCCGTTCCGGCGGGCGTGACCAGGGCGAGCAGTCGCTCGGCCGCGCGCTCGGCCTGGGCGGCGGCGCGGCGGCGGCCCAGCCCCGGCAGGTGCGCGCGGGCCGCCGTCGCCCCCGCCTCCTGCGCCGCCGCGGCCAGTTCGAACGGGTCGGCGTCGAGGCCGAGCAGCGCCGCCGCCGTGGCGCCGGCGATCTCGGCGGCCAGCGGCGCCAGGTCGACGGCGCCGCCCTCGGCGAGCGGTGCGAGACGTTCGTCGAGCAGGCGGGTCCAGACCGGGCGAAGCCGCTCGACGCCGGCCGCGCCCAGCCGTTCGGCGACGTCCCGGCGGGCCTGCCGGTGCTGGTCGCCCTGCTGGTCGAAGAGCCCGCCGGCGCCCGCCAGCCGATCCACCGCGCCGCCGGTGGTCCCCTCGGCCGTGCGGTCCAGCGGGATCCGGGTGAGCGCCGCGAGATAGGCCTCCCGGTCGTGCACCACCAGCGTGCGGCCCAGCCGCCGCACGGGCTTGCCCCGAAGGGCCGCGAGCAGCGCGAAGAGCACCGGATGGCTGAGCAGATAAACGCGCCGGTCCCGCGCGCGAGCGGTCGCGGTCATACGCCGGCCGCCGACCGGGCGGCGGTGGTCATGCGTCGGCTGCCAAGCGAGGCGGTAGTGGTCATGCGCGGGCCGCCAGCCGGGCGGTGGCCTCGCGGTCGGGCTTGCGCGAGCGGCCCGTCAGCGGGATCCGGGCGAAGAGCACCTGGTCGGGCCGGGCCGCGCCCATCCGGGCGAGGGGGTCGCGCAGGGCGGCCCGCACCCGCGTCTCGTCCGCGCCGGGGGACGGCTCGATCACCGCGATCACGCGCTCGTCGCCGTCGCCGGCCGGCACGCCCACCAGCACGGCCAGTTCGACGCCCGGGACGTGCAGGGACGGCTCGTACAGGCCCGGATAGATGTTCTCGGCCCGCCGCAGGATCATGTCCTTCATGCGGCCACCCAGCACCACCCGCCCGTTCTCGAGCCGGCCCAGGTCGCCGGTTGCCACCGCGTCGAAGGGCTCCTCACCGAGGTATCGATCGGCCGCGGTGGGCCCCGACAGCAGGAGCTGGCCGTCCGGGCCGGTCGTCGCGGTCACTCCGGGGAGCGGCGCGCCGACCAGATCCCCTTCGCCGGAGAAACCGGATTTGTCCGCTGATTCCACCGCGGCGGCGGGGAAGACCTCGGTCAGCGCGTAGACACCCCAGGCCTCGGTGGCGCCGGCCGCCCGCACCGCCGACAGCAGGGCCGCGCTGACCGGCGCGGAACCGCTGTAGACGCGGCCGGTGAAGCGGACCCCGGAAGACAGCGCGGCGCGGAGCTGCGGCGGCGTCAGATAGGTGGCCTGCGGCGACAGGGAACGGATCTGGCGGCCGAGGTCGCGGCGGGAGGGAAGGGCCACGGGCGCGCCACTCGCCAGGGACGGGAGCAGGACGAAGAACGTCCCGCCGAGGACGGGCACGCCGGGGACCGGGCGGACCAGGTCGCGGACCGCCGTCATCCCGGCCGACAGCGAGCGCCGGGTGTGCACCACCGCCCGCGGCCGGCTCGTCGTGCCCGAGGTGAAGACGATCACCGCGTCGCCGTCGCCGTCGAAGGCGGCCGGCAGCGGACCGGGGAGCGGGCGCAGCGCGGGCGGGGCGCCGGGCAGGCGGCGGCCCACGGTCATCACGGGAGCGAGGGCCGCGAGCGTGGGCAGCGCCAGGTGGGCGCGGCGGGCCAGCGGCGCCAGCCAGCCGGCCACCGCCTGGGCGGCGGCGTCGGCGAGGATCAGCCGCGGCGCGGCGAGGGAGAGCCGGGCCCGGAGCACGTCGGGGCCGGCGGTCGGGTCCAGCACCGCGATGCGCAGACCCAGGTGGTACGCCGCGAGCATGGCGGCCAGGGCACGTGGTCCCGGCCGTACGCACAAACCGATCGTCTCCCCGGCGACGAGGCCGCGAGAATGCAGCGCCACGGCGAGGCCGTGCGTGAGACGGGCGAGGTCGCCGCGCGTGGCCCGGCCGGCCAGGGCGGGACGGGTGTCGCCGGGATCGAGGCCGGCGATGAGGCGATCGAGCATCAGCGCGGGTCCGCCGGGAGAGCACCGCTGCCGCGATCCAGGTACCACTTCGCCGTGCCGACGACGCCGTAGGCGCGGATACGGCGGGTCGAGTTCGCCACCACCATGTCGCGAGCGTGCACGATCGCCGTGGTGGTGCGCCGCACCCGGTTGAGGAACGTGCGATCGGTGGGGGAGGGCCGCCGCGGCATGCCGCCGCACGCCACGTAGAGCGCGGCGGTGATGGCCATGTTGTTGCCGGCGTGCATCCGGTACGGCGCCAGATACTCCCCGCCGCGGTGGGCCGGTCGCAGGCGGCCGAACGCGGCGGCGAGCGTCACCAGCAGGCGGAAGAACGCGCGGCCGAACGGGCCGTGCTCGTCGCGGCGGGCCACGATGCGCCCGCAGGCCAGGCCCCGGCCCTCGACCAGGGCCCGGCGCGCGGCCGCCACCCAGCCGGGCGCGGGCAGGCAGTCGGCGTCGGTGCGGGCGAGGTGCACGGCGCCGTGCGCGATCGCGTACCGGAAACCGGTGTCGACCGCGCAGCCGACGCCCTTCTCGGGCTCGGTCAGCACCAGAGCGCCGAGCGACCGGGCCAGCGCGGCCGTGCCGTCGGTCGAGCCGTTGTCGACCACCAGCAGCGTGAAGTCGGTGTCGGTCTGGGTTCTGAGGGCCCGCAGGGTGTCGCCGATGCGGGCGGCCTCGTTGTAGGCCGGCACGATCACCCACAGCGGCGCAGCCTTCGCCGGGCTCGGCGGGCGCGGGTCCCGCCCGGCGTCCGGCTCGGTGTCCGCGGTCACGAGACCTCCCAGACCATGGTCATCAGGCTGACGCCGCCGCCGAGGCCGACCAGCAGCACCCGGTCGCCCGCCTCGAGCGACGGCCGCACCCGGGCCAGCTGCACGCCGAGCGTCGCCGAGGCCATGTTGCCCAGCTGGTCGACGGTGACCTCGAGCTTGTCGCGGGGCACGCCGGTGGCCTCGACGAAGCGCTCGAGGTAGGGGAGCGTCACCTGGTGCACCAGGACCTTGGCGTAGTCGCCCCAGCCGTGCCCGGTGCGCAGTGCGACCCGCTCGATCAGCCCGGCCCCGATCTTCTCGAAGATCTGGCGCAGCCGGTGGCCGTCGCCGGTGAAGTACGTGTGCTCGTCGCCGCGCGGATGGCGGGAGCCGCCGCCGAAGATGCCGCCCGCGGACCAGTGCTCGGAGTGCGTCTCGGTGTCGACGTCGACGATGCCGCCGGTGGCGACCGGCTCGACCAGCACGGCCGCGCCCGCGTCGCCGAACGTGAACCCGGCGAACGCCGTACGCGCCTGGGCCAGGCCGTCCACCCGCGGCCGCATCGCCCGGGTCGGCGTCTCGCCGGTCACGACGAGGGCGCGGCGCGCCCGGCCGGACAGGATCATCGAGCGGGCCAGGTCGATGCCGTTGAGGAAGCTGTTGCAGGCGTTGGTGACGTCCATCGCATGGGCCCGGCTGCCCAGCGCGGCCTGCACCACGTGCGCGGTGGCCGGCTCGGCCATGTCGCGGGTGGCGCTGGCGAACAGCAGCAGGTCGAGGTCGAGCGGGTCGGTGCCGGTCTCGGCCAGCACCTTGGTGGCCGCGTCGATCGCCAGGTCGGAGGCATACTCCCCGTCGGCCGCCATCCGGCGGCGTTTGATGCCCGTGGCCTGCTCGAACATCCTCGGCGGCAGCGCCAGCCCGCTGGCCACCGCGATGCTGCGCTGCAGCTCGTCGGTCGGCACCTCGCGGGCCGGCAGGGCGTACGCGATCCCGGTGATCCCCACATTCATGCGCGACAGCCTTCCCTACCCGGCGTGGCCCGGGCGTGAGTAGAAGTGCTTATCTTTGATCACCGATCGCCTGACTAAGCTTCCCGGCATGGGGAGCATCGTCGACGTGGTCGTGCTGGTGGCGATCTCTGTTCTCGGCGCCGCTCTGGCCCGCCGGCTGGGCTTCGTGGCGCCACTTGTCCTGTTGGTGGCGGGCCTCGGCCTGTCGTTCGTGCCGGGCTTCCCGGAGGCGCACCTCGAGCCCGAGCTGGTGCTGATCGGCATCCTGCCGCCGCTGCTCTACGTCGCGGCCCTGCAGACCTCGGTGCCGGCGTTCCGCCGCCAGATCCGCCCGATCCTGCTGCTCGCGGTGGGGCTGGTGCTGGTCACCGCGTTCGCCGTGGGCACCGTCGTGCACGTTCTGCTGCCCAGCGTCCCGTACGCGGCCTGTGTCGCACTCGGGGCGATTGTCGCCCCACCCGACGCCGTCTCCGCGACCGCGATTGCCCGCCGGGTGGGGTTGCCGCGCCGCGTGGTGACGATCCTCGAGGGCGAGAGCCTGCTCAACGACGCGACCGCGCTGGTGATGGTGCGCATCGCGGCGGGCGCCCTGGCCGGCAGCGCGGTCGGGTTCTGGCCGATCGTCGGTCAGGTCGGGCTCAAGGCCGGCGTGGGCGTGGTGATCGGCCTGGCCGGCGCGGTGATCGCCGCCAAGCTGCACCGCAAGATCCTCGATCCGCTGCTGGACGACGCGGTGTCGCTGCTCACCCCGTTCGTCGTGGTGATCGTCGCCGAGGAACTGCGCAGCTCCAGCGTCGTGGCCGTGGTGGTCGCGGGGCTCTACCTGGGTCACCGCATCCCCTACCTGCTGTCGCCGACCTCCCGGCTGCAGATGGACGCGGTGTGGCGGCTGATCACCTTCCTGCTCGAGGGCGTCGTCTTCCTCATCGTGGGGCTGCAGCTGCGCAGCATCGGCGAGGGCATCACCACCGATGTGGGCACGACCATCGCCGTGACGGCCGCGGTCATCGGCGTCGTGGTGGTGGTGCGGTTCCTCTGGATGTACCCGGCGACGTACCTCGTCCGGATGATTCCGCGGATCCGCGAGCGGGAGGAGCGGCCGCCGCTCGCCGTGCCCACGGTGATCGCCTGGGCCGGCATGCGCGGCGTGGTCACGCTCGCGGCCGCACAGTCGCTGCCCGACGACGTCGCCAACAAGGACCTGTTCCTCTTCGTGGCGTTCGCCGTGATTGTTTTCACGCTGCTGCTGCAGGGCACGACGCTGCCGTGGCTCGCGGTGCGGCTCAATGTGCGGCAGGACACCACCTCGGCCGATGCGCTGGCCGAGGCCGGCGTGCAGTATCAGGCCAGCCGCGCGGCCCTCGAAGCGCTCGAGGAGAAGGCCGACGGCGCGCCGGCCGAAGTGGTCGAGCGACTGCGCGGACTGATCGGCAGCCGGTCCAACAACGCGTGGGAACGGCTCGGCAATCAGCAGCAGGAAACCCCCTCGACGGCGTACGGTCGGCTGCGGCGCGAGATGATCACAGCGGAACGGCACGTCTTCAAGATCGCCCGGAACGAGGGGCGGATCCCCGAGGAGGTGCTGACCCGCGCACAGCGCGAGCTCGACCTCGAAGAGTCCCAGTTGCAACGGAGTGACGATTGACCTGCCTGCACCTGGCGGAGGCCGGTTCGCCCGCCCCGCTGACGGCGTACGAAGACGGGTGCCCGCAGTGCGTGGCCGGCGGGTTCACCCACGGATGGGTGCACCTGCGCGTGTGCCTCGACTGCGGAATGGTGGCGTGCTGCGACTCCTCGCCGCGCCGGCACATGTCGGCCCACCACGAACAGACCGGCCATCCGGTCATGCGTTCCTACGAACCCGGCGAGAAGTGGCGCTGGTGCTTCACGGATGAGCTCCTGGGTTAGGTATAGATAGACGGTGCGCACACTCTTCGTAGGAGCCGGCGCGACCGGCGGGTACTTCGGCGGCAGGCTGGCTCAAGCCGGCAAAGACGTCACCTTCCTGGTCCGGCCGGGCCGCAAGGCGGTGCTCGACGGCCGGGGACTGCGGATCAAGAGTCCGGACGGCGAGACCATCGTCCGACCGCGGACGATCACCGCGGAAACCGTGGACGGCCAGTACGACCTGGTCGTCCTCGCGGTGAAGAGCTACGCCCTCGAGCAGGCGCTCATCGACATGGCGTCGGCGATCGGCCCGCACACGGTGATCGTGCCGCTGCTCAACGGCATGCGCCACGTCGACGAGCTGGTCGGTGCGTTCGGGCCGGAACGGGCCTGGGGCGGCGTCTGCCTGATCCTGGCGACGCTCGACGCCGACGGCGACGTCGTGCAGATGAGCGGCCTGCACCGCATCGGCTACGGCCCGCTCGATGGCGAGGACGAGCGGCTCCCCGAGGTGACCTTCGCGCTCTCCGGCGAGGAGTTCGACTCCAACCCATCGCACACGATCGTGCAGGACATGTGGGAGAAATGGGTCTTCCTGGCCACCATGGCGGCGGCCACCACGCTGATGCGGGCGAGCGTCGGCGACATCAACGCCGCGCCCGGCGGCCACGACTTCGGGGCCCGCGTCGCGGCCGAGGCGATCGCGATCGCCACCGCGGCCGGCCACCCGCCGCGGGCGGGCGCGATCGCGGTGGTGCAGCGCAACCTGTCCACCACCGAGCCGATGACGTCCTCGATGTACCGGGACATGATGCAGGGGCTGCCGGTCGAGGCCGACGCGATCCTCGGCGACTTCGTGGCCGAGGGCGCCAAGCACGATGTCACGACGCCGATGCTCTCGGCCGCCTATACCAACCTCAGCATCTACTCGGCCAAGCGAGCGCAGTAGGACCCGATCTGCGGGTAACGGACAGTCGCGCGGCGGTTTGCCGGTCGCGTCCGAGACAATGACCGCTGACGCGGCCGCGCAGGATTACGCCGGACGGCCGGCGGGCACACTGCGTGGCGCCGACGAGGGTGGGAGCACGACATGCAGGTTTGGCCTGGTCACCGGTACCCGTTGGGTGCTACGTACGACGGCACGGGCACGAACTTCGCGATCTTCTCCGAGGGTGCCGAGGCGGTCGAGCTGTGCCTGTTCGACCCGTCCGGAAACGAGCGCAAGGTCCAGCTGCACGAGCAGGACGCGTTCGTCTGGCACGCCTACCTGCCGGGCGTCGAACCGGGCCAGCGGTACGGCTACCGCGTCTACGGCCCGTACGAGCCGGGGCGCGGGTTGCGCTACAACCCGCACAAGCTGCTGCTCGACCCGTACGCGCGGGCGGTCGACGCCGACATCCGGTGGCACCCGTCGCTGTACGCGTACGAACTCGGCAACCCCGACCGGATGTCCGATCTCGACTCGGCGCCCTACATGGCCAAGGGCGTGGTGGTGAACCCGTACTTCGATTGGGGGAACGACCGGCGCCCCGACATCCCGTACCACCATTCGGTGATCTACGAGACCCACGTCAAGGGCCTCACCGAGCGGCACCCCGAGGTGCCCAAGGACATGCGCGGCAGTTACTCGGCGATCGGCCACCCGGCGATCATCGAGCACCTCAAGAGCCTCGGCGTGACCGCGGTCGAGCTCATGCCGGTGCACCAGTTCGTCCACGACAACCGGCTGCACGACCTCGGCCTGCGCAACTACTGGGGCTACAACACGCTCGGCTTCTTCGCCCCCTACCAGGGCTATTCCTCGACCGGCACGCTCGGCCAGCAGACCCAGGAATTCCGCGGGATGGTCAAGGCCCTGCACAAGGCGGGCATGGAGGTCATCCTCGACGTCGTCTACAACCACACCGCCGAGGGCAACCATCTCGGTCCGACGCTGTCGCTCAAGGGCATCGACAATCGTACGTATTACCGCCTGGTCGACGATCAGCCGCAGTTCTACATGGACTACACCGGAACGGGTAACAGCCTCAACGTGCGCAGCCCGCAGAGCCTCCAGCTGATCATGGATTCGCTGCGCTACTGGGTCACCGAGATGCACGTCGACGGGTTCCGCTTCGATCTCGCCTCCACCCTCGCCCGCGAGTTCTACGACGTCGACCGGCTCTCCACGTTCTTCGAGGTGGTGCAGCAGGACCCGGTGGTCGGTCAGGTCAAGCTGATCGCCGAGCCGTGGGACGTCGGCCCCGGCGGCTACCAGGTGGGCAACTTCCCGCCGAACTGGACGGAGTGGAACGGCAAGTACCGCGACACGGTCCGCGACTTCTGGCGGGGCGAGCCGGCCACGCTGGCCGAGTTCGCCTCCCGGATCACCGGCTCGGCTGACCTCTACCAGGACGACGGCCGCAAGCCCTTCCACTCGATCAACTTCGTGACCGCGCACGACGGGTTCACGCTGGGCGACCTGGTCGCGTACAACGACAAGCACAACGACGCCAACGGCGAGGAGAACCGGGACGGCGAGAGCCACAACCGGTCGTGGAACTGCGGCATCGAGGGCCCGACCTCCGATCCCCAGGTGCTGGCGCTCCGATCCAAGCAACGCCGTAACTTCCTGGCCACGCTGATGCTGTCGCAGGGCGTGCCGATGATCTCGCACGGCGACGAGCTCGGCCGCACCCAGCAGGGCAACAACAACGCCTACTGCCAGGACAACGAGATCTCCTGGATCGACTGGGAGCACGCCGACGAGCAACTGCTCGAGTTCACCCGGCGGCTCACCGCGTTCCGCCACCGGCACCAGGTGTTCCAGCGGCGGCGGTTCTTCACCGGGCTGCCGGTGACCGCCCGCGGCGGCGGCGACCCGCTGCCCGACCTCGAGTGGTTCACCCCCGACGGCCGGCAGATGGCCGGCGACGACTGGGGCAACGACTTCGGCCGGGCGGTCGCGCTGTTCGTCAACGGCGAGGGCATCCGCGAGCGCGGACAGTACGGCCAGCGGCACGTCGACTCGTCGTTCCTGCTCTTCTTCAACGCGCACGACGCGCCCATCGAGTTCGCCACGCCCCCGGCCGAATACGGCGAGAAGTGGGAGAAGGTCATCGAGACCGCCGAGCCGTCGCCGGATCGCCCGTCGGTCGTCGAGGCCGGCAGCAAGATCTGGGTGGCGGACCGATCGCTAATCGTGCTGGACAGGACGGTCTGATGCCCCAGTCCAACCACCCCGCCGCCGCCCTTGACCGGACTGAAGGCCGTCCTTCTGGAACCTATCGGGTCCAGGTCCGTCCCGATTTCCCCCTCTCGGCGGCGGGGGCGCTCGCCGACTACCTGGCCGATCTCGGGGTCAGCCACCTCTACACGGCGCCGATCCTGACCGCGGTGCCCGGTTCGTCCCACGGCTACGACGTCGTCGATCATCGGTTCGTCAATCCGGCCCTCGGCGGCTCTTCGGGTTTGTCTGACTTGTCCGAAACCCTCCGTGCGGCCGGTCTTGGGCTCGTGGTGGACATTGTTCCCAACCATGCGGGCGTGGCCGTGCCGCACGCCAACCCGACATGGTGGGACGTGCTGAAAAACGGCCCGAAATCGGAGTTTTCCGGTTTCTACGACATCGACTGGTCGCGGGGCCGGATCCTGCTTCCCGTGCTCGGGGATGCGCCGGACGAATTGGACAAACTGTCCGTCGAGGGCGATGAGCTCCGCTACTACGACAAGCGCTACCCGATCGCCGAGGGCACCGGCGACGGCGCCCCTCGGGAGGTCCACGACCGCCAGCACTACGAGCTGGTCGCCTGGCCCCGCGGCGACGCCGAGCTGAACTACCGCCGCTTCTTCTCGATCACCGACCTGGCCGGCCTGCGCGTCGAGGACCCGGCCGTGCTCGAGGCCACGCACGCCGAGATCCTGCGGTGGAACGCCGAGGGCATGATCGACGGCATCCGCGTCGACCACCCCGACGGCCTGCGCGACCCCGGCGAATACCTCACCCGGCTGCACACCGCGGCCCCCGCCGCCTGGCTCGTGGTCGAGAAGATCCTCGAGCCCGGCGAGCACCTGCCGCCCTGGCCGGTCGCCGGCACCACCGGGTACGACGCGCTCGCCGAGGTCTGCGGCGTCTTCGTCGACCCGTCCACCGAGTCGTTCTTCGACACCCTGCAACATCACCTGACCGGCGGCGAGGTCTCCTGGCAAGATCAAGTGCACGAGGCCAAGCTGACCGCCGCGACGACGATGTTCGCCGCCGAGCTCGGGCGCCTGGCCCGTCTCGTACCCGAGATCGAGGCCGCACCCCGCGCCCTGGCCGAACTTGCCGCTTGTTTTCCGGTCTATCGCTCCTATCTGCCCCTGGGCGGTCGCCATCTCGCGCAGGCGCGCGCCGAGGCCGGTCGCCGGCGGCCGCAGCTGATCCCGGTGCTCGACGCGCTCACCACCCGCCTGCGCAACCCGGCCGACGAGCTCGCGCTGCGCTTCCAGCAGTACACCGGCGCGGTCATGGCCAAGGGCGTCGAAGACACCGCGTTCTACCGCTGGACCAGGTTCACCGCGCGCAACGAGGTCGGCAACGATCCCGCCAAGTTCGGCGTCACCCTCGACGAGTTCCACGAGCTCAACGAGGAGCGGCGGCGCGATTGGCCGGCGGCGATGACCACGCTCTCCACCCACGACACCAAGCGCAGCGAGGACGTGCGGGCGCGGCTGGCGGTGCTGGCCGAGGTGCCGGGGGACTGGACCGAGGTGGTGCGCCGCTGGGTCCGGATCGCTCCGCTCCCGGACCCCTCGCTGGCCCATCTGATCTGGCAGGCCGCGGTGGGCGCGTGGCCGATCTCGCGGGAGAGGCTGCACGCGTACGCGGTGAAGGCCGCTCGCGAAGCGGCCACCTCGACCACCTGGACGCGCCCCGACGAGCGCTTCGAAGCGCTGCTGCGCGAGATGGTCGACCGGATCTACGACGACCCGGCGCTGCACCGCGAGGTCGCCGGTTTCGTCGAATCGATCACGCCGCCCGGCTGGTCCAACGCGCTCGGGCAGAAGGCCGTGCAGCTGACCATGCCCGGCGTGCCCGACGTCTACCAGGGCAGCGAGCTCTGGGATTTCTCGCTGGTCGACCCCGACAACCGGCGTCCCGTCGACTTCGCGGCCCGGCGCGCGCTGCTGGCCCGCCTCGACGACGGCTGGCTGCCGCCGGTCGACGAGAGCGGCGCGGCCAAGCTGCTGGTCACCAGCCGCGCGTTGCGCCTGCGCCGGCAGCGGCCGGAGCTGTTCACCGGCTATCGCCCGGTCTACGCCGAGGGCCGCGTCGGCGAGCACTGCCTGGCCTTCGACCGCGGCGGCGCGGTGACCATCGCCACCCGGCTGCCGGTGGGATTGTCACGCCACGGCGGCTGGGGCGACACCACCCTGTCACTCGACGGCAACAGCTGGACGGAAGTCTTCACCGGGACCAGCTACGGCGGTAATCGCCTGTCGGTGGCCGAGCTGCTGCGTGCTTACCCCGTCGCCCTGCTGGTGAAAGAATGACACTCTTCGAAGTCTGGGTCCCCGAGAAAACCGTCAGGCTGCTGGTGGCGGGGGAGGAGCGCGCGATGGAGCGCGACGATTCCGGTTGGTGGCAGGTAGATCTTCCGGCTGTCTCCGCCGGCGCCGACTACGCGTTCGTTCTGGAAGGGGCGGACTCGCCGCTGCCGGATCCTCGCTCACCCTGGCAACCTTCCGGCGTCCACGGGCCCAGCCGGGTCTACGACCATTCCGCCTTCGCGTGGACCGACCAGGCGTGGACCGGCAAGCAGCTACCGGGTTCTGTGTTGTACGAGTTGCATATTGGAACATTTACCCCTGCCGGCACCTTCGACGCGGCCATCGATCGGCTGGACCATCTCGTCGACCTGGGTGTCGACCTGGTCGAGCTGCTTCCGGTCAACGCGTTCAACGGTTCGCACAACTGGGGCTACGACGGCGTCTGCTGGTATGCGCCGCACGACCCGTACGGCGGACCGGACGGCCTGAAGCGCTTCGTCGATGCCGCCCACGCCCGCGGCCTCGGCGTGGTCCTCGACGTGGTCTACAACCACTTCGGGCCCAGCGGCGCGTACGCCCCGATGTTCGCGCCGTATCTGAGCAAGCACGGCTCGAACCCGTGGGGCGACTCGATCAATCTGGACGGGCCGCTCTCCGACGAGGTGCGCCGCTACATCGCCGACAACGTGCTGATGTGGCTGCGCGACTACCACGTCGACGGCCTGCGGCTCGACGCCGTGCACGCGCTCGTCGACCACTCCGCGGTCAACCTGCTCGAGCAGCTCGCGGTCGAGGTCGAGTCGCTCTCGGCGCACCTCGGCCGCCCGCTCTCGCTGATCGCCGAGTCCGACCTCAACGACCCGAAGCTGATCACCCCGCGCGAGGCCGGCGGGTTCGGTCTGCAGGCGCAGTGGGACGACGACGTGCACCACGCGCTGCACACGCTGCTCACCGGCGAGCGGCAGGGCTACTACGGCGACTTCGGCTCGCTCGACTGCCTGCAGACCGTGCTCGAGGGCGCGTTCTTCCACGCGGGCACCTGGTCGAGCTTCCGGCAGCGGCGCCACGGCCGGCCGGTTTCTTCTAAAACGCCAGGCCATCGCTTTGTGGCATTCCTGCAGGACCACGACCAGATCGGCAACCGGGCGGTCGGCGACCGGCTCTCCGCGCTGCTCTCGCCGGGGCTGCTCAAGGTCGGGGCGACGCTGCTGCTCACCGCGCCGTTCACGCCGATGCTGTTCATGGGCGAGGAATGGGCGGCAAGCAGCCCGTGGCAGTTCTTCACCAGCCACCCCGAGCCCGAGCTGGCCGACGCGGTGCGCACCGGCCGGCGGCGCGAGTTCGCGGCGCACGGCTGGAGCTCGGACGAGGTGCCCGACCCGCAAGATCCGGCGACGTTCGAGCGCTCCAAACTGGACTGGGACGAGCTGGGCAAGCCCGGCCACGCCGAGATCCTCTCGTGCTACAAACAGTTGATCGCGCTCCGGCGGCAGTATTCGGATTTGTCGGATCCGTGGCTTTCCCGGGTCGAGGTCTGGCACGGCGACCAGTTCGTGGTGATCCGCCGCGGCGGGTGCGTCGTCGCGGCCAACCTGGCGCCGGCGCCGCAGACCGTCAGCCTGCGGTCGGTGCCGAGCAAGGTGCTGCTCGCCACCTCGCCCGGGGTGGTGCTGCAACGCGATCGGGTGGAGTTGCCGGCCGAGAGCGCTGTGGTGGTCGCAGCCCGCCTCTAGGTTCTTTGCGGGATACGGCACCATGGGGCGATGACCGACGGGAATTCGAGCCGTTTCGCTTGGCCGGTGCGGCGCCGGACGCCGCCCGGTCCGGAGGGGACGGCCGAGGACATCGCGGTGCAGGACATCGCCGAGCGCGAGGCGGTGGACCGGCAGCTGCCGCCGCCCGAGCCCGAGCCGATGCTCAACCCGCCGCCCCGCTTCAGCCTGGCCGCCTTCCGGCTGGCGGCGCTCGGCCTCGCCCTGGTGCTCGTCCTGGCGCTGGCCATCATGAAGGTGTTCGTGGGCGGTCCGCCGTCGGTGGCCGACCTGCGCGACCAGGCCGGGGTCGACAGCTGGCCCGTGCTGACCATCGGGATCAAGGACGACCAGCCCGGCGTCGGGCTCTACGACAATCGCAAACAGACCTGGGGCGGGTTCGACGTCGACATCGCCTACATGATCGCCGAAGATCTCGGCTTCCGGCGGTCGGAGGTCAAGTTCTACGGCATCCAGAGCGAAGATCGCGCGCGCATGCAGGCGTCGGACCCGGCGGGCAACCGCGTGCCGGTCAAGATGGTGATCGCCAGCTACAGCATCACGCAGGACCGCGAGCAGATGGCCGGCGTGACGTTCTCGGCGCCGTACCTGTTCACCGAACAGTCCGTGCTGACCCTGCGCGGGCATTCCCGGGTCACCACGCTGGGCGATCTCAAAGGCAAACAGGGGTGCTCGCTCTCCACCTCGACCAGCCTCACCGCCCCCGAGAACGCCGGCGTCATCATGCGCAGCAAGAACCTGGTCAGCGAGTGCATCGCCGACCTGCGCGAGCACAAGGTCGAGGCGGTCACCACCGACGCCGCGATCCTGGCCGGCTACAAGGACCGCTATCCCGGCGAGTTCGACCACTGGGACCTCGGCCTCGACGCCACCGAGGCGTGGGGCGTCAACGTCGGGGAGAACGCCGCGCTCAAGAAGCTGGTCGACCTGACGCTCTACCGGTCGCTCAAGGACCCCAAGGACGACCGCTGGGAGCAGGCCTACAAGAACGACCTCCAGGACGAGGTCGACCAGAACGGGACGACCCCGATCGCCATCGCGACCCAGCCCGACGTGCCCAAGCCGGACATCCGCGATCTGCCCTGGGAAGGCACCTTCCCGTGACCGACATCTTCGTCAAGGGCGGACCGATCCCGCCGCGGCGCCGGCGGGCCCAGCTCAACTGGCTGCTCACCGTCCTGCCCGCGTTCCCGCTGGTCCTGCTGGTCCTCAGGTTGTGGTACCTCAGCCGTCAAGACCTCCCTACGATGCTGCTGCTGGTGCAGTACATCAGCCCGCTCGGCATGATCAGCGCCCTGTTCATCACGCTGATCTGGACGGTGCCCGCGGTGATCCTGGTGCTCCGCGCGCTCGGCGGCATCCTGGTCGTCAGCCGGCCCGACGAGGCCGGCCGGTCGCTGCTCGCGGTGACCGCGCTGCGCATGCCCGACTGGGTGGTGCTGCTCGCGACCATGCTCGCCGCGTTCACCTGGCAGCTGCGGCTGCTGCCCACGCTCGGCATGCTGGTCGTGTCGATCCTCGGCGTCACCGCGACGCTCCGGTTCCGCGCCGAGCGCTGGCTCATGCTCTGGATCACCGTGGGCGTGCCGGTGCTCGTCGGCGCTCTCGTGCTGATCTTCGTGTGGCCCGGCATCGTGGACGCGCTGCGCGCCGGCGAGACCACCACGGCGCTGCTGCTCGCCGTGCCGCCGCTGCTCGGGCCGCTGCTGACCGGGCCGGTCCCGGCCTGGTCGGCCCAGCTCGTCACCCATTGGCCCGCGGTCGGCGCGGCGCTGGTCGCCCCGCTCGCGGTCGGCGTGCTCTTCCTGCGCGCGCCGGTGCTCCCGAACAGCGCCGTCGAGGTCGTCCCCGCGGCCGGTTCGTCCGCCGGCGGCACGCAGGTCGTTCGCGGCCAGCTCATCTCGGTCGACGACACCTCGACGACCATGTTGCAGAGCGAAGGCGAGGTCGTCTTCATCCCCAACGACCAGGTGCGCTCCAAGACCCTCTGCCCCGAGCCGGTGCGGCCGCCCGACAGCGCTGTCAGCGTGCGCGGCTGGCAGGTCGAGGAGTCGGCGCTCTCCTGGATCGCACCCACCCACCGCGACAGCGAGGTTGACCCACGGTGTCTTGGCCGTCCGCTGGACCCCAGCTGAACAGCAATTCCGTCCGCCCGAGCGCCCTTTCTGGCGACTCGCCGCCGCCCGCGTGCAGACAGGCTCGCGGTGATCTGGGAAGCTGCACGCCATGACCTTGCACCTCCGGTGGGCGGCAGTCACCGACCAAGGACATGTCCGCAGCAACAACGAGGACTGTTACTACGCCGGTGACCACCTGCTCGTCGTCGCCGACGGCATGGGCGGGATGGCCGCCGGCGATCTCGCCAGCCGCCTCGCGATCGAGTCGATGAGCGTTCTCGACGTGCCCATCGACAACGACCATCAGATGGACGCGCTGCACCGGGCGCTCGAGGTCGCCAACGGTCGGATCGCCGAGCAGGTCGTCGCCGACCCCGAGCTGCAGGGCATGGGCACCACGCTCACCGCGGTCATCTTCTCGGGCACCCGCGCCGCCATGGCACACGTCGGCGACTCCCGGGCATACCTTCTTCGCGACGGCCGGCTCAACCAGCTGACCAAGGACGACACGTACGTGCAGATGCTCGTCGACCAGGGGCTCATCAAGCCCGAGGAGGCGGCCGGCCACCCGCGCCGCTCGGTGGTCACCCGGGTTCTGCAGGGCGAGCCGGTCAGCCCCGCGTACGTGATCGTCGAGCCCGAGCCCGGCGACCGCTGGCTGCTCTGCAGCGACGGTCTCACCGCCGTGGTCAGCAACGAGACCCTCGAGCAGGAGATCCTCGCCGCCGCCGACCCCAAGTCGTGCGCGGAGCGGCTCATCGACCTCGCGCTGCGCGGCGGCGGCCCCGACAACGTGACGGTCATTGTCGCCGATCTGACAAGCGCCGACTGACTGAGGGCTGTTCACGACCTTCCTTGAGTTGCAGGACGCGTGAGGCGGAAGACATGGTCTCCACCGTCGTGAATAGTCCTCATCGTTTCGGCCATCACCCGCCGCTTGCGGTAGGTTACTCCGGTCGCGGAGCAAGGGGGTCCCGCGGCTATTTCGCGGATGGTGAATGGATGACAGCGCGACTGTTCGTCACGCTGACGCTCGTCCTGGGTTCCACGGTGCTCGGCGAGCTGATCGGCGCCGGGGGTTGGCGGCTGTACGACGATGCCGCACAGGCGGTCGCGGGGGCGGCCGCCGCCTGGGTGTGCTTCTCGGCTGCCGGCCGGCGCACGGGCGTGCAGCGGCGATGGCGGCTCCTCGCCGGCGGCGGCCTGATCGGCTGGTCGGCGGTCCGCCTCTGGTGGTTCGTGCAGGACGTGGCCGATCCCGGCCGGCCGGTCGGCTCGGTGGCCGACATCGGCTTCCTCGCGCTGCCCGTCTGCATGTTCATCGCCCTGCTCAACGTGCCCTACGCCCGCCCCCGACCGGTGCCGACCTCGGCCCGCCGCGATCAGATCGCCCTGCTCATCGACAGCGTGCTGATCACCGGTTCGCTGCTGGCCCTGGCCTGGTCGGTGGTGCCGGACGCATGGGTGGCCTGGGAGGGCCAGGACGGCGTGGTGGTCGGCATGGTCGCCGCGTACCCGATCGCCGATCTTCTGCTCCTGACCATGGCCACGCTGTTACTGATCACCCGGCCCGGCTCGCCGGCGGGCCGGCGACCGCTGCACCTGGCCGGGCTCGCGCTCGCTTCCTTCGCGGTCAGCGACACACTGCGGCTGCTGCGTCTGGGCGACGGCCCGCTCAGCCCCCTCGAGTCCGCCGGCTACCTGCTCGGCTGCGGCCTCGTGGCGCTCGCCGCGATCAGCGACCCCCGGCCCGTCGCCGACCCCGCCACCGACGTCGCCGAACGCGACTGGCTGCACCTTCTGCTTCCGTACGTGCCGGTCACCGCCACCGGCATCGTGATCGCCATCAGCACCGGCGCCGGCAACCCGCTGTCGCCGTTCGAGGCGTACCTCGGCTGGCTGGGTCTGGGCCTGGTCGTCGCGAGGCAGATGTTCACCATCGTCGACAACACCGTGCTGCTCGACCGCGTCTCCGAGGGCCAGCAGCGCCTGCGCCATCAGGCCTACCACGACCCGCTGACCGGCCTGCCCAACCGCGCCCTGTTCCGCGAGCGCCTGGTGCTCGCCCTCGACGCCCACCGCCACCACGGCAAGCCGTTGGCGGTGCTCTTCGCCGACCTCGACGACTTCAAACTCATCAACGACAGCTTCGGCCACGCGATGGGCGACCGCGTGCTGCGCGCCATCGCCGAACGCCTGCAGGGCTGCGTCCCGCCCGACGACCTGGTGGCCCGCCTCGGCGGCGACGAGTTCGCCGTCGTGCTCGACCACCGCCCGGCCGAGGCCGAGCCGTTGGGCCACCGGATGCTGGCAGCGTTGCGCGAGCCGTTCATCATCGACGGCCACCGCATCGGCGTGGGCGCCAGCATCGGCCTGGTGGTCCCCGCGCCCGGCGAGCCCCTCTCGGCGGACGCCCTGCTCCGCCGCGCCGACGCCGCGATGTACTCGAGCAAGCGCCGCGGCAAGGGCGCCCTGGCCCGCTACGCCGGCACGGCCGACGGAAGCCCGAACGCCGACCTCCCGCACCTGCTGGCCCAGGCCCTGGTCGCGGGCGGCCGCCCCGCCGCCTCGGGCTTCGAGGTCTACTACCAGCCCATCGTCCGCCTGACCGACGGCGCCACGGTCGCCGTCGAGGCCCTGGCCCGCTGGACCCTGCCCGCGGCCGGCGGCCCCGTGCATCCCGACGTCTTCGTGACGGTCGCCGAGCGCACCGGCCAGGTCGCCGCCATCGACGACTTCGTGCTCGACCAGGCATGCGCCGACGGGTCCCGGTTGGCGTTGGTCTACGGCCGCCCGATCGACGTGCACGTGAACGTGTCCGCCGCCCGCCTCGGCCAGTCGGGCCTCGAGGAAGCGGTCCGGGCCGCCCTGTCCCGCCACAAGCTCCCGCCGTCCCGCCTGGTCATCGAAATCACCGAGACCTACCGCATCGGCGACCTCCCCGCCGCCGCGGCCGCCGCCACCCGCCTGCGCGCCCTGGGCCCGCGCATCGCCCTGGACGATTTCGGCAGCGGCTTCAACGCCCTGGCCCAGCTGCACTCCCTCCCCGTGGACATCGTCAAGCTCGACTCCACACTGACCGATGTGGACGTTGCCCCCGAGCGGGCCGGCGCCCTGTGCCGCTCGGTCCTCGCGATCTGCGACGAGCTGGACATCATGGTGGTGGCCGAGGGCATCGAGACGGTGTCCCGGGCGGCGGGCCTGTCGGAGCTGGGCTGCCCGCTGGGCCAGGGTTATCTGTTCGGCCAGCCGGGCCCGCTCCATCGCCTGAAGCCGCCGGCGATTCCCGCACAGCCCGGCTCGTCCTTCCTCCAGCAGCTCACCTGACCCGTCGCCGGCCCATTCACCTGGCCTCGCGGTGTGGCAGCCGGCCGGAGCGGATTGGCTCATCGGCGGGAGCGGGGGTTGGTGCGACGGGTCGGTTCGGCGGTGGTGGGGTCTTCGGGCCAGGGGTGGCGCGGGTACCGGCCGCGAAGCTCGGCCCGGACCTGGGGATATCCCTGCTGCCAGAACGACGCCAGATCGCGGGTGACCGCCACCGGCCGCCCCGCCGGGGAGAGCAGGTGCAGCAGCACCGGCACGCGCCCGTCGGCGAGGCGTGGCGCGTCCTTCCAACCGAACGCCTCCTGCACCTTCACAGCGAGCACCGGGGCCGCACTGTCCGAATAGTCCACCCGGACCCGCGACCCGCTCGGCACGGGCAACCGCTCCGGCGCGACCTCGTCGAGCCGCCCGGCCACCGACCACGGCAGCAGGCGACGCAGCCCGGCGGTCACGTCGAGCTTCGCGAGATCGGCCCGCCGCCGCGCCGAGCCCAACGCCAGCCACTCGTCGGCCCGATCGAGCAATGCCTCGTCGGTGACGTCGGGCCATGGCTCGCCGAGCGCCGCATGCGCGAACGCCAGTCGCTCCCGTAACTCGACCGCTCCGCGGCTCCAGGTCAAAAGGCCGAGCCCGTCACGCCGGAGCCCCTCCAGCAGCGCCGCGCGCACCAGCGCCGGAGCGGGCTCCGCGATCCGCCGTTCCGCCAGCGTGATCGCCCCGAGCCGCTGCACGGTGCGCGCCACCACGTCCCCGTCCACCCACCCGATCTCGTTCGACTCGGACAGCATCGCACCGGCCGCCTCCCGCGCGGTCGCCTCGTCGAGCGGCGCCGCCGCCCGAACCCGCGCCGTGCGTGCCCCCGCCGCCCGGTCGGCGCCCGCCACCGCGAGCCAGCCCACCCCGGCGAGCCCGCTGCCCGGCGCGAGCTCGGCCTCGGTGCCACCCGCCATGAGGTAGGCGCGCCCGCCGGCCTCCCGCACCCGGGCCACCCGCTCCGGATAGGCCATCGCCACGATCAGCCCCGCCGCCAGATCGTCGGGCAGTCGCCGGCCGTCGGCCCGCCCTGGACCCCGGCCGCTGTCGGCTCGCCCCGCATCCCGGCGGCCGTCGGCTCGGCCCGCACCCCGGCCGCCGGCATCAAGCCCAGCACCGCCAGGATCGACCGACGCGTCGAGCCCCGACTCGTCGTCGCCGAGAGCGGAGGCGGCGTCCGTGACGTCGGGGACCTCGACATCGTCGACGGGGGAGCGGCTCAGCGCCGCCGTCAAGCGCCGCACCTCGGTGCGCCACGATGGGTCGTTGGCCGATCGGGCTCGCCGCCAGGCCACGACCAGATCGTCGGAAGAAGCCCGGTCGTCGTCGAGGAGCGCCACGATCTCCGCCGCCCGGCGATCGCCGACTACCGGGGCGCCGTCGAGCAGGGCGCGGGCCAAGCGCGGATGGAGGCCGGCGTCGGCCAGGGCGCGGCCCCGCGCGGTGATGCGGCCGGAATCGTCGACCGCGCCGAGGTCGCGCAGCGTGGCCACCGCCGTCTGCAGGGCGCCGGCCGGCGGCCGATCGGGCAGCGCCAGCCCGCTCCCGTCGGGATGGCCCCACAACGCCAGGTCGAGGGCGAACCCCGTCAGGTCGGCGGCCGCGATCTCGGGCTCGGGCTGGGCCGGCAGGCGCGCGTGCTGCGCTTCCGACCAGCAGCGGTAGACCCGCCCGGGCGCCTCGCGACCCGCACGGCCGGCCCTCTGGGTGGCCGCGGCCCGCGACACCGGCACAGTGACCAGCGCACCGAGCCCGCGGGCGTGATCCATCCGCGGCACCCGGGCGAGGCCCGCATCGACCACAGCCCGGACACCGGGCACCGTCAGACTGCTCTCGGCCACCGCGGTGGCCAGCACGACTCGTCGCCGGGTCGCGGGTCGCAGCGCCGCGTCCTGAATGGACGACGGCTGCCGGCCGTGCAGCGCGATGACGTCGACCCCGGCGCCACCGAGCCGGGCGGCGACCTTGTCGATCTCGCCTGCTCCGGGCAGGAAGACGAGCACGTCGCCGTCGCCCTCGGCCAGGGCCCGGCGCACCGTCGCCGCCACGTGGTCGAGCAGCCGAGGATCGACCCGCAGCCCGAGCGGTGGGCTGATCGGGACGGTCGGTGGCGCCCAGTGCGCCTCGACGGGGAACAGTCGCGCCGACGCGCTGACCACCGGCACGTCGCCCAGGACCGTGGTGTCGATCGTCGCCGAGGCCGCCACCAGACCCAGATCGGGGCGCAGCGTCGCGCGTACCTCGAGCGAGAACGCCAGCGCCAGGTCGGTGTCGAGGTGCCGTTCGTGACACTCGTCGATCATCACGACGGCCGTGCCGGCGAGCTCGGGGTCGCGTTGGAGCCGCCGCACGAGGACCCCGGTGGTGACGACCTCGACCATCGTCCGGCGGGAGACGCGGCGCTCGCCGCGCACGGAAAAGCCCACTCGCTCGCCCACCCGCTCGCCCAGCAGGGACGCCATGCGGCGGGCCGCGGCTCGCGCGGCGAGACGGCGCGGCTCGGCGACCACTACCCGCCCGGCCGGCCCGGCGAGAGCCAGCGGAACAAGCGTGGTCTTACCCGTGCCGGGCGGCGCCACCAGCACCGATGCGCCCGCGGTGGCCAGTGACTCGCGCAGGGCGGGCAGCACGGACCGGATGGGCAGATCGGGCAGCGAGGCGTCGGAGATGAGCACGGGACCATCCTCGCGCAGGGGCCCGACAAAACTGTCGGACCCCCGTGGCAGGGTGACTCGCAACCGGGAACAGGCTCGTAAATTCCCGGGCAAAGGTCTGCACTCGTACGACCGGGCCTGCTTGACTGATCGACACAGGAGGGGGTTGCCCGATGGACGCGGTCGAGGTCTTCAATTCGCTGCCCGCCGTTCGCCTCGAGGAAGACCTCCTCGCCTGCTGCGCCGCGCCGGCGTGGGGCGCCGCGATCATCGCGAAACGGCCGTATCGCGAGCGATCCGAGATCGTCTCGGCGGCCGACGCGGCGGCCCGCGAGTTGAGCTGGGACGACGTGTGCGTCGCCATGAATGCCCATCCGCGCATCGGGGAGCGCGCGGCCGGCGACTCGAAGGAGGCGGCCTGGTCGCGGCGGGAACAGTCCGCGGCCGCCCAGAGCGCCGACGAGCTGACCGCGTCCGCGCTTGTCGACGCCAATCAGGCGTACGAGAAACGGTTCAGGCATGTGTTCTTGATCTTTGCCAGTGGCCGGACCGGGGAGGAGATTCTCGCCGCGGCTCGCGAGCGGCTGGGCAACGACGAGGCGACCGAGCGGGCCATCGTGGCGGACGAGCTGCGCAAGATCGCGTTGCTCCGGCTGGAGCGGGTGCTCGATGCCCTCTGACGACGGCACGCAGCCCGAGTTCCACGCCCGCATCTCGACGCACATTCTCGACACGGCCACCGGCGAGCCGGCCCGCGACGTCTACGTGCGGCTCGAGCGACGCGACTCGGAAGGCTGGCGCACGATCGGCGAGGGCCGCACCGACGGCGACGGCCGCCTGCGCTACCGGGTGCCGATGCACGAGTGGCAGGCCGGCGGTTACCGGCTGTTCTTCTACGTGGAGCCCTACCTGGGCGAGGACTGCTTCTTCCCCGAGGTCACCGTCGCGTTCCATGTGCGTGACCCCGAGCGCAATTATCACGTGCCGTTGCTGCTCAGCAATTTCGGCTACACCACCTACCGAGGGAGCTGACACCGTGGCGATCGTGCTCGGACCCAATCGTTACGGCAAGGCCGAGACGCGGCTGGTGCGCGTCACCCGCGACGGCGAGACGCACTCGCTGACCGATCTCAACGTCAGCATCGCGCTCTCCGGCGACCTGGCCGCGACCCACCTGACCGGCGACAACGCCGGCGTCCTGCCGACCGACACCATGAAAAACACCGTGTACGCGTTCGCGAAGAAACACGGCGTCGGCGAGCCGGAGGAGTTCGGGCTGCTGCTGGCGCGCCATTTCCTGAGAACACAGGGACAGGTGCGCGCCGCGCGGGTGGCGATCGAGGCGTACGGCTGGGATCGTCTCGGCCCGCACTCGTTCCGCCGCCAGGGCGGCTGGACCAGGCTCGCCGAGGTGGTCGCGACGGCCGAGCGCGAGCAGGTCGTCTCCGGCGTCACCGGCATGACCCTGCTCAACACCACGGCGTCGGAATTCCACGGCTTCGTCCGCGACCGGTACACGACGTTGCCCGAGACCAACGACCGCATCCTGGCCACCGCCGTCGACGCCGGCTGGCGCCATCTGGGCGAGACCGGCGACTGGGCGGCCTCCTTCGAGGGCGCCCTGACATCGCTTACCGAGGCGTTCGTCAACACCTACAGCCTCTCGCTGCAGCAGACCCTGTTCTCGATGGGCAGCCACACGCTGCACGAGCGCCCCGAGATCGCCGAGATCCGGCTGGCCCTGCCCAACAAGCATCACTACCTGGTCGACCTGTCGGTGTTCGAGCTGACCAACGACAACGAGGTGTTCATCGCGGGCGACCGCCCCTACGGCCTCATCGAGGGGACCGTGACCCGCGACGACGCGCCCCCGGCGCTCGCGGAGTGGTACCGGTGATCGTCATCGAGAACGCCGCGGTCGCCACGGTCGACGCGAGCGACACCTACCATCCCGACGGCCACGTCGTGGTGGGCGACGACGGCCGCATCGTCGCGACCGGAGCGGGCCCGGCCACCGAGTGGGCCGGCCCGGCAGCGGGCGGGAACGACATTCGCCGGGTCGACGGCCGCGGCTGCCTGATCACCCCGGGCCTGGTCAACACCCACCACCACCTCTACCAGTGGGCGACCCGCGGCCTGGCCCTCGACGACACCCTCTTCGGCTGGCTGACGACGCTCTACCCGATCTGGGGCCGTCTCGATGCGGGAATCGTCGGCGCGTCGGCCGGCGCCGGCCTCGGCCGGCTGGCCCTCTCCGGCTGCACCCTCAGCATGGACCACCACTACGTCTTCCCCCGCGACGGCGGCGACGTTCTCGAGGCCGAGATCGAGGCCGCCCGCCGTATCGGCCTGCGCTTCCATCCCACCCGCGGCTCCATGGATCTCAGCCGGAAAGACGGCGGCCTCCCGCCCGACAACATCGTCGAGACCACCGACGAGGCGCTCGCCGCCACCGAGCGGGCCATCGATCGCTGGCACGACCCGTCGCCCGGCGCGATGCTGCAGATCGCCGTCGCGCCCTGCTCGCCGTTCTCGGTCACCACCCGGCTGATGAGAGAAGCCGCCGAGCTGGCCCGCCGCAAGGGCGTCCGCCTGCATACCCATCTCGCCGAGACCGACGACGAGGAAGACTTCTGCCGCAAGCATTTCAACTGCACCCCGGTCGAGTACGCGGAAAGCGTCGGCTGGCTCGGCGACGACGTCTGGCTCGCACACGGCGTCCACCTCGACGACGAAGCGATCGCCAAGCTCGGCGCCACCGGCACCGGCGTGGCGCACTGCCCGAGCTCCAACGCCCGCCTCGGCGCCGGCATGGCCCGTGTCCGCGAGCTGCTGAACCACGGCGTCCCCGTGGGGCTCGGCGTCGACGGCGCCGCCTCGCAGGAGGTCTCGCACCTCGGCGCCGAGCTGCGTCAGGCGCTCTACACCGCGCGCCTCCGGGGCGGCCCGACCGCGATGGCCGCGCGCGAGGCGCTGCGCCTGGGCACCATGGGCGGCGCGCGCTGCCTCGGCCGGCAAGACCATCTCGGCTCCCTCGAGCCCGGCAAGCTGGCCGACCTCGTGGTGTGGCGCCTCGACGGTCTCGCCCACGAGGGTATCGATGACAAACTGGCCGCGCTGGTCTTCGGGCCGCCGGCCCCGGTCGAGCTCTCCCTGGTCGGGGGTGCGCCGATCGTCGAGCGCGGCGAGCTCGTCCACGCCGACGCCGAGACTCTGCAGCGTGACGCCGAGGTCGCGCACCGTCGTATTCTGTCTTAAGCGAAAATTAAAGTAGCCCACTCATAAAAAGCGTTATTCAAAGTCGCCGTGGCGACTGCCAGCGTCCTTTGAAAAGGCAATTCAAAAGTCTTCTGAATCGCGTTGAATCATAGCCCTGGCCTGTGCATACTCCCTGATGACTGGATACCACCACGGTCATCGAAAAGGTAGATATTAATGCGCAGCGATGCCCTTCATGTCGCGCCCGGCAATCCGCGCTCGCGACGCCGCCGCACCCAACTCATCCTGGCCTCCGCCCTCGCCGTTGCCCTCGGCGCCAGCGGGGTCTACATCGCCACCGCCGACGCCGCCGAGACCAAGGTGCCCGGCCGCCTGCAGGCCGAGGCGTACAACGCCCAGAACGGCGTGCGCACCGAGAAGACCTCCGACAAGGACGGCGGCCGCAACGTCGGCTGGCTCAAGGACGGCGACTGGATGCGTTACGACAACGTCCAGATCGGCACGACGGTGACTACCCGGCTCGCCTCGAACAGCACGGCCTCCGGCACGGTCGAGCTGCGCCTGGCCAAGCCGAACGGCACGCTGGTCGCGAGCTTCCCGATCGCCAAGACCGGCGGCTGGCAGAAGTGGGTCACCAGGACCGCCGCGATGACGACCCCGCCGGCCGGCAAGCAGACGCTGTACGCGGTCATGAAAAGTCCGCAAAAATCAGACTTCGTGAACGTCAACTGGTTCACCCTCGGCGCCACGCCGGCGGCGACGGCCCCGACCCCGGCGACAAAGCCCACGCCGACGACGACCAAGCCGGCCACCTCGGCACCGGGCACGACCGCACCGACCACGGCCGCACCCACCACGACATCCGCGACGGGCGCCGGCTGGGTCGACGTCGACCAGGCGAGATGGGCCACCGAACTGGCCGCGTTCAAGGCGATGACACCGCGCGCGATCGTCAACAACCCGGTCCGCGTCTCGGAGTTCAACGCCTCCTGCACCATCAGCCACGACCTGGCCGACGACCCCATCGTGTTCCCGAACATGCCGGGCGCGTCGCACATGCACTCGTTCATGGGCAACAAGAGCACCAACGCCGCCACGACCCTCGGCACGCTGCTCACGAACAAGGACTCCAGCTGCAAGCCGATCGAGGACCACTCGGCGTACTGGATCCCGACCCTCTACGAGAACGGCAAGCCCGTCGAGCCGCACGGCGTCACCGTCTACTACGGCTCGCGTCTGCCCGACCCGACCAGGACCGTCCCGTTCCCGCAGGGCTTCCGCATGATCGCCGGGGACGCGAAGCGTCAGATCGCCACCCCCAAGGGCGCCAACGGCCAGTTCTGGTGCGCCGGCATGGGCGGCGAGGCCGGCCGCAGCGCCGACGGCAACTGGCCGGTCTGCGCCAAGACCGCCGAGCTGACCTTCCAGCTGACCTTCCCCGACTGCTGGGACGGCGTCCACCTGGACAGCCCCGACCACAAGTCGCACGTCGGCCCCGCCGACAACAAGGGTCAGTGCTCCGGCAAGTTCCCGGTCGCGATCCCGTCGGTCTCCTTCGTGATCGGCTATCCGACGAGCGGCTCGTCGGCCGGCTTCAAGCTGAGCTCCGGCAACGCCGGCTCGATGCACGGCGACGCCTTCATGGTCTGGGAGCCGTCGGCGCTCGGCCACCGCGTGAAGGACTGCGTGGTCCAGCACGCCAAGTGCAACACCGCAGGAACCTTCTAAAACCCCATATATCGTACGGCTGCGGGCTGCCCCCCAACCGCAGCCGTGCCCGAACCCCGCCTACGGCGGCTGCCGGCACACGCCGGACCGCGTGCCGGCGGCCGCCGTAGCGCGGCTCCCGCCCTGTGCAACTCATCCGAGGCGCGGGGAGCGGCCCGGTCCATTACGGTACGAGGGAGTTGGCGCACCGAGGGGAGCCGTCGCGATGACCGAGATCCTTTCTGATGAGGCTGTGGCGTTCGTTGCCGAACTGAACCGGCGCTTCCGGGGGCGGCGCAACGAGCTGCTCGCCGCGAGAAAAGCCCGGCGGGAGCAGATCGCGGCCGGCGGAACGCTCGGGTTTCTCGAGGAGACCGCCGACATCAGGGCGGCGGAGTGGTCCGCACCCGAGGCGCCGGCCGATCTGCGGGACCGCCGGGTGGAGATCACCGGGCCGACCGAGCGGAAGATGACGATCAACGCGTTGAACTCGGGCGCCAAGGTGTGGCTGGCCGATCTCGAGGACGCCAACACCCCGCACTGGTCGAACGTCGTCGACGGCCAGCAGAACCTCTACGATGCGATCCGGCGCACCGTCTCGCTCGAGACCGAGCAGAAGAAATACGAGCTCGGCGGCGGCCCCTACCCGACGATCGTGATGCGCCCGCGGGGCTGGCACCTCGACGAGCGGCACCTGCCGGTGGACGGCGAGCCGGCCGTGGGCGCGCTGGTCGACTTCGGGCTCTACTTCTTCCACAACGCGGCCGAGCTGCTCGCGCGCGGCAGCGGCCCCTACTTCTATCTGCCCAAGATGGAATCGCACAAGGAAGCCGCCCTCTGGAACGACGTCTTCGACTTCGCCCAGGACACGCTCGGCATCCCGCGCGGGACGATCCGCGCGACCGTGCTGATCGAGACCATTCCGGCGGCGTTCGAGATGGAGGAGATCCTGCACGCGCTGCGGCCGCACATCTCGGGGCTGAACGCGGGCCGCTGGGACTACCTGTTCAGCATCATCAAGTACTTCCGGGACAACCCGAACATGATCCTGCCCGACCGGGCGGCCGTCACGATGACCGCGCCGTTCATGCGCGCCTACACCGAGCTGCTCGTCTCGACGTGTCACCGGCGCGGCGCGTTCGCGATGGGTGGCATGGCGGCGTTCATCCCGAGCCGGCGCGACCCGCAGGTCAACGAGGTGGCGCTGGCCAAGGTCCGCGAGGACAAGGAGCGCGAGGCCGGCGACGGCTTCGACGGATCCTGGGTGGCGCACCCCGACCTGGTGCCGGTCTGCCAGGAGATCTTCGACCGGGTGCTCGGCGACCGGCCGAACCAGCTCGGCAAGCAGCGCCCCGAGGTCTCCGTCACCGCGGCCGACCTGCTGAACGTCGGCGGGGGAGCGGTCACCGAGGCCGGGCTGCGCAACAACGTGTCGGTCGCGCTGCAGTACCTGGAGGCGTGGCTGCGGGGCAACGGCGCCGTGGCGATCAACAACCTGATGGAGGACGCGGCGACCGCCGAGATCTCCCGATCGCAGGTATGGCAGTGGATCCACAACGCCGTACGCCTGCCCGACGGCACCGAGATCACCGCCGATCTGGTGGGCCGCATCGAGGACGAGGAGCTGGTGGCGATCCGCAAGGCGGTCGGCGACCAGGTCTGGGCGAGCTCTCGGTTCGACGACGCGCGGAAGCTCTTCGAGCGGGTGGCCCTCGCGGACGATTTCGCGGACTTCCTCACCACGGCCGCCTACGACGCGATCGACTGACCACATGCGGTTGACCAACGACGACTACGCAGAGCTCGATGTCAGCCTGGCCGCTCACGATGCGTTCCTGAAGTGTCGTTACCCGGGGGAGCGGCCCGGCCGCCAGCCCGTGCACACGGTGTATATCGCGGCCGACAAGCTCGACGGCTTCCGCGAGTGGGGAGAGATCGCCATCGAAGCCATGGCAGATTTCCCGTGGGCGGCCGAGGGCGTGCGCGCCAAACTGGCCCGCGAGCCGATCGAAGACCTGCGCGTCGATTTCGAGGACGGCTACGGCGTCCGCCCGGACGACCAGGAGGACGAGGCGGTCCGCCGGGCCGCCAAGATCCTCACCGAGGGCCCGGTGCCGCCGTTCGTCGGCGTCCGGATCAAATCGTTCGAGGCAGCCACCCGCCGGCGCGCCCTGCGCACGCTCGACCTGTTCCTCTCGTCCTATCAGGACACCTTCGTCACCACGCTGCCCAAGGTGAGCGGGACCGATCAGGTGAGCGCGATGGTCACGCTCTGCGAGAGGCTGGAGCGATCGTACGGCCTGGCCGCCGGCACCCTCCGGTTCGAGATCCAGATCGAGTTGCCGGCCGCGGTGCTGGGCGCCGACGGGACCGCCACGGTGGCCCGGCTGATCACCGCCGCCGACGGCCGATGCGCCGGCCTGCACTACGGAACGTACGACTACAGCGCCGCCGCCGGCGTTGCCGCCGCCTACCAGTCGATGGAGCATCCGGCGGCCGACTACGCGAAGGCCGTCATGCAGGCCGCCGCCGCCCAGACCGGGGTCCGCCTCTCGGACGGCTCCACCAACATCCTCCCGGTCGGCGGCCCCGACGAGATCCAGGCGGCGTGGGAGCTGCACCACCGCCTGGTGCGGCGCTCGCTGGAGAGGGGCTTCTACCAGGGCTGGGACCTTCACCCAGCGCAACTGCCGACCCGTTACGCGGCGACCTACGCCTTCTTCCGCGACGGCCGCGACGCCGCGGTGGAGCGCCTGCACCGCTACCTGGCCCGCCAGGACTCCGGCATCGCCGACGAGCCCGCCACGGCCCGGGCGCTGGCCGGTTTCCTCCTGCGGGGCCTCGACTGCGGCGCCCTCACCGACGCCGGCCTCCCCCGATCCGATCTCCTGCTCCTGGCCCGCTGACCCGGCCCGCCACCGGGCCGGCGACAACGTCCGGCCCGCCCATCGGCTGGCCCGCGCATCGGCTGGCCCGCGCATCGGCTGGCCCGCGCATCGGCTGGCCCGCGCGCTCGGCTGGCCCGCGCGCTCGGCTGGCCCGCGCGCTCGGCTGGCCTGCGCATCGGTTGGCCCGCGATCGGCCGGCCCGCGCGATCGGCCGGCCCGCGCGCTCGGCCGGCCTTGCCCTACGATTACTCGCGTGCGTATACTCGTGCACGAGTAGCCAGGTAAGCAGAGCAGCACGTAGAGGTGAGCAGAGCAAAGCGTGGAGGAGGGCGACATGGCCAAGCGACGCCGAGTGGCGAACCTGATGGCGTTGGGCGTGCTGTCCACCGTCGCGTTCCGGCAGATGCACCCCTACGAGATGGCCGGCGCCCTGCGCGGCTGGGGCAAGGAGCGCGACCTCCAGATCAAGTGGGGCTCCCTCTACACCGTGGTCCGCAACCTGGCGAAGCACGGCTTGCTGGAAGAGGTGGAGAGCAGCCGCGAGGGCCGTCGCCCCGAGCGGACCGTCTACCGGATCACCGACGAGGGCCGCGCCGAGCTGATCGATTGGGCTCGCGAGCTGCTCTCGGTCGCCGAGCCCGAGCTGCCGCGCTTCCGGGCCGGGCTGAGCGTCATGGCGGTGCTGGGGCCCGACGAGGTGGTGACGCTGCTGCAACAGCGCCTCGCCGCGGTCGGGCGCGAGATCGCCGAGGCCGAGAGCACGCTCGAGGAGCACTCGCCGCGCGTGCCGCGGCTGTTCCTGATCGAGATCGAGTACGACCTGGCCATCCTGCGAGCCGAGGAGGCCTGGATGCGGTCGCTGATCGAGGAGATCACCGGCGAGACGCTTCCCGGCCTCGACGAGTGGCGCAAACACCACGAGACGGGCGAGGTCTCGGCCGAGATGCAGGAACTCGCCGACAGCAGCATCGAGCAGTACGGCAGGAGGAAGTAAGAACGGTCCCGGCGGCCCTGCTGCAACAGGAACCGCCGGGACCGGGCCTCGAACCAAGCCATGGCGAGCATGACCCCGTCCGAAGGCGGCACCTTGAGGATACCGGGGCCTTCTCCCATGGCGATCGAGCACGGCCGCATGAGGTCGTGCACGTCAACCACCAGGAGGAGCAATGAGCAAGCGTGTGCGCACGGCAGCGATCATCGGCGGCGGCATCGCGGGCCCGGTGGCGGCCCTGGCGCTGCACCGAGCCGGCATCGCGGGGACCGTCTACGAAAGCTATCCGAGCCCGGCCGAGGGTCTGGGCGGAACGATCGCGCTGGCGCCCAACGGCGTGGCCGCCCTCGACATCGTGGGGGCGGGTGACCAGGTGCGGCAGGTCGCCGACCCGGCCTACCGGCAGGTGATGTCGGTGAACGGCAAGCGGGTCCCGCTTCCGGGCCTGTCGGGGGTCGAGCCGCTGCAGGTGGTGCGCCGCAGCGATCTCCATCGGATCCTGCACGACCGGGCCGCTGCCGACGGCGTCCGCATCGAGCACGGCAAAAAGCTGGTTTCCGTACGGGAGGACGCCGCCGGCGCCACCGCGAAGTTCGCCGACGGATCGAGCGTCACCGCCGACGTGCTGATCGGCGCGGACGGCGTGCACTCGACCGTGCGGCGGCTGATCGACCCCGAAGCGCCGGGCCCGCGCTACACGGGCATGCTGGCGTTCGAGGGCGTCTCCCGGGCCGAGGTGGCCGAGGAGCCGGGAACCATGACGTTCGCCTTCGGCAAGCGCGGCTACTACCTGTACTGGCCGTCGAAGGGCGGCACGACCTTCGGCGTGAACCTGCCGGCCAAGCGCCCGCTGACCGTCCGGGAGGCCCGCCAGACCCCACCCGACCAGTGGCTGCGCAAGCTGGTGGAGGTCTACGGCGAGGACGATCCGGGCGGCGCCCTGGTGCGCGGCCTCGCGCCGGAGGCGCTTCAGGTCAACGGCGCGCTGTACATCATGCCGCCGGTGCCGCGCTGGCACCGGGGCCGGATGGTGCTGGTCGGCGACGCGGTGCACGCGCCGTCCAACAGCTCGGGCCAGGGCGCGTCATTGTCGATCGAAAGCGCCGTCGAGCTGGCCCGCTGCCTGCGCGAGCTCGACGTGCCGGAGGCGTTCGCGACCTACGAGGGGCTGCGCCGCGCACGGGTCGAGCGGGTCGCCTCCCGGGCCGCGAAGATCAACCACACCAAGGCGCCGGGCCTGGTCGCGAAGGCGTTGATGCCGGTCATCATGCCGATCTTCCTGAAGATCGCCATGAAGCCGGAGAAGACGGTCGGCGTCGAGCAGCGCTACCGCATCGATTGGGACGCGCCCGTGCGCAGGACGGCGGCAGTGGTCTGAACGAGGGCGCCGCCCGCGGTCATCGCGGGCGGCGCTCGACCGCCGAGCGGAATCTCTCCTCGAGATAGCTCCGGTCGGGCCGCCCGATCACCCGCAACCGCGCCATCCCGCCGTCGGGAAGGATGTCGAGCCGCACCCGATCGACCTGCCGCCCCGGCGTCACCGCGAACCGGTGCGGCGTGTCGGGACTGAGCGCGACCCGCGGCAGCACCTCGAACCATTCCCCGCCGTCGAGGGAGCCGAGCACCGAGGCCGCGCCCGGCGCGTTCCCCTTGAAGTGGCTGGTGTCGAGGTCGACGAATTCGATCTGCGATGGCGCGGCCAGGTTTACCTCGACCCATTCGTTGCCGTCGGCGCGGCGCCGGGCCGTCTCCCAGCCGTCGCCCATGTGCTGCGCCAGCCCCGGCATCAGCATGTTGTGCGGCCGGCCGAAGAACATGTTGCTGCACCCGGAGACCCGGCCGCCGGCGGCGATCGCGGCCACGTCGAAGACGGACGGCAGCATCGCCGGATCGGGCACCACGTCGCCGTGCACCCGCAGCCGCGCCACCCCGCCGTCCGGATGGATCGTCAGCCGCACGTGGGTGAACCGGCGGCGGTCGCCGACCGGGAACGGGTTGCGCGTGTCCCCGTCGAGCGACGACTTCGGCACGATCGGCACCCACGTGGCGGCCTGCAACGCGGCCGGCGCCGGATAGCCGTCGATGGCCAGCGCATCGATCGACGCGTGCGTGGGGTAGTTGCCGACGAAGAACGCGGTGTCGACGTCGACGCCGTGGATCACCCCCGGCGCGCCCAGCCGCACGATCGCCACGTCGTGCCCGGCAGTGCGCCGCCGGCGGGTCTCCCAGCCGTCGTACACCTGGCCCTTCTGGTCGAACGTGCGCGGCGAGAAGGTCGGCGCCGACGGCAGCACCAAGTGGTCCGCGGCCGCGAAGAACTCGTCGTTGGCGAACACGACGCCGCCGCCGAGCGCCCGCGAGGCGAGGTCGGTGCGGGTGCTGAACTCCTCCATCGTGCTACCCCTCTCGCATGAGGAAACGGCCGCCGGCCTGATCGGTGGTCACCCTGCGTCCGCGCAGCCAGGTCGTGCGAACCACTCCCCGCAACACCTTCCCGGCGTACGGCGTGACCGGGTTGCGGTGATGCAGCCGGCTCGGGTCGACCTCGAAGGTCGCGTCGGGGTCGAACGCGACCAGATCGGCGTCCGCGCCCGGCGCGATGCGGCCCTTGGCCGCCAGCCCGACCAGGTCGGCCGGGCGCCGGGCCATCCACTCCACCACGTCGGCCAGCCGGTGACCACGGTCGCGGGCCGCCGTCCAGATCACCGGCAGCCCCAGTTGCACCGACGCGATTCCGCCCCAGGCCGCCGCGAAGTCGCCGGTGTCGCGCCGCTTGAGCTCGGGCGTGCACGGCGAATGATCGCTGACCACGCACGTGATCAGCCCGTCCGTGAGCGCCCGCCACAGCGCGTCGGCGTTCGCTGCGTCCCGGATCGGCGGGCAGCACTTGAACTCGGTGGCGCCGTCCGGGATCTGCGCGGCGTCGAGCGTCAGGTAGTGCGGACAGGTCTCGGCGGTGACGCGTACACCCTCGGCCTGTGCCGCCGCGATGAGCGTTAGCGCGCCGGCCGCCGAAAGATGCAGGATGTGAACGCGCTGGCCGGTGGCGCGGGCGGCGTCGATCGCCGTGGCGATCGCGGCGTCCTCGGCCGCGGCCGGCCGGGAGGCGAGAAAGTCGGCGTACGCGGCCGACGACGCGGCGTCCCGGAGATGGCCGGGATCCTCCGCGTGCACCACGAACAGCGCGTCCACGGCCTTCAACGAAAGAGCCAGCTCGGCCGGGGAGACCGGCGGGAACTCGGGAACGCCCGAGTCGGCCAGGAACGCCTTGAACCCGAATACCCCCGCGTCGTGCAGGCCGGGCAGCGCCGCGGCGTTCCCCGGGATCGCGCCGCCCCAGAAGCCCACGTCGACGTGGATCTTCCCCGCGGCCGCCGCCTGCTTGATCCGCAGCGCCTCGACGTCCACGGTCGGCGGCAGGCTGTTCAGCGGCATGTCGATGATCGTGGTGACCCCGCCGGCCGCGGCGGCCCGGGTGGCGGTGGCGAAACCCTCCCATTCCGTACGGCCCGGCTCGTTCACGTGCACGTGGGTGTCGACCAGCCCGGGCAGCAGGGCCGTGTCACCGAGATCGACGTCCTCGGCGGCCTCGATCGTCGCGTCGTAGGCCGAGACCGACTCGATCCGCGAACCGGTCACGGCCACGGCGGCGGGACGTTCCGCGCCACCGACGACGGCCCGGCGGGACCGCACCACGAGATCGACCATGCCACCGACCTTAGACGTCACACTGTGGGCGTGACGCGCATCGTGACTTTGGTCCTCGTCGACCCCGCGGGAAAGCTGCTGGGCCCCCTGCCGCCGTTCGAGGCGCCGACGCCGTGGCGGCAGGAAGTGGGGGATTTCGCCGACGAGCGATGGCAGGTGCTGCGGATGCTGCACGCCGACGGCCGCGAGGTGACCTACCTGGCCGAGACCGCCGACCCGCCCGCCGGACTGCTTCCCGTCGACGTCGATCTCGCGCCGCACCCCCGCCGGGCTCCCTACACCGAGGTGGGCGGCCCGGCGGCGTCGCGCGGCCGTGACCTACGCCGCCTTCCTGGACGCCATCGAGCCCTCCGAATGGCCCTATCACGCCGACGATGTCCCGGCCTGCCTGTCCGCGGCCGTCGCCACCTCTATCGTTGACGGATGACCGGCCGGCGCGGGGACTATCTCGAGCAGATCCGGCGGGGTGGCGCCGACCTCCCGCCGGATCTTGCGGCGGCGTTCGCGAGCGTGCCCCGCGAGGCGTTCGTGCCCGACGGCTTCCAGCGCCGCGACGGCACCTGGGTGTGCCCCGCCGACCCCGAGTACCTCGCCACCGTCTACAGCGACGACGTGCTGGTCACCAAGGTCGACAACAAGATCCCGGTCAGCTCGTCGAGCCAGCCGTCACTGATGGCCATCATGATCGTCGCGCTGCGGGTGGCCCCCGGCCAGCACATTCTCGAGATCGGCGCGGGCACCGGCTACAACGCCGCCCTTCTCGCTTCGCTCGGGGCGACGATCACCAGCATCGACGTGCAGGAGGACGTCGCGGTCCGGGCACGCACGGCGTTGGCAAGGGCAGGCATCTCACACGTACGCGTCGAGCACGGCGACGGCTACGCGGGCAGTTCCGGCGACCGCTTCGACCGGGTGATCGTGACGGTCGGCATCGGCGGCGTCTCTCCACAGTGGCTCTCGCAGCTGGCGCCGGGCGGTTTCGTGCTCGCCCCGGTGAAGCACGCCGGCACCCACCCGGTCCTCGTCGTCTCCGGCCCGCCCGAGGGCCCGGTCACCGGCACCCCGGTCTGCCCGTCGGGATTCATGCTGGCCGCGGGGCCGCTCACCGCCGACCACCCCGGAGCGTTCCCGTTCCCGGCCGGGCCGCTGACCGACCTCCTGCCGGTCATGCCGCCGCGCTTCGACCCACCCCTCGGCGAGATCCAGTACCGCGACCTCTGGTACGCCGCCGGCGCCTGGAACCGCCGGGCCTCCCACGTGGCCGTCGCCGGGCGCGAACAGGGCTGCCTGGCTCTGCTGGACGAGAACCGCACCGGCGGCGCCGTGATCTTCCCGGATGGGAGCATCCACGCGGCCGGCTCGTCCGACCAGGTCGAGCCGGCCGCGATCATCCTCGATCGGTGGATCTCGGCCGGCCGGCCGCCGATGCAGGCCTGGCGGGTGTCGTGCACCCTGACCGGCGACCCGGACGCGCCGATCTGGGCGCCGGACGCATGGGAGTTGTCATGACCGAGGCTGTGCTGCGGTGGCTGTGCGCGCGGGGCGCCGAGTCGATCCCGCATGCCGGGGGCTCGCTCTACGAGCACCTGGGCCGCGTGGCCGATCGGCTGGCCGGCCACGGCGCTTCTGCCGCCGAGTGCCTGGCCGCGCTGACGCACGCGGCCTACGGCACGGACGGCTTCCCCACTAGCCTGCTCGGCGTCGCGCATCGTCACGTGCTGCGCGAGCTGATCGGCGCCGAGGCGGAAGAGCTGGTGTACCGCTACGGCGGCTGCGACCGGGGACGCACCTGGCGTGCCCTGCCCGCCACCGGGCTGATCTGGAGCCGTTTCACCGGCCACAGCGAGTCACCGGCGCCGGGCGGGGTGCGCGCCTTCGCCGATCTGAGCATCGTCAACGAGCTCGACGTGTACGAGCGGTCGCCGGAGATCGCGGCCAAGGCCGGGGACTACTTCCGGTCGGTGTTCCCGACGTGGGCGCCGGTGGCCTCACCGGCGGTGATGGCCGACGCCCGCCGGGTGCTCGGCCTTTGACCACCCACTCACCGCCCGGCGGTCGCGGCAGTGGAACCGGTGTTGCAGGGACGTCGCGTGGCACGGCGGGGGGATTCTGCGGTCCTCGTACGGAGAAATGGTTTAAAAGGTGTTTTGTTTCTTGAACCGCCACGGGCGGCCGTCCGGGTCGTAGAAGAGGCGGTAGGCCGGCAGCGACCAGAGCCGCTGATGCCACGGCAGGCGCTCGGGCGAGTGGGGGAACACGCGGCCCGGCGGGCGAGGCGACCCGCGGCCGTCGTCGCTCCAGGCGCGCAGTCGATCGGCCGTCGAGGTGATCGCCCGCACCGCCGAGACCGTGTCCACCAGGTCATCGTCGTCGGCCGGGTCGCGGTCGAGGTGCTCACGCATCAAGCGCAGGCGCAGCTCGCGGGCGAAATGCCGTGCCTCGCCGGTGGGCGCGCGGTCGTCGAGGGTCTCGTCGAGGATCGCGCACGAGATCTCGCTGTCGTGGGTCCACGAGCGACGGTTGAAGTTGTCGCTTCCCACGCTGCACCATGTGTCGTCGATGACGCAGACCTTGGCGTGCACGTAGACCGGCGTGCCCTCGTGGTTCTCGAGGTCGAAGACGTGGACGCGGTCGGGCGCGGCCATGTGACACAGCGAGATCGCCTGCTCGCGGCCGATCTCATTGGGTGGCAGCGCCAGGCGACCATCCACATCGGGGTGACGGGGGACCACCGCGACCAGGTGCAGCGTCGGGGTGGCGCGCAGGGCCTCGGCGAACAGGCGGGCCACCTCGGTCGACCAGAGGTACTGATCTTCCAGGTAGATCAGGTGCCGGGCCTTGCGGATCGCCTTGGTGTAGGCGCGGGCGATCGTGCGCTCACCGTGCGGTGCGAACGCGTACCTCGGCCGCATAGCCGGATATGTCCGTAGAACTTGGACATTCAGGGTGCCGCATGGCGCCGGGTCGGGCGGCTGTGGCGGGAGCCGGTCGGCATGCTCGTCGGCGTGTTTGAGGCGGTCCATGATCGTCGAGATCGGGCCGTGCTGGTCGAGCGGGGCCGTGTCGTTCCATCGCTCGCGGAAGGTCAGGTCGAGCGCGCCGACCACCGGCCCGCGCAGGGCGAGCTGCACGTCGTGCCACGGGGGATTTTTACCATATTTTCCGGACATCCGCACGGCTTGCGGATCGCCCAGATGCAGCGGGCCGTCCCGACGGCTGTGGCACAGGTCGATGCCGCCGACAAAAGCGACATCTTGCTCGGGAGAGCCGGGGCGACGGATGACGATCAGCTTCTGATGATGCGAGCCGCCCCGCCGCACCCGCTGATCCAGCAGAACCTCACCGCCGGCCGCCCGCACCTCGTCGCCGAGGTTGCGGTTCTCCTGCTCGCTGTACGCGAGCTTGTCCAGATGAGACCGCCACAGCAGCCCCTTGACGACCACCCCACGTTTGGCGGCGGCCGCGAAGAGGGAGGCAACGGTCGGCCCGTCGTCGCGCAGCCGCTCGTCCGGGTCGCCGCGCCAGTCGGTGAAGAAGAGGTGGTCACCCTCTTGGAGGCTGTCCACCTCGCTCGCCAGGCGGTCAAAATACGTTATTCCGTGAATAAGCGGTTCGGCCGCGTTTCCCGCGCACCACGTGGGTATGGAGGAGTTCGGGTTGCCGCGCTCCTGCGTACTGAGGAACCAGTCCACCAACGCAGCCCTTCTGAGGTCGACGAAGCCCTCACGGTATGCCCCTTGACCGACCCCCGCACTCTGGAAGCAACTCCCGGAGGGATCAGCCCATGAGCAGCGAGCCGCTCACGACCACGCCCGCCGACTCTGCCACCACCGCCGCGATCGCGACTGCCGCGGCCGGCGCTGCCGCCGCCGCTGCCGCCGAGAAGGGCCTGCTCATCGCGGTCCTGCTGATCGTCCTCGTGGGCGCCGGCGCGATGCTCTTCATGATCTGACCGCCCTGATCGACAGCGTCGTCGGCACCGGCGCGCCACCCTCGTGAAAGTCGCGAAGCGCGAACCCGGCGGCGAGAAACGACCCCAGCAGCGCGGGCAACGGGTAGTGGGTGGCGCCGACCCGATTGCGTACGCCCTGCGTGGTCCACGAATCCTTCGTCCAGTGACCGTCGACGTACCCCGGCCGGATCACCACCGCCGCCGGATCGCTGCGGTCCGCGAAACCACCACAGAACGCCGGATGCACTCCGACGTGGACGAACGTGCCGCCCGGGCGCAGGATCCGGGCGGCCTCGCGCAACACCGCCGGGTAGTCCGGCATATCGGTGTGCACCATGATCGCCACAACCGCGCCGAGCGCGGCGTCACGAACCGGCAGGCGCGTGGCGTCACCCTGGGCGACCGGCAAACGTTCTTTCGCGTACGTCAACATGCCCGTCGACAGGTCGACCCCGAGGGGCGTCCATCCCAGCCCGGCAAGCTGCCCGGCATGCACACCGGTGCCGCATCCGAGCTCGAGGACCGGCCCTCGCCCCGGCCCGAGCAGGGCGCCGATCGCGGCCCGGATGCCGATCGGGTCGCCGGGCGTGCTGTTCGGGAGGAATTCGGTCTCGTACCAGTCGGCTATCTCGTCGTAGGCCGCCATGGCGTCATGCTCTCAGCGATCCGGCGTTTCCCGCGCGGCGCGATCCCACGCCAGCACCTCTCGCGCGGTGGTCAGCAGCGGCGTGACCGGCCCCATCTCCGGCGCCGGCACGCGATGCAGGGTAGGCCAGACCTCTCGCTCGCGCACCAGCGGAAACCGCCCCCGCGAGGGAACCGGCACGATCTCCACCGCCGTCCCCGCCGCCTCCGCACAAACCCCGATAAGTCCAGAGAAGTCGGTTGTAGGGGCCGCCGCGGTGAATGCGCCGCCACGATCCGCTGCCAGCAGAGTGACCACCAACCGCGCCAGATCCCGCGAGTCGACCAGTTGAATCGGCTGCTGCGGATCCCCGGGCAGTTCCGACCCGGTCGCCCACCGCGTCCATCGCCCCCGCCACATCGCGCGGCAGATACGACGTGACGGCCACGGCCGAGTCCCATGCGCCGTCCTTCAGCGCGCCGAAGTCCCCGGCGTACCGATCGCCTACCAGCTGCTCCACCCCCGGGAACAGCGAGGCGTTGTGCCCCCGGTTGAACAGCACCGGCTCGTGCCCGTCCGCGAGCAGGCGTTCGACGATCGTCCGCCCGACGAACCCGGTCCCGCCGAGCACCAGCACCCGCATGAGCGCTCAGAGCACCCACTCGTCATCGCGGATGATCTCGACGGTGCCCTTGGGGCCCGTCCCGGTGACGGTGATCCCGTCCCCGCCGATCACCACATCGGTGTGCACGGCCGACACGTTCAGCCCGAGCCCGGCCCGCTCGTCCTCCGAAAGAGCCATCCCGCCCTCGACCGCGAACGGGAAGCTCTGGCCCCACGCCACGTGGCAGCCCGCGTTCTCGTCGAAGAGGGTGTTCCGGAAGACGATGCCGGCCTTCGCTATCCGGCTGTCGCGATCGACCAGCGACACCTCACCGAGCCGGGACGAACCGTCATCCGTGGCGATCTGCGCCCGCACGACGTCGGCGCCCTCATCGGCGTACGCGTCAATGATCTTGCCGTCCTTGAAGGTGACCTTGAGGCCGGTGACCAGTTGACCGAGGATCACCATGGGCTTGGTCACCCGGATCGTGCCGTCGGCGCGCCGGCGATCGGGGCTGGTGAAGACCTCCTCGGTCGGGATGTTCGGCATGTACGCGATGCCATCCGCGTCGATCATGCCGCCGCCGGTCCACCGCGCGTTCGCCGGCAGCCCCACCGTCAGATCGGTGCCCTCGCCCGCGTAGCGGACCTCGGTCAGCTCCAGCGCGTCCAGCTGCCGGGCACGCGCCGCCAGCGTCGCCGACCGCTGCTGCCACTCGGCCGCCGGATCGGGCGAGTCGAGGCGCATCGCCGTGCCGACCGCCACCCACAGCCGATCCAGGTCGGGCTCACCGAAGATCTGCTCGGCCCAGCCCGGGTTCGGCGCGGCCACCACGCTCCAGCGCATCCGCCCGAACAACGACCGCCGCCGGGCCTGCGCCTCGTCCGAGCGCCGCGCCGCGACCTTGGCCGGGTCGGCGCCGTCGAACAGGTGCGGGTTCGAGTCGCCGACCAGCGCGATCGACGCCGCGCCCTCGGCCGCCCACTCCTCGATCCGGGTGAGCGCCCACGGCCGGCTCCGCGACAACTGCTCGACGCTGAGGTGGTCGACCGCCGACCGCTGCATCGGCCCGTCGCTCCAGATGGTCTCGACCCAGCCGGCGCCGGCCCGATAGGCGGCCTCGACCACCGCCCGGGCGATCTCCAGATGCGCGGTGTCGGTGTCGAGCACGACACCCTGCCCCGGCTGCACGTTGACCCCGGCCCGGACCACCAGGTCGGCGAAGCGCTCGATCTGTCCCATGCCGGACAGCCTAGATCAGTCGCCGCGCCCGCAGGGGCTACCTTCGTCGGCGTGACTCTTGCCCATGATGCGACCGGCGAAGGCCCGGCCGTCCTGCTGCTGCATTCGACCGTGGTCGATCGCCGCATGTGGGATCCGCAGATTCCCGCGCTGACCGGGGCCGGCTTCCGGTCGATCCGCTGCGACCTGCGCGGCTACGGCGACACCCCGCTGCCCACCGCCCTCTACAGCGACGCCGACGACGTGCTCGCCCTGCTCGACGACCTGGGCGCCGACCGCTTCGCGATCATCGGCGCCTCGGGCGGAGGCGGGGTCGCGCAGGAGATCGCTGCCCGCTTTCCCGGTCGCGTGACCGCCCTGATCCTGCTCTGCACCGCGATGCGCGGCCTCGACCCCGGCCCCGAGCTGCGTTCCTTCTGGGAACGCGAGAACGCCCTGCTCGAGGCGGGCGACATCGACGGCGCCGTGGATCTCAACGTGTCCCTGTGGGTGGGCCCGGAAGCAACAGATCAAACCCGTTCTTCCGTACGAGCGATGCAGCGTCACGTGTTCGACATCCAGATGGCCGTCCCCGAGGAGCCGCCGCAGACCCGGCACGAGTACGACCTTGCGGACGTGACCGCGCGGACGCTGCTCGTCACCGGCGCCCACGACCTCCCCGACTTCCGGGCCGTGGCCGACCACCTGGCCACGGTGCTGCCGTCGGCCACCCGCCTGGACCTGCCGTGGGCCGGCCACCTGCCGAGCATGGAACGCCCCGACCTGCTGAACCCGATCCTCCTCGACTTCCTGCGGTGATCTAGCTAGAGCAGAGTCGTCAGCGCAGTGTCGGGGCCGGCGGCCTCGATGCCGAACTCGAGTTCCTCCCGCACGCCCTCGACCGTGTCGTCGTGACCCAGCACCTCGGGAACGTCGTTGCTGAGCTCCAACTGCTCGAGCATGTCGTACGCCTCGCCCAGCGTCGTCGCGCCCATCTCGAGCGCCCAGCGCAACGTGTTGCGGGCCGCGGCCGAGGGGGCGAACTCCTCATCCCATGGGTTGCTCACCGGCTCCATCTAACCAGCGCCAACCGAGCACCGGGCGGACGTCGTGGCGGGACCGATTCTGGTGAGCGCGTTGCTGGTCGCGGCCGTGCTCTCCTCGCTGGCGGACAAGGCCGAGTCCTCCGCGCAGGGCGCCTGCGGAAGCCGCCCGGCGACCGTGACCGCGATCCGCGAGGATCCGGTGCTCAATCAGCGTCCGGCGGCGGTCCGGCTCAGCGCGCCGATCTCGGCGTTCTCCTGCGCCACATCGCCGGACAGTGGGCATCGGGCAGGCCCGTCCTGATTCCCTTCACCACCTGAGACCGAGCTGCGCCAGACCGCGACGGGTCGCGGACGGCGCAAGTCTCCGCTGCGGTCGGCGCCGATTTCGCCCGCCGACGTGATCGGTATTCGCCGTCGTCGGTGGGGAGGCTCTAGAATGGTGTTTGCCGCTGCGGCAGAATGACACAAACACACCGCTGACGGAATGGCACGCACGACGGCGGAATACGGCAGGCGCCGCGGGTCGAATGGCGTGCGGTCTTGGTCGGTCCGCGGTTTTGGTCGGCGTGTACGCGTGACCGGGCCACGGTGACGGTCGTTCCGGAACGACCCGCTGCGGCCGGCCCGTAACCCACAGCTGCGCCGAGAGATTCGGCCCTGGCCGGGCGGAGACCATCTGCCCGCCCGCGGCCGGCGCGGCTTGTTCGGTGGGTGCCGGCCGTGTGGCCTGCTCGGCCGGGGCGGGCGCGGCTTGTTCGGTGGGCGCGGGCCGTGTGGCCTGCTCGGCCGGGGCGGGCGCGGCTTGTTCGGTGGGCGCGGGCCGTGTGACCTGCTCGGCCGGGGCGGGCGGCGCTACCGGCGCCGCTGGTTGCCCGGGTGTGCCCGCGCGACCCGACCAGAGCCGCCGCTCGGCTGCCGTCAAGGGTGAACCGTCGTCACCGCCGTGCAGCCGGCGCAGCTTACGCGCGTGCCGCTCGACAAGCCCCCACGCGCGCTGCCGGGCATGCACGCGACGGAACTCTTCACGCGCCGGCGAATAACGGCGCGCCCGGGTCGGATCACGCATTTCCGCTAGCTGGGACCTGGTGAAGAACTCCATCTGCCGCACCCCAGAATTATTCCACCCCAAAGAATCCGGCGGTAAGCCCAGAACCGACTTCGAGCATGCCAATCTCACCCCCGATTGGCCGCCGTCGACAATGGTGATATCCGGCCCGCTCCCGAAATGCCGGGACAGCCCCACCCGCGACGGCTCTAAACCTTGAAATGCAGGCGCATCGCCGGGTCGTGGGTGCGCTCGAAGCCCAGCGACCGGTACAGCGGCTCGCCTTCCACCGATGCGCGCAGGTCGACCTTGCGGATGTCCTGAGCGCGGAACCAGTCGAGCAGCGCGCTCACGCACAGCCGGGAGAAGCCGCGCCGCCGCATGTCCTCGTCCGTCGCGACGCTGAAGATGTAGCCGCTGCGGCCGTCGGGGTTGCCGGGGCCGCCCAGCCGCTGTTCGATCACGCCCAGGGCGCACGATGCCAGGCCCGGGCCGTCGGGGCGGTCCACGACGAAGGCCGCCATCGTCGCGGCACCTCGTCCGGCGCCGTCCGGGTCGGCGGCGAGGCGCGACGCGAGCGCCGAACGGGCCGGCTTGTGCCAGTCGTCGTCCCACGATGCGGAATGCAGGGACCGCAACATCACGGCACGTAGGCGCACCAGCTCGTCAGCGTCATCGGGGCCGGCGAGGCGAGCATTCATGGCACGCACGTTAGCCGCCCGGGGGCAGCGGGCCGCGTCGATTTTGCACTAACGTCCCACCATGGTCCGCGGCGTGGGGTTGCTTCCGGCGCTGGTCTGGGGTGTGCTCGTGGCCTTCTGGCGGCCGCGTGGGCCAATCTTCCCGATCGAGGCCGCCGCGATCATGCTGGGCAGCATCGCGGTGGGGGCGTTCGCGGGGCGCTACTACCGGTCGCGCTGGGCGATTCTGCTGGCGCCGCTGCTGTTCCTGGTCGCGGCCGAGGTCACGCGGGTGGGGTTCTCGGGCCCGACCGTCGACTACCCGCGCCCCACCGACCTGGGAATTCTCGCGCTGATCGTCGGGCGCGGCTTCGAGGCGCTGCTCACGCTGCTGCCGATGGGCGTCGCCGCGGCCTACGGCGCGGGATCGACGCGGCGCAGCCGCAGCCCCTGGCGGTGGGTGGGCCGCTTCGTGACGGGCGTGCTGGCCGTCGTGGTGGTCGCGATCGGGGTGGCGGTCGCGATCCCGGGGCGCGTCGCGCCGATCAACGGCGGCATCTCCGAGCTCACGTACGCGGGGAAGCTCGGTCTCATGATCAGGGGCGCTCGCACCGACCTCCCGATCCTGCTGTTCGTCCCCGGCTCGCCGGGCGGGTCGGAACTGCGCGCGATGCGCGAGCGGCTGGGCGCGCTGGAGCAGCGGTTCATCGTGGTGACCATGGACAGGCGGGGCGGGGCACGGTCGTTCGGCGCGCTCGACCCGACGCCGACTTTCACGGTGGAGAACGAAACCCGCAACGTCCTCGGGGCCACCGAGTACCTGCTGAACAGATTCCGCCGCGACAAGGTCTTCCTGGTCGCGCATTCGGGCGGCACGATCGGGGCGACTCTCGCCGTACAGGAAAACCCTGGGTATTTTGCGGCTTATGTCGGTGTCGGGCAGGTCGCGAATCCGACCGCCAGCGACCGGACGCAGTATGACGACACGCTCGCGTGGGCGCGGGCGAAGGGGGACGCCGCGCTGGTCGCGCGGCTCACGCAGGTCGGCCCGCCGCCCTACGCCAACATCTACGGGTACGAGCCGATGATCCTCAACGAAGATCGGGTGTACGGGTCGGAGAACGGCGACGCGCTGATCGAGAACGCGGAGGCGCCCGAGCTCGGCACGCTCGACAAGATCCACGTGGTGTCGGGCTTCCTCGATGCGTTCGACGCCTACTACCCGCGGGTGCGATCGGTCGACTTCAAGACCCAGGTGCCCGCTTTGGCCGTACCCGTCTATTTTGTCGCCGGTGACCGTGAGGTGCCGTCACGCGTACGCGAGCTCGGTCTGTGGAACGCGGCGCTGAAGGCGCCCCGCAAGGAGCTCGTCACGCTCAAGAACGCGGGTCATCGGTCAATGTTCGATCAGCCGGCGGCGTTCGTGGCGCTGATGGACCGCGTCCGCGGCGCCTCGTGACCCACGGTACCTTGTTATTTAAGATTTGAAAGAGTTAGAGTTTCGCCATGGCCGAACCGCTGACCGACGACCAACAGCGTGCGTGGCGCACGTTCATCGAGACCTCGTGGGCGCTGCACACCCATCTGGAAGATGACCTGCGCGCCCAGACCGGCCTGAGCATGAACGACTACCACGTCATGGTCGTCCTCTCCGAGGCGCCCGGCCGCCGGCTGCGCATGGGCGAGCTGGCGGGCCGCCTGGTGTTCTCGCCGAGCCGCATCACGTACCAGATCAACTCGATGGTCAAGCGCGGCCTCGTCCTCAAGCAGCCCTGTCCCGAGGACGGGCGCGGCCAGGAAGCCGTGCTCACCGACGAGGGGATGACCGCGCTGGAGTCCGCCGCCCCGCTGCACCTGGTCACCGTGCGGGACCGCTTCATCGACCGCCTCGAACCCGACGAGCTCGAAGTCATCGCCCGGGTTTTCGACAAAGTAAGGAAGGCCTGAGATGCCCGCCATCACCGTCGACGATGTGCTCGTCCTGCCCCGCCTGTCCACTATTGCCGGCGCCAACTTCCGCCCGGTCCGCCGGCTCACCACTGCGCCCTCGGGCTACGAGGGCGAAGGCTTTCCGGTGCGCCGCGCCTTCGCCGGGGTGCCGCTGAACGAGCTCGACCCCTTCATCCACCTCGACCAGATGGGCGAGGTCGACTACGCGCCGGGCGAGCCGAAGGGCACGCCGTGGCACCCGCACCGCGGCTTCGAGACCGTCACCTACATGATCGACGGGATCATGGACCACCAGGACTCGCTGGGCGGCGGCGGCACGATCACCAACGGCGACACCCAGTGGATGACGGCCGGCCAGGGCATCCTGCACATCGAGGCGCCGCCCGAGCACCTGGTGACCTCCGGCGGCCTCTTCCACGGCCTGCAGCTGTGGGTCAACCTCCCGCGCGCCGCCAAGATGATCACCCCGAAGTACCAGGACATCCGCGGCCGCGAGTCCGCGCTGATCACCACGCCCGACGGCGGCAGCCTGATCCGCATCATCGCCGGCTCGATCGCCGGGCACGACGGCCCCGGCTCGACTTTCACGCCGATCAACCTGGCGCACGTGACGCTGCAGCCCGGCGCGCAGCTCGACCTGCCGTGGCAGGAGGACTACAACGCGCTGGTCTACGTGCTCGCCGGGCGCGGAACGGTCGGCGTCGAGCGGCGGCCGATCCAGATCGGGCAGTTGTCGGCCTTCGGCGCCGGCGACGCGATCCGGGTGACGGCCGACGCCACGCAGGACTCGAACATTCCCGCGATGGAGCTGTTCGTGATGGGCGGGCGTCCGATCCGGGAGCCGGTGGCGCACTACGGGCCGTTCGTGATGAACACGAAGGAGGAACTGGCCCAGGCGTTCGAAGACTTCCAGAAGGGCCGCCTCGGCGTCGTGCCGGCCGGGCGCCTCCCGCACACCGATTGACCCGGGCTCTCGCGATCCCTGGACTGACGGTCGCCCTCACCGAGCGGGGTCAACGAGGCGGGAAGCCGGGATAGAAGTAGCCGGGCGTCCAGTACGGCGGGTAACCGTAGTAGCCGTACAGGTCCTCGTAATAGGGCTTCTGGTCGGCCAGATCGGGGTCGTAGCGGGGAGCCCCGGCGATGCGGTCCTTCGCGGAGGCCACGTGTACCTCGTCGTCGGTGACCCGCTCGATCGCGTCCACCGGGATGAAGGACGTGGTGGCGCCGAAGCCGAGGATGCCGCCGTGCTCGACGCTCAGGAACCGGACCGTGTCGGCGTCGACCAGCAGATCGGCGACGGTGCCCACCTTCTCACCGGCGCTGTCGATCACGGCCCGGCCGCGGACATCCTGCGCGGGGTCGGCGACGGTCTGGCCGGTCTCGCTCAACGGGGTGAGAGTGCCCAGCGGCTCTGCCATGACCGGGGAATACCCGGCCGGGGGCGTCTTCATGCGGAGCGCCGGCCTTGAGCAGGGCGGTGCTCCGCATCGCGGGCGTCAGGCGGCGGGCTCCAGGGTCTGGTGGCCGATCGGCTCGGCGACCAGGGGCTCGGCGGGCGGGGCGGCGACGGCCAGCCGAGCCACGGGCGGCGGCTCTACGGGGATCGGGATGGCCGCGGCGCCGGCGCCGGTGGGGCGCGGCTTCCGCTTGGGGGAGCGGGCGGAGGCGCTGCCGCCCCGGCCCGGGTAGACGTAGAGGCCGTTGACCGGGTCGGGCGTCGCATCGAGGGCCGCGGTCACGACGGGCAGGGAACGGAAACGATCCCACTCGTCGCTCTCGCGGAACGCCACCTCCAGGACGACGCCGCCGGGAATCACGGTCCACTCCCACTTGCGGGCGCCATTGGTGACGGCCGCCTCCAGGAGGGCCTCACCGTATCCGTCCTTCCACCGCATCGCGGGGAGGACGCCATCGCGCACCTCGATCGACCACCACCGCACGCTCATGTCATCGAAGGTACGCCTCGAACGCCCGCGGCTGGGGGCATCGCCCGCGGTGCGACATTTCAGCTTTGATGAGTTGCCGCGGGCCGCGCGCCTACTCATCAGAGTGCGCGCCACCCAGTGCGCAGCAACTCGTCAACGGTGAGTTGCGGCGGGTCAGGGGGCCTCGATGGCGCCGTCGGGGCGGCGGACCGTGGCGGTCCAGCTCTCGTGGGCGCCGAACACCGGTGGATGGACGGCCGCGAGCTTCTCGTCGAGGTCGATACCCCAGCCGGGGGCCGTGGACGGCCGGGCATAGCCGGCCTCGACAACGGGAGTGCCGGGGAAGATCTCGTGAACCACGTCGGGATAGATGTGGCCCTCCTGGATGCCGAACGCCGGACTGGTCAGGTCGAGCGCAAGGTTGGCGGCCGCGCCGATGGGGGAGACGTCGGCCGGGGCGTGCCAGGCCGTCTGCACTCCGGACAGCTCGCACAGGTCGGCCAGCTTCCGGGCGGGGGTCAGCCCGCCGATCGCCGAGATGTGGCAGCGCAGCAGATCCACCCCGCCGGTGGAGACCAGGCGCGCCGCCTCGGCGACCGAGGTGGTCAGTTCACCACAGGCGATGGGTACGGGCGAGGCCGCGCGCACCGAAGGAAGGTGGTCGTACTGCTCGGGCGCGATCGGGTCCTCGAGGAAGAACAGCCGGTACGGCTCGAGCGAGCGGGCCAGCACCACGGCCTGCTTCGGGGAGAGCCGGCTGTGTACGTCGTGCAGCAGCTCGACGTCGTCGCCGAGGCGGTCGCGGGCGGCGGCGAACAGGCGCGGCGTCTGGGCGAGGTAATGCTGGACGCTCCAGCCGTCGGGGTACGGCGCCCGGGGATAGCCGCCGGGCCGGCCGGGAGCGCCGTACGTGCCGAGGCCCGGTTGGCCCGTCTGCAGCCGTACGTGGGAGAAGCCGGCGCCGAGGAGCGCCTCCGCGTGATCGAGGGTTTCCGGGATGGTCGCGCCGGAGGCGTGCAGGTAGACCGGAACGTCGCCGCGCAGCCGGCCGCCGAGCAGCTCGTAGATGGGCATCCCGGCCCGTTTGCCCAGAATGTCCCACAGCGCCATGTCCACCCCGGACAGAGCGCTGTTCAACACCGGCCCCGCCCGCCAATATGACGAAAAGTGCAACATACGGGATATTTCGGAAATGTTCGAAATAGGCTCGCCGATCAGCAGCGGCGCCACGTGCGACTCGAGGGCGGCCACGACCGCGGCGAAACGCTGGGTGAAGGTGGCGCAGCCCAGGCCGTAGAGCCCCGGCGAGGAGGTGTCGATCCGGACCACCACGAGGTTGACCCCCTCGGGGGCGGTGACCACGGCCCGCACGCCGGTGACGGTGATGTCGTTCGCCTGACTCCAGGGCGGCCTCATGCCCGTACCTCGAAAACGAATTTTGCCTGGAAATCCAGCAGATCGAGCGCGGGCGTCACATCGATCGGCACCGAACGACCGGCAAAGACCGGGCGCGGCACCCCGGGATGGAAAGTTTCCAACAGCCATTCCGTCGGTTGCGGCGCCAGCGTCGACGGCGCCGCCACGTACACGACATGGTGGCCGGCCACCGCCGGCCGCAACGCGGCGACGAAAGCCCGCGCCGCGTCCCGATCGTCGAGGTAGCTCCACACATCGGCCGCGCCGAACTGCGGCGAGTGCGCGAATTTCGCGGCCGTCTCGGAAAGTCGGCCGTCGGCGGTTCCCACGAACGGCAGCCGCAGCGCCACCACGCTCATCCCGTACTGCCGGTGGATCATCAGCGACGTGGCCTCGTCGACCTGCTTCGACAGCGCGTACGGATCGGTGATCTGCAGCGGCAGGCCCACGTCGATCGGTAAGTAGGGCATGCGCAGCGGCGTCCGCGCGAACGGCAGCCCGCAGATCGCATAGCTGCTCGCGATCGCCGCCCGCTCGACGCCCGCCCGGCCGGCGCGGTCGAGCACGGTGAAGGTCGCGAGTGTGTTGTGCCCGAAAACTTTCTCGTCGGGATCGTGCAGCGGGGTCGGGATGGCCGCCAGGTGGATCACGTCGGTGACGTCGTGCAGCGCCTCGTCGACCACCTCGGCGCAGCGGGCGTCGCCGGCCACGACGCGATCGGCGAGCAGGCCGGGCGTCTGTTCGAGCACCAGCGCCGTGACCGGGACGCCGCGATCGGCCAGGAGGGTGAGCACGGCCGACCCGACCAGCCCGGCCGCGCCGGTCACGAGCACACGCATGACCTGAACCTACCCCGATCACGATGGTGCGGATCATGACCGCGACGAACGTGCCGCGCCGCCATTATCATCGAGCCGCTGCGTGGGGAGACGACCATGGCTTACCGGGTGGAGTACAACGGCGAGGACATCGAGCTCGCCACCCTCGACGCCGCCCTGAACTGCGCCCGCAACGCGATCGCGAACGACGTGGACCGCTTCGACGGCTGGTCGGTCGAGCACGACGAGGAGCTCGACGACTGGTTCGTGCAGGCCGTGCGCAACGGCCGCCGGATCGGGCCGGCCGCGGTGATCTCCGGACCCGGCGCCCGCGTCGTGGAGGAGTGGGAGCGCCGGGTCTCGTTCATCGGGCGTACGCCGGCCGAGGCGTTCGCCATGGCGGCCGACTGGCTCGGGCGCCGGCCCGACATCGACGTGCTCGGCGATGTCGGCTGGCACCACACGTCGAGCGGCCACCAACTGCGCATCTACTACCGGGGTTAGGCCGCTGCGTTCTTCAGCGAGTCTTCCAGGTCGGTGCGCAGCTTCCGGAAATCGACCTCGTGGTCGGCCAGGATGCGGGCGGCCAGGCCCTCGCCCTCGCGCAGCAGGCCCAGCATGATGTGCTCGGGGGCGATGAAGTTCTGGTGCAGGCGGATCGCCTCGCGCAGCGAAAGCTCCAGCAGCTTTTTCGCTCGCGGGGAGAACGGGACGTGCCCGCTGCCCGCGTAGAACTTGCCGAAGATGCCGCGCTTCCTCGGCGCGGGCTTGGGCAGGCGCAGCGAGCCGGCGCCGAAACTTTCCTCGATCGCGGCGCGTACCTTGTCGAGGTCGATGCCGATCGCCTTGAGCGCTGCGGCGTCCTCCTCGTCGGCCTCCGTGAAGGACAGATCGGGCAGGTCGGCGCCCACCAGGCGCTGGACGTCGGCCCGGGCGGTGTCGAGGTCGAGGGGCCGCAGCAGGCGCGCGACCGTGCCTTCCTCGGGGGCGAGCAGCGCGAGCAGCACGTGCTCGGTGCCGATGTGATCATTGCCCAGCTCGCGGGCCTGTTCCTGAGCGCCGATCACGACTTGGCGCGCGGCGGCGGTGAACCGTTCGAACATGTCAGCCCTCCCGTGGGTCGCGCGCCGGCATGAGGTGCGCGTGTTTCTTGTGGACGCCCTGGCGGGTCACCTCGAGCGCTTCGGCGATCTCCTGCCAGGACCAGCCGTTGCGGCGGGCGTTGGCGACCTGGAGATGTTCGAGACCCTCGAGCAGGCGGCGCAGGGCGACCACCGCGCGCAGGCCGACCCGGGGGTCGGCGCTGCCGGCGGCGGCAGCGAGGTCGGTTGCCTCAGTCATGCTGTCAACTTACGTTGACACGGCGACTTCGTCAACCCCGGTTGACACCAAAAGGGGCCGGCTTCAGAGAAGCCGGCCCCTTTCGAGGAGAAACTAGCCGCCGTACGTCAGCTCCATCCCGATGATGTCGTTGTAGGCGACCGAAAGCTCCACCGGCCGCGGCACCGGCGCCGTGACGGCGAATGGCGCTCCGCCGGGGTCGACGATCTCGACATACCGCCCGAGCCCCAGCTCCACCGGCCCGGCCGTCACCCGGCCGCCCAGCCGGGCCACGTCGTCCACCAGCGACGGGCAATCGGCCACCTGGAACGACGGCTGCCAACGGTTGTCGTACCGCCCGGTGATCAGCCCGGCCACCGAGTCGTGCGCTTCCGTCAGCCATTCGCCGCTGCCGAACTCGTGCGTCAGCGTCCATCCGAACACCGAGCCGTAGAACGCCGTCGCCGCCGCCATGTCGTCGATCAGCAGGTCGGACCACGCCATCGTGCCCGGCTCGCCGCGCAGCTGGGCGCCCGCGAACCCGTTCGCCTGCCAGAGCCCGAAGAGCGCTCCGCCTGTGTCGGCGACAATCGAGCTGCGTGCGCCGGCTCGCTCTTCCGGCGGGGTCAGAATTCTTCCGTACGCCTGGAGCACACGTTCCCAGGTCTCCTCGAGATCGGGTGTCGCCAGGTAGGTCAGCCACCCGTCGGGCCGGTCGTGCCGGCTGCGCGAGATGCCGGCCACCGCGCGACCCTCGAGCAGGAACCGATCGCCGTCGATCTCCCAGCCGAACAGTCCGGCGTAGAACCGCGCCGCCCGTGCCGGGTCCGAAGTCGTCAGTTCCACCCAGCAGGGGGTCGATGGCGCAAAGCCTCTGATCCTCATGTGCCGCTCCAACCTGGATGTCCCCGAATTGCTGAACACCTTACGGCACCCAATACGCTTCGTCACTACCCAAGGGTTCAATGTCCGGTTTGGCGGGTGTTGCCGCCACGGAGAGTAATTGGTTGAGGGTTCGAATGTAACGCGACCGTTAACCAGTCGATCAGTCGACTGTGGATCCGCGTGCGCCGCGGAGCAGCATCTCGAACCACACGGTCGAGCCTTGGACCGAGGGATCGGTGCCCCACGAGTCGCTCAGCTCCTCGATCAGCCCGAGGCCGCGGCCGCGGCTGCTCAGGCTGGTCTTCCCCTCGGTCGGCGTGCGGATCACGCTGCCCCGGGTGCCCGTGTCGGCGACCGAGACGAGCAGCCGCTCGGCGTTCAGATCGATCTCGACCTGGGCCGGCGTCCCGGCGTGCAGCAGGGCGTTGGTGGTGAGCTCGCTGGTGCACAGCACGGCCGACGCGATCACCTGCTCGGGCACCGACCACTCGCGCAGGCGGCCGGTCAGCCAATGGCGTACGCGGCTGGGGCCGCTCGGATCGGCCGCCACCCGCATCGTGTCGGAGCGGCTGCGGGCCACCGCCCGTTCAACCGCCAGCACCGCCACGTCGTCGTCGGTCGGCGGGCCCGGAACCGCAGCGGTCGCCAGCGAGCAGAGGTTGCGCGGATCGCCGCTGGGCGCCGCCGCGGCCGCCGCCACCAGCGCGTCCAGCCCGTCGTTGAGCGGGCGTCCGCGCCGTTCCACCATCCCGTCGCTGAACAGCATGATGGTGTCGCCCGGCTCGAGCCGCACCTGCCCGGTCTGCCATCGGCCGCCCAGGCCCAGCGGGGCGCCCGGCGGCACCTTCACCAGCTCGGCGGTCGGCGGCTCGCCGCCCAGGCCCGCGCGGCGCAGCACCGGCGGTGGATGGCCCGCGCTGGCCAGCGTGATCGTGCCGTCCGCGAGGTCGAGCAGGCCGTACGCGACCGTGACGAAGATCTCCTCGTTGCGCGACTCGGCGCCCAGCGAGCCGACCAGCCGGTCGAGGCCGGCCAGCACCGCCGGCGGCTCGGGGTCGGTCAGCGCCAGCGCCCGCAGCGCGGCCCGCACCTGGCCCATCACCGCGGCCGCCCGCACGTCGTGCCCGGCCACGTCGCCCAGCACGATCGCCAGCCGGCCGTCGGCCAGCCGGAACGCGTCGTAGAAGTCGCCGCCCGCGGCGTTGCCGTCGACGCCCGGGGCGTACCGGGCCGCGAGGCGGAAGTGCTCGAGCTCGGGCAGGTGCTCGGGCAGCATGCTGCGCTGCAGCAGCTGCGCGGTGCCGTGCTGCGCCTCGAAGCGGCGGGCCCGCTCGGCGGCCTGCGCCACCAGCTGGGCGACGGCGCTCAGCAGCGCCCGCTCGGCCGGCAGCCAGGTGTGCGCGGCGTGGTAGCCGATGCTCAGCGCGCCGGTCAGCGACGGCGTCCGCAGCGGCAGCACGGCGAGCGCCCGGATGCGCCGCTCGTGCCGGTCGTCCGCCACCTCGCGCAGCGGCTCGCCGTCGGGCACGAACGACGGCCGTCCCTCGCGGGCGGCCGCCACCAGCGGGGCGCGTGGGTCGTCGGCGATCCGCTTCCACACCGGCGGGAGGCGCTCGTCCGCCTCGTCGAGCATCTCGCCGCGCACCCGGCGCACGGTGCGGAACGCGGCGCCGTCGTCGACCGCGAAGGCACAGTGGTCGACGTCGAACGAGGCCAGCGCGTAGCCCAGCACCACCCGGGCCACGTCGTCGACGGTCAGGGCGACGGCCAGCCGCGAGGTCAGCTCGCTGAGGTTCTGCAGGCGGCGGGTCACCTGGGTGGTCTCGGCGGCGACCGTCAGCACCCCGGCCACGGCGCCCTGCGAGTCGCGCACGACCGAGTGGCCGCGGGTGAAGAACGCCTGCTCGGGACGGGCGCCCGCGGTGCGCGTCACGGTCAGTTGCGTCTCGGCCTCGAGGAAGGGCTGGCCGCTGTGGTAGACCTCCTCGACCACGCCGCCCAGCGACGCCCACAGATCGCCGAGCCCCTCGGCGGCGGGGCGGCCCAGCGCGCCCGGGTGCAGGGAGCCGATCGTCTCGGCGTACGCGTCGTTGTAGATCACGACGAAGTCGTCGCCGAAGCTGAACGCCATCGGCATCGGGGACGCCAGCACGAGCTCGACGGTGGCCTCGACCGCCGGATCCCAGCGGTCACACGGCCCGAGCGGCGTGGCCGGCCAGTCGATCGCGGCGACGATCTCGGCGCAGCTCCCGTGGCCAGGCTGGGACCCGCCCTGCTGCGCGGGCAGCGTGGGCACCACTGAGGGGCTCACCCCACCCGTCCCGGCCATGAGCAAAAGCGTATCCCGACTCGGCCATTCGGACGATGCCCTGCCCACCGTCCGTCCGATTCTTGACGGTGCGTGTTGTTGACAGCACTGGCCGAGCGGCCCGGCTCGTTCCGTCTTATGGTCGCAATGGCCGAGCGGACAGCAAGGAGTGGCGATGACCGGGAACGGGATAGGCCAGGGGCTCAGCGACATGTGGCGGTCGGTGCTGTTGTTCCTGCCCGCGGCGCTGGCGTTCATTGTGATCCTGGTCGTCGGGTACTTCGTGGCCCGGCTGCTGCGGACGCTGGTGGCCAAGGGGCTGGGACGTACGGGGTTCGACCGGGCCGTGTCGCGCGGGGCGGTGGGAAGGGCGCTGCGGAACGTCAGCGCTGCCGACCTTTGCGCGAAGATTGTCTTTTATGCGGTGCTGCTGTTCGCGTTGCAGCTGGCGTTCGGGATCTGGGGACCCAACCCGGTCAGCGATCTACTCACGGCGCTGATCTCGTGGCTGCCGCGGGCATTCGTCGCGATCGTGATCGTGGTGGTGGCCGCCGCCATCGCCGGGGCCGTCCACGATCTGATCGTCAGCGCGCTCGGCGGGCTCGGGTACGGGCGGGTGCTGGCCCGCGCCGTGGCGATCGTGATCGTGGCGCTGGGCGTCATCGCGGCGCTCGATCAGGTGCAGATCGCCACCTCGGTCACCCGACCGCTGCTGATCGCGGTGCTGGCGACCGTCGCCGGTGTGGTGATCGTGGGGGTGGGAGGCGGGCTCATCCGGCCCATGCAGCAGCGGTGGGAGGGGTGGCTGGACCGCGCCTCGACCGAGTCCACCGTCATTCGGGAGCACGCGAAGGCGTACGCGGACGAGCGGCGCGCCGCGGAAGCGCGACGGGCCGAGGAAGCGCGGCTGGCGGAGGAGGCCCGTCTCGCCAAGGAGGCTGAGGAGGCCCGTCTGGCCAAGGAGGCCGAGGAGGCCCGGCTGGCGGAGGAGGCCCGGCTGGCCGAGGAGGCCCGGCTCGCGCGCGAAGCGGAAGTGGCTCGGCGCGCGAAAGAGGCCGAGGAGGCCCGGAAAGCCGACGAAACGCGCCAGGCCGAGGAGGCCCGGCAGGCCGCCGTTGCCGCCGCCGAGGCCGAGCGGCAGGCCGCCGCCGCCCGCGCCGCCGACCAGAAGCTCGTCGAGGAGGCGAAGGCCGAGGCCGACCGGCGGGCCGCCGGCGGGCCGCCGCCGGACGACACCCAGGTGATCCCGACCGCGCGCGGCCGCCGGGTCACCGACAGCGCCTTCGACCTGGAACCGCCCGAGCACCGCCCCGACTTCATCCCCGGCTTCGAACCCGACCCCGACGCCACCACGATCATCACCTCGGACACCGCCGACACCACGATCATCAACCCCGGCTCCGACAGCACCGTGGTGATCGGCCCCGACGAGACCCAGGTGATCCCCGCGGACGACGACCCGACCCAGGACGTCGCCGCCGACAAGCGCCGCGGACCCGGAAAGTAGGAAGGGCCGCCACCGAGTTCTCGACTCGGCGACGGCCCCGCGGTGGTGCCGTGGCTCAGCTGGGGTCGGGCAGCGTGCGGGCGAGCACGCACACGGCCAGCAGCCGGCGCATGACCCAGTCGTTCTCCGACCAGTCGAACGGCCCGACCGGCGGCCGCCAGCCGTGGGTGAAGGCGGCGTCGCGCACGCCCTCGGCGTACGCGGCGAGCAGCACCGCGGTGAGCGGGCGGACGTCCGCGGACAGGCTGTCGCGGATGCCGGCGGTGTGCTGGTCGACGACGGCCATCAGGCCGGGGCCGGCGTCGGCGGCGTCGAGACCGCTGACGCCCACCGTGTCGTGCAACTCGGCGAGGCAGGCGTAGGCGGAACGGAGGGCAGCACGGGCGGCGGCGCCGCTGAACAGGCCATTCATGGGAAGAAAGTTACGGAGCCACGGGTAGGGAACGGTTTCCCGGACAGGTGCAGGTCGGTTGAACCCAGCCCCCCTATTCGACCGGCTCCGGCCGGCGGCGTTGCGCGTCGTCGGCCAGGATCACGGTGGCCACGCACAACGCCACGACGACGGCGAACAGCCAGGACGCGTCGTCGACGACCTTGGCGGCCACGGGCGCCTGTATGGCGGCCAGCAAGAAACCGACCCAGGCGTACCGACGGTGGCGTTCGGACAGGAAACCGGCAGATCGCATTCGGCCAGTTTGTCGCGATCACACGGGATCGCCGTCACCCGTTCGGCCGATTCTCCGTTGTCCGATAGTGCCCCCCGGATTGCGTCCACGTGGCTCAACACTTCGCGCGTTCCTCGCGTTGTCGCTGGTCAGCGCGGTGGCGGGGTGCGCGCCGCGCGAGGAGTCCCGGTCAAGCCCCGCGCCTGAGCGGCACGTGGCCGTGGGGGCCCTTCTCGGTCGTACCGGCGCCTACCTGACGGTCGAGGACGCGGCTTCCCGGGTCGAGGTGATCACGGCGTCCCTCCCCGGCCTCCTCTACCGCATCACCACCCCCGCCGGCGCTGGCCTCACCCCCCACGTGACCAGCGAGAACGGCCATGTCCGGGCCACCTTGCGGCCGAACGGCGCCGATGGCCCCGACGAGGTCCGCATCGTGCTCAACCGGGACGTCCGCTGGGCGATCAGCCTGCCCGCAGGCGCCGGCGAACAGCAGCTGGACCTGCGCCGCGGCCGGATCTCCCGGCTCGATCTGGGCGCGTCCGGCCTGCTGGAGTTGCGCCTGCCGCCACCGGCCGGCACCGTGCCGGTCACCCTCGCCGGCGCCGTCGGCAGCGTCGTCCTCAGCGCGGCGCCGCTGCGCCTCGAGCTCGATCAGGGCGCCGGCTTCGCCGAGCTTCCGTGGGCGTCCGGCCAGGCGATCGACGAGGGCGCCGTCGTGCAGACGCCCGGGTGGGTCGAAACCCCTGACCGGTACGCGATGACGGCGCGCTCGACAATCGGGACCCTGACCGTCCGTCAGAAGGAGTAGGGCCCGAACCGCCCCCACGCGACCACCACGGTGAGGATCAGCAGAACCACGTTGGCGATCGCCACCGGGTACTCCTTGCGGCGTGCGTGCACCACGATCGCGCCGACCATGATGATCGCCAGCCCGGTGGCGGCGAGCGGCACGAGGACCGGCGCGATGTCGAGCGCCGCCGGAAGGATCAGCCCGACCGCGGCCAGCACCTCGAGCACCCCGATCACCTTGACCGCGCGTCCGTCCCAGTCGTCGACCCAGCCCATGCCCTGGGCCTTGAGCCGCTCCTTCGGGAGCAGCACCTTCATCAGACCGCTGGCCGCGAACGCGACGGCGAGCAGGCTCGCGATGATCCACAAAACGACGTTCACGGGGGCCTCCACGGCCGCGAGGGGGTTGATGAGCGAAGCGAACCGTACGCGTCATGACTTCACGTCGCAAGTGATCGCCGGTTCAAGCGTTAAGCTATTGTGGCGTTGTGGAGACCGATACCGAGCGCCGCCGGCCGGAAGAGCCCCGCTGGCTCGACGACGACGAGCAGGAGGCCTGGATGTCGCTGGCCGCCGTCCTGATGCGCCTGCCCGGCGCCCTCGACGCCCAGCTCCAGCGCGACGCCGGCCTCACACACTTCGAATACCTGGTGCTCTCCGGCCTGTCCATGGCCCCCGGCCGCACCATGCGCATGAGCGACCTGGCCGCGGCGGCCGAGGGCTCGCTGCCCCGCCTCTCCCAGGTGGTCACCCGCCTCGAGAAGCGCGGCTGGGTGCGCCGCGCCCCCGACCCCACCGACGGCCGCTACACCCTCGCGATCCTGACGGAGGACGGCTGGTCCAAGGTCGTCGCCTCCGCGCCCGGCCACGTGGAGGTCGTACGCCAGTTCGTCTTCGATCCCCTGACCAAACCCCAGCAGCGCAATCTGAAGGAGATAGGCCGCCGCATCATGCGCGCCATCGACCCCGACGACCGCTGCCCGCGCCCGACGCCGGAAGGTCCCCCGGCTCCGGTTTCATGACCCACGGCCTGCCGTTCATCACCCGCGACTCCCGACCACTATCTACCTAGATGGCGCCTACCTAAGTCGACGACGTCGTAGCCGCCTGGCGCCCGTCGTCCTGATACGTTGCGTCTCGCTGCCGCAGGTCGGTGATCTCCGGCGATGGCCGGGGTAGAAGAAGGACGTTGCTGCCGATGTGCCGAGATGTGAGGACGATGTCGTGACGGACGAACCGCTCTACACGAAGCTGGGCTTCACCGACGCCGAGTGGGGGCTGCTGGTCGGCCTGCCGCAGTCGGTGCTGACGGCGGCGAGCGCCGCTACTCCCGACAGCGCCCGCAAGACCCGGGCCGAGAACGAGGCCGGCCGTGACGTGATCTCCGACGCCCGGGTGTCCGCCAGCCCCCTGGTCGCCGCGGTCGCCGCCGGGCTGCTCTCCGAGGTGGGCGATCCCGAGCTGGGCGAGGAGGTCCCGGTCATCGAGCCGAACGACCCCATCGCGTACGTCGAGGACGTGCTCGATCGTGCGGCGCAGGCCAACGCGCTGCTGACGGCGAAGGCCGACCAGGCCGACGCCGAGACCTACAAGCACTGGCTCGTCGAGATCGCCGAGAGCGTCGTCGGCGCGGCCTCCACCGGCGGCGTCCTGGGCATCGGCGGGGAGCAGGTGACCGACACCGAGCGCGAGTTCCGCGACGACCTGGCCAAGGCCCTGGCCGACTGACGGGTGCGATGCTGGTGGGGTGGGCGTCGACGAATACCTGCAGGCACGGCCGTCGGCCGGTCTGCGCCCGTTCGTCGGCTCCTACTCCGGTTACCGCCAGTCCGGGGTGGCGCCGGGCGTGCACCGCGGGCTGCCGTCGCCGTACCTGACGCTGATCTTCACGATCGACGACCCGCTGGAAATCGCGGCCCATCCCGATCCGCGCCAGCGCCCGGGGCGTTACGACGCCCTGATCGGCGGCCTGCACCTCACCCCCGCGGTGATCGTTCATCCCGGCCGCCAGTCCGGAGTCCAGGTGGCGCTGAGCCCACTGGGCTGCCGGGCGCTGTTCGGCCTGCCCGCCGCCGAGCTGGCCGGGGCCGATCTGGAGGCCGCCGACGTGCTCGGCGATCTGCTGGTCGACGAGATCCGCGATCGGCTGCGCGCTGCGCCCGACTGGCCGTCCCGCTTCGCCGTGATCGACGAGGCCTTGCTGCGCCGCTTACGCGACGATCTCCCCGGCGTGGCGCCCGAGATCGCGTACGCCTGCCGTCGTCTCCTGCTGGGTGAGCCCGTCCCCGTGGCGGCCGTCGCCGCCGAGGTCGGCTGGAGCGCCCGCTATCTCACCGACCGGTTCCGGGCCGAGGTGGGCCTGCGCCCGAAGGAGGCCGCCCGGGTCGCCCGCTTCGACCGCGCCCGCCGCGCGCTGAGCACCGCCACCCGCCTGGCCGACGTGGCCGCCGCGCACGGCTTCGCCGACCAGTCCCACCTGGTCCGCGAGTTCCACGCCTTCGCCGGCTGCGCGCCGTCCACCTGGCTGGCCGACGAACACGATCTCATCGAGGGCCTGCGCGTCACGTAGTTCGGTTTTGTCCAAGCCCTCGCCCGCGGCCCGGGGTGAGGATCGAGCCATGACCGATGCGAAGACCCCGCCACCGCAGGTGTGGCCCACGCTGCGCGCGAACGACGCCCGCGCCCTCATCAAGTTCCTGGTGGAAGCGTTCGGCTTCGAGGAGACCGTCGTCTACGGCGAGGGCGGCCGGGTGGACCACGCCCAGCTGAGCTGGCCCCTGGGCGGCGGCATCATGCTGGGCTCGGCGAACCGCGGCCCCGACGACCAGTGGTCCCTGCCGCCCGGCACGTTCGGCGCGTACGTGGTGGCCGACGACATCGACGCCCTTCACGCCCGCGCGGCCAAAGCCGGCGCCGAGATCATCCGGCCCCCGCAGGACACCGAGTACGGTTCGCACGAGTTCGCCGCCCGCGACCCCGAGGGCAACCTCTGGTCGTTCGGCACCTACCGCGGAGAGCCCCGCGCAAAGGACTAGCGCGATTAACTCTACCTATATAGAGTTACGCCCCGTGACCCGGATAAGGCGACCTTCACCGCAGACCGCTGCGGTCCTCCACGCGCTGGCCGACGAGCCGTCGACCTGGCGATACGGCTACGAGCTCGGCCAGCAGGTCGGCCTGCGGGCCGGCTCGCTCTACCCGATCCTGATGCGGCTGACCGATCGCGGCCTGTTGGAATCCACCTGGGAGAGCGAGCCGCCGGCCGGCCGCCCGCCCCGCCACCTCTATCGCCTGACCGAGGCCGGCCACGAGCTGGCGGCCGAGGCCGTCCCCGCAGCGGCCGAGCAGCCGCCGACCACACACACCCGCCCGCCGGCTCGCCGGCCCGGCGTGCTGCGCCCCGCGGAGTTCGGGGGTGCGTGGTGACCGAATCACCGCGCAAGCCGCGGCCCGGCACGCCGCCGCCGACAGTACGACCCACACCGCCGACGGCACGGCCCGCTGCGCTGGGGGAAGGGCCAACGCCGCCAGCACGACCCACACCGCCGCCGGCACGGCCCGCTGCGCTGAGGGAAGGGCCAACGCCGGCGGGGGAACGGTCCACGCCGGCGGGGGAACGGCCCGGCTTGCTGCGGTCGACGGGGCGGGACGGCGCGGATCGGCGAGACACGGCCGCGCGGCTGCTGTCGGTCGCGGTGCGGGTGCTGCCGGCGGATCAGCGTGAGTGGGGCACGGCCATGCAGGCCGAGCTCGGCGCGCTGACCGAGCCGGACGAGCGCCACCGGTTCGCGGCCGGGTGTGCCGCGGCGGTCGGCACTCGGCCGGCGGTGTGGCGCCGCGTCGGCTATGCGCTGCTGCCGGCCGTCATCGTGGCCGGCGTGGTGCTCTGGAGCGCGAGCATCGATTGGGCGCCCCGACGCTGGGGTGTCGTCGCGTTCGCCGCCGTCCTGGCTGTCGTTGCCGAGCTGGGTGTCGTCGGACCGCTCGGCCCGGTCGGCCGGACCAGGGCGGCGCGGTTCACCCGCGCCTGCGGGTACTTGCTGGTCGGAGTCCTGGCCGTGGAACTGGACCTTTCGATCGCCCACAAGGACAACAACGACCTGACCGGCGTGCCCGTCCTGTCCGTGGTGCTGGCCGGCTATCTCGCCGCGACGCTCGCGACGACCAGCCGCCGAGCCGCGGCCACCTCCCGATCGCTGCTGCTCGGACTGGCCGGCGGCGTGATCGCGGCCGCCGCGTGGGGGGTGGTGGTGCTGCTGGCCCCGCCGATCCCGCCCGGCCCCAATCTGGCGGCCGCCCTGGTGGCCGCGGGCATGGCCGTCGCGGTCCTTCTGGCGCCGCGTCGTGACCCGAAGGCGGCCCTGCGCGCCGCCCTGATCGCCGGAACGACCGGCGCACTGCTGATCTTCAACGCGGTCGTGATCCTGTCTTCCGTCGGCCCGGCCGAGCTCATCCCGAGCCTCGTGCCGCATGCCCTGACCCCGGCGGACCGGCTCGCCAACAGCCGCATCGAGCTGGTCGACCCCTACCTGTGGTTGCTGCTGCTCGGCTGGTTCGTGGCCGTCGCCCAGTGGGCGGCCGCCCGCTCGCCCGCCATTCCGGCAGTCGTCGCCCCTCCGCCCGCCCCGGCCGCCGTCGCCCCCGGCCCGAGCTGACCGCCGCCCAAGAGCACGCCCGTCCCGGCACGCCCATCCCGGCACGCCCGTCCCGGCACGCCGGTCCCGGCACGCTCGTCCCGGCAGGCTGGCCGGCACTGGCCAGCACACCTCGTCCCGGTACGCCAGCCGGCATTGGCCGACGCGCTTGGGTGGAGCGGTCAGACGTGGCCGACCGGCTCACGCCGCGGCGGGAGCCGGTCAGACGTGGCTGGCCAGCGCCTCTGCCGGGGCGGGAGTGGTCAGATCTGGCGGGCCGCCCCGCGCCGGAGCGGGAGCGGTCAGACGTGGCTGAGGTGGTTGGGGCCGTCGGGCATCGGGGTGCTTCGCAGCAAGGCCAGGGCGCGGGCGCCCGCCGCCACTATCGCCGCGATGGCCAGGGCCGCGATGGTGTCGGCGATCAACGGGGCCTGTAGCGGGTTGATCGAAGCGGCCGACTCGACGACCGACAGCAGGCAGAGCACGCCGTAACCGGCCGTGGCCAAGGCGACCGTCTTGACGCGGGATCGTTCCGGCAGCGGGGTGCGCGCCAGCAGCCACGCCAGCAGCGGCAGCGCCAGGACCCCGTGCATGGGGACGAAGTGAGCCGGTTTCCACTGGGCGCCGACGGCGTAGGCCGCCAGCTGGTCGCCGCGGGCGACGTCGAGGACGGCGGTGACGACCATGATGGCGCCGATCAGCAGGGCCGTGTCGAGAGCCAGGAAGCCGGCGCGCAGGGCCAGGCGCATGGACGGGGCAACCGCCGGAAGAGGGCGCCAGGTCGCGATGGTCAGGGCGACCACGACGACGATGATGACGCCGCCGCCGGCGGCCAGGACGCGGGAGACCGCGGTGTCGAAGGGGGTCTCCATGTTGAAGTGCGAGGGGACCCGGCGCCAGGCCTGCATGGTGATCAGCAGAACCTCGACGACGGAGGCCGTGGCGAAGACGCCCAGCAGCAGGTTGCGGGTGCGGTCGCGCAGCGGGACCAGAGATGTCACCCAGGCGATCGTGATCAGGGTCAGGCCGAAGGAGAGACCGAACGTCATGGGCTTGCGCCAGGAGACCGGGCCCTCCCAGGTGCCGCCCGAGGTGATCAGGACGGCGGCGTGGAAGAGGCCGCTGGCCAGCAGCACCGACCCGATCAGATAGCCGGCGCGCTCGATGGGCCGCGCGCCGCCGGCAACAGGCCGCCCGCCGGCGGCAGGCGATTGCGCCGGCGGATCGGGTGGGCCGGGCACCGGCACGCCGGGAGTTGGTGGGCCGATCGCGAGCGCTCGAAGGGCGGAGACGGGGCTGGATTCGATGGCCATGAGCTCGATCCTCGCGGAATTGATGAGGGTGCGCGTCGGACCAGCGTCGTACAGCGGTCTACCACCTGGGTATGACGCCGGCCTCAATCGCGGCTCATCAGACCCTGCTCGAAGGCCGCGGCAACGGCCGCCGCCCGGTCGCGAACGCCCAATTTGGCGTACGCGTGAAGCAGGTGTGTCTTGACCGTCGCCTCGCTGATGAAAAGCAGTGAGGCCGCCTCCCGGTTGCTGTTTCCGCGCGCGATGAGGGTGAGCACTTCGATCTCGCGGGCGGACAGCGGCTCCTTCGCCGGCGAGCGCAGGCTTCCCATGAGACGGCCGGCCACGACCGGCGACAGCACCGACTCCCCGCGATGCGCCGCGGTGACCGCCCGGAACAGCTCCTCGCGTGGCGTGTCCTTGAGCAGGTAGCCGGTGGCCCCGGCCTTGATCGCGGGCAGGACGTCGCGGTCGGTGTCGTACGTGGTCAGCACCAGCACCCGAGCCGCGCAGCCCTGCGAGCGCAGCTCCTTGATCGTGGTGACGCCGTCCATCTCGGGCATGCGCAGGTCCATCAGCACCACGTCGGGCGACACCGACCGGGCCACCGCCAGCGCCTCGCGCCCGTTCCCCGCCTCGCCGAGCACTTGGAAACGGTCGTCCCCGGCGAACATTCCGCGAAGCCCGTCCCGCACGACGGGGTGATCGTCCACGATGAGCAGCCCGATCATGCCGCTACCCCCAGGGCCGGCACGCACGCCGACACCGCCGTGCCGGCGCCGGGCTCCGACTCGACCTCGAGGGTCCCGGCGACCCGCAGCACCCGGTCACGCATCGCCGTCAGCCCATAAGACGAAATTTCGGGAGAAATCGTTGCGTCGAACCCGACGCCGTCATCGTGTACGTCCAACGTGACTACGTCCTCCATATACGACAAAGTCAGGAAAACTCGGGCGGCTGCGGCGTGCCGGGCGACGTTGGCCAACGCCTCCTGAGCGGTCCGCAGCAGCGTCATCTCGATCTCGGGCAGCAGGGACCGCGGCGTGCCGGTGGTGATCAGCGAAGCGGCGACATCGTCGTGCAGCGAGGACCACGTCGACACGACCTCGCCCAGCGCGTCCGGCAGCGCGGCGGCGTCAAGATGCTGCGGCCGCAACGCCTGCACCGACCGCCGCGCCTCCGTCAGACTTTCCCGGGCCAGCTTCTTGGCCGCCGTGACGTGCCGCTCCCACGACGAAGGCACCGCCGAGGCCGCCTCCAGCTGCGTGACGATCCCGGTCAGCCCCTGCGCCAGCACGTCGTGGATCTCCCCGGCCATCCGCTGCCGCTCGTCGTGCACTCCCGCCTCCCGTGCCTGCACCAGCAGCTGGGCGTGCAGCCCGGCGTTCTCCTTCAGCGCCGCCTCGAGCTTGGCGTTGGCCTCGGCGAGCTGCCCGATCATCTCGGCGCGCTTGGCCGACTGCTCGTGCGTCATCGTGGTCAGCAGCGTCATCGACCCGGCGATCACCACGTTGAACAGCAACAGGATCAGGAAGTAGCCCCACGCGTCCGGGTTGGCGACCGTCTGGAAGCCGCCCACCTGGGAGACGGCGGTCGCCACGGCCACCGCGGAAGCGCCGGCCAGCCGGGGGAGACGTCCCTTCAACGCGTACGCCGTGAAGAGGTACCCGGTCCAGGCGAAGAACCCGAACAGCGGGCTGGCCCACACCAGCAGGTAGATCAGCCCGACCAGCACGGCGTAGAAGATCGTCATGCGGGTGCGGTCGTGCTCCCACTGCGGGTGCAGCGTGGTCCACCACAGCATCCAGGCGGCCGTGAAGACCACGATCGCGCCGATGGCCGGGTACGGCAGCGTGGGCAGGTCGGCGGCCGCACCGATGGGGACGATCGCGGAGGAGCAGACGAGCGCGCCGTAGGGCACCCACATCAGCCATCGATCGAGCCGTCGCTGCGAGGTCTCCAGCCGGGCGACCTCCGACATTTCTGGCATTCCCGCTCCTTATGACCAGCGGAACAGTCGCGCCGCCGCGAACCCGAACACGACGAGATATCCCACCAGAACGCTAACCGACAGCAGGCCCGGCCAATGACCCGTCATGGCCTCGTGCAGCGCCCGCTCCCCGGCGCCCAGCGGCGTGAAGTCACCGATCCTCTGAATGACCGAGGGCATCACCTCGCGCGGCACCCACAGCCCCGCGAAGAACATCACCGGGAAGAACAGCAGCGTCCCGATCGAGTTGCCGGCCTTCCCGTTCGGCGCCAGCGCCGCGATGAACAACCCGATCGCAAAGACACCCAGAGCCGTGAGAACAAAGGCCACGACAAAACCCACAAAATTCCCGGCGATGGGTACGTCGAAAGCAATGCGCCCCACGGCGATGGCCAAGGCGCTGGACACGATCGCCGTCACCAATGCCGAGGCCAGTTGCGCGGCCAGCAGCAGTTCCGGCCGTGCCGGAGTCGTGGCGAGCCGCCGCAGGATGCCCTTCTCCCGGTACGTCGCGAGCGCCATCGGCGTCACCTGCAGGCCCAGCATCGCCAGCGTCAGCGCCACCGCGATCCCCACGTAGATGTCGACCACCCGCAACCCGCCGAGGTCGGGCGACGGCTCCCGGAACGCGGGGATGCTGCCGAGGATCACCACGAGGACCGTCGGGAAGAGCAGCGAGAAGAACGCCGCCACCGGCTCGCGGGCAAGAAGCTTCAGCTCGCTGAGGGTCAGTTTTGCCAACATGGCGTCAGTCCTTTCCTACGAGCCGGACGAACGCCTCGTCCAGGCTGGCCTGCTCGATCCGCAGGTCGTTCGCGATGATCTGGTGGGCGGCCAGCACCGAGGTGACCGCGTGCAGCAGGTTTCCGGTGCCGACCACCTCGACCTGCGTGCCGTGCCTTTCGACGGAGGTGACCTCCGGCGCGGCCAGCAGCAACGCGTCGTCGAGCGGGTCCGACGGCCGGAAGCGGATCCGCTGCTCGGCGCTGATCGCGCTGACCAGCCCGGCCGGGGTGTCGAGCGCGACGACCTCACCGTGGTCGATCACGGCGAGCCGGTCGCAGAGCCGCTCGGCCTCCTCCATGAAGTGGGTGACCAGCACGATCGTGACGCCGGTGTCCCGGATGGACTCGATCAGGTCCCAGGTGTCGCGGCGGGCCTGCGGGTCGAGGCCGGTGGTGAGCTCGTCGAGGATCGCGATCTCGGGATTGCCGACCAGGGCGAGCCCGATCGACAACCGTTGCTTGCGGCCGCCGGAGAGCTTCGCGTAACGCGTACGCAAATTGTCGGAAAGCCCGAGCTCGCGCGCCAACGCCCGCCAATCGGCCGGGGCCGGATAGAAGGAGGCGTAGAGCTGCAACGCCTCCTGGACGGTCATCTTGTCGGGCAGCTGGCTCTCCTGCAGCTGCACACCGACAAGCTTGCGCAACTCCTTGTCGCGGGGCGGCCGGCCGAGCACGCTGATCGTGCCGTCGTCCGGCACGCGCAGGCCGGACACGCACTCCACGGTGGTGGTCTTGCCGGCGCCGTTCGGGCCGAGGATTCCGAAGATCTCACCACGCTCGACGGTGAACGAGACCTCCCGCACCGCGACCGTGTCCCCGTAGCGCTTCCGCAGATTCTGGACCTCGATGACTGGCATACGTAGAGCGTCGCGGGAAACCGACCGTGCCGAATCGACCGGCGAGCGAGCCTTCCGATCAACCAGTTGGTGGATGCCGGACTACTCCCGGCCTACACCGGACCCTGTGCCATCGCCTCGCTGGTGGTGCCCTTGCGCAGGCCGGCGACCGCGGCGTAGACCGAGCCGACCTGGGCGGCGACCCGCCGCCACGAGTAGGCCTGCCGCGCGCGGTCGAGAGCGGCGGTCGCGTACGCGAACCGGCGCACCTTGTCGTTGACCAGCCGCCGCAGCGCCCCGCCCAGCGCCCGCGGGTCGCGGGCCGGCACGAGATCGCCGGTCAGCCCGTCCACCACGGCGTCGTTGAGGCCGCCCACCGCGGTTCCCACGATCGGCACGCCGCAGGCCATCGCCTCCAGCGCGGACGGCTCGAGCTCGTCCTGCCAGGGCGCGGCCACGAAGAGGTCGGCCGAGCGGTACCACCGCGGCATGTCGGCCGACGGGACCCGGCCCACCAGCCGGAACCGGTCGGCGACCTGCAAGCGCTCGGCCAGGGCGCGCAGCTTGCGGGCGCCCGGGTCGGCGGGCAGCTGGTCGGCGGGCGGGCCGCCCACGACCACCACCTCGGCGGTCGGCACCCAGCGCATGGCCTGGATGACGTCGCCGAAGCCCTTGCGCTCGACCAGCCGGCCGACCGAGAGGATGCGCGGCCGGTCCGGATCGCGCTCGACGGCCGGTCCTTCGGGCGTGAACCGCTCCGAGTCGACCCCGGCCGGAACGACCGTGAGCTGCGTTCGGGGCACGCCGATGCGTACGAGACCGCGCACTTCGTCCTGTGACTGCGCGACCACCCGGTCGACCGCGCGACCCAGCGCCCGCTCGTAACCCGACCGCGACGGCTTGCCGTCGCTGGTCGCCCCGGCCTCGCCGAGCTCGTGGAAGGACTGCACCACGGGAATGTCCATCTGGCGGGCGGCGGTCACGGCGGCCAGGCCACTGGTCCAGAAGTGGGCGTGCACGACCTCGGGCGCCCAGCCGGCGCGCCACTGCTGCTCCAGCCAGCGGGCGAACTCGCCCATGTACGGCAGGAGCAGGTCGGGCGGGACGGCGTGAGCGGGGCCGGCCGGCACATGCACCACGCGGATGCCGCCGCGGGTGGTCACCTCCTCGGCGACCGTGGGATCGTCGCGCCGCGTGTAGACGCGCACCTCGTGGCCGAGTTCGACGAGCGCGGCGGAGAGATCGGCGACATGGGTGTGCTGCCCGCCGTCACCCAGGGGGCTGGCGTGCTCGGAAATCATCGCGATGCGCACGGTGTCCCTCCGGTCGGGCGACGGTGACGCGGTGGTTGGTGCCCGACGCCCGAATCGGTAAACATCACCCACGTCACGTTACCGGTAGACAGCCCGCTGAGCTGCGGCGATAGCGGCGCGGTAGAGATCTCCTGTGACGGGCGACTCGCGGGCGAGGGCGGCACGGGCGGCGTTCGCGCCCGGGGCGCCGTGCACGCCGCCGCCGGGGTGGGCCGAGGAGCCCGCCCGGTAGAGGCGGTCGACGGGGGTGTCGGCGCGGCCCAGGCCGGGGATCGGGCGCAGGAAGAGCTGCTGGTACGCGGCCGAGGTGCCGCCGCCGAGGGCGCCGCCGTTCAGAGACGGGTTCTCCCGCTCGAGGTCGGCCGGGGAGAAGACGTTCCGGCCGGCGATCAGCTCCCGGAAGCCGGGCGCCTGCCTCTCCACCGCGGCCTCCATCTTCTCAACGTGGGCCGCGATCTCGTCGCCGTGCCACTTCTCCCGCCGCGGCAGGTGCGTATAGGCCCACGCCGACTCGGTGCCCGGCGGCGAGCGGAGGGGGTCGGCGGTGGTCATCTGGCCGAGGAGGAGGAAGGGATCCGGTGGCATCTCGCCGGTGGCGAGCTGCGCGGCGTACCGGGTGAGGCCGTTCAGATCGGCGTTCAAGTGGATGGTGCCGCTGCCCGCCACCGCCGGGTTGCTCCAGGGGATCCGGCCGCGGACGGCCCAGTCGACCTTGACCGTCGCGCCGTCCCACCGGAAATGCGACAGATCTTCCACCAGGCGCGGCGGCAGCCGGCGTTCCCCGACGAGGTCGAGGAAGAGCGCCGGCGCCGGCACATCGGCGAGAACTGCCCGTCCTGCCCGGTAGTCGCGGCCGGCGCGGACCCCCATGGCCCGGTTCCCGGCGATCAGCACACGCTCGACGGGCGCGTCCGTAGACGACCTCGCCCCCGCGCGCCTGCAACCGGGCGACCAGCGCGTCGGTGATCCGCTGCGCGCCGCCGGCCGGGACCGGCCAGCCCACCTGTTGCCCGAGCATCGCGAGAAGCCAGCCGTAGACCCCGCTGCCCGCGTCGTCCGGCGACAGGTCGGTGTGCAGCGCGCAGCCGGCCAGCGCCAGCGTCGCGCCCTCCCCGCGGAACAGCTCCGCGCCGAGCCGGCGGGCCGGCACCATCAGCCGGCGCCCCAGCCGCAGCGCCCCGCCGACCCCGGAGCCGGGCGAGCAGGCCCAGGCCGGCCGTCACCGGCGGGAACGGACGCAGAATCGCGTCCAGCAACGGCGCCGAGATCGATCGCCACTCCTCGTACGCGCTGCGCTATCGCTCGCCGTCGCCCGGGGCGAACTGCTCCATCGACGCCATCGTGGTCTCGACGTCGCGGTTGACGGTGGCGGCGCGCCCGTCCAGCAGCAGATGGGTGAAGACGTCCGGCGCGTGCCGCCATTCGATGCCCAGGTCGAGCTCGCGCAGCACCGGCGAAGCGATCCCCAGCGGATAGAACGAGCTGAACAGATCTGACAGGTACCCCGGCGAGGTGACAAATCCGGACCGCACGGCGCCGCCCGGCTGCGGCGTCGCCTCCAGCACCAGCACCGACCACCCGGCGTCGGCCAGCAGGTTCCCGGCGACCAGCCCGTTGTGCCCGGCGCCGATCACGATCGCGTCCGCGACGTCCATCCGATCTCCCCACCCACGTTCGGTCCCGGTCCTTGCATTACACGACCACCGGAGACGGGTAGCTTGTCGCCATGGTCCATCCAACCGACGACGGCGTCTGGCGCGACGAGCAGAAACTCCCGCTCAGCGAGCTGCGCAAGGCCATGGCCACGTGGGACACCGACGGCCAGAACGACCCCACCGACAACGAGCATGGCACCGAGCCCGACGACGACATGCCGTCAACAACGGGCTACACCGGCCCCGACTGACCCACCAGTCGCCGATCATCATTTGACGCAATGATTGCGTCATTCTATCATTAGGTGGTGTTGTTTCCGACCCCGACGTTGACCTCGGCTGACCGGCCTGTTCTGGCCGACGTTGAAAAGATGCGCGACCGGCTCCGCCATCAGGTCCAGGCTCATCCCGGCAAGTGGACGTCCGGGCTGCGCAAGTTCCTGACCGCCGACGCCGTCGCCGCATCGAACTCCATCGAAGGTTTCCGCGTCACCACTCAGGACGTTCAGGATCTGATGGACGGTGAACGGGACGTCGAGGTGTCCGACGAGAACCGCGAGGAAACTCTCGCCTATCAGCGCATGATGACCTACGTGCAGTCGTTGCACGACGTCGCCGACTTCGAGTACGGCAAAGGTCTGCTGAACGCCCTGCACTGGATGCTGCAAGGGCACCGGCATACAAGAACCAAGCCGGCCGGGCAATGGCGCAAGGGGCCGGTCTACGTCACCGACCCCCGCGACCCGCTGGTCGCGGCCTATACCGCCCCCGACGCCGCCGGCGTCCCCGAGCTGATGGCCGAGCTGGTCGACTGGCTCAACACCGACGACGGCACCCACCCGTTGATCCGCGCGGCGATGGCCCACCTGCATCTGGTCTCCATCCACCCCTGGGCGGACGGCAACGGCCGGATGTCCCGATCGCTACAAACCCTGCTGATCGCCCGCGAAGGAGTCCTCGCCCCCGAGTTCTCCTCGATCGAAGCGTGGCTCGGCCGGCCGGGAAACACGTGGGAGTACTACCGGGAACTCCAGCGACGCGGCGCCACCTATCTACCCGACCAGGACGTCTCCGGCTGGATCCGGTTCAACTTGACCGCCTACCACCAGCAGGCGCAGGCGGTTCAGCATCGGATGGATCAGTCCGCCGCCGTGTGGGGACTGCTCACCGCATTCGCCGACAACGCCGGGTTGGACGAACGAGTCATATCCGCGTTGCACGACGTTGCCGTCGTCGGGCGGGTCCGGCGCGCACGGTACGAACAGGCCGAGGGCCTCACCCTCCAGCAGGCCCAACGCGACCTGCGCGACCTGGCCACCGCCGGCCTGCTCGTTCCGGTCGGCCGTACCCGGGCGCGCTACTACACCGAAGGCCCGCGGTTCCCCGCGCCGGCGCTGGAGATCGCCCGCACGCCGTTCACGCTCACCTCGCCCTATCCGGCTTGAGCAGCCGGCGCTCCAGAACGACCGGGACGGACAGCGTCTTGTAGCCGACGTCGTCGAAGAGGACGGTCATGCGGTCTTCCTCGTAGCCCATCACCATGCCCGTGCCCCATTCCGGGTGGCTTACCTTGCTGTGCACGGCGAACGGCTCGGCGGACGACGGCTCCGAGGTCGCGCCGTTCACGCAGTTGTCGCAGTGGCCGCAGCGGCGGGGCATGTCCTCGCCGAAGTAGGCCAGCAGGACCTGGCTGCGGCAGGCTCTGGTCTCGGCGAAGCCGCGCATCATGTCGGTCCGGGAACGGGAGACCACCTGCTGCCGCTCGTACTCCTTGACGGCCGCCGTCGCCGCGGCGGCCGGAAGCGGTGCGAACAGCGGAACCGTCATCTTGTTGCCGGCGCCGGCCACGGCGGCGCCGACCTGCTCGAGCAGGCCCAGGTAGGCGCCCAGCTTGCGTGGTCCGAGGCCGGTCTTGTCCTTCAACGCGGTCTTGGTCGAGGGGCCCGAGCGCAGCGCGCCGGCCAGTGAGCGCAGCTCGATCTCGTCCGGCGCGCCGCCGGTGAAGAAGCGCTGGATGGCCTCGTCCTCGGTGCGCCACAGCAGCATGGCGTGGGCGGGCTCGCCGTCGCGGCCGGAGCGCCCGATCTCCTGGAAGTAGCTGTCCGGCGAGTCGGGCAGCGCCACGTGCGCGACCCAGCGGATGTTCGCCTTGTCGATGCCCATCCCGAACGCGGACGTGGCCACCATGATGTCCACCTGGTCGGCGGCGAAGTCTTCCTGTCGCTGCTCGCGCGGGCCGCCGGCCATGCCGCCGTGGTAGAAGGCGGCGCTGTAACCGGCGTCGGTCAGGCGCGCGGAGAGCTCTTCCGCGGCGCGGCGGGTGGCGACGTAGATGATGCCGGGCCGCGCGGCCGAGTCGATCAGCTTGGTGAGCCGCCGCCAGCGGTAGTCCTCGTCGGGGCAGTACGCGACCTCGAGGAACAGGTTGGGGCGATCGAGCCCGGAGACGTGGATCTCGGGCTTGCGGAGCCGGAGCCGGTCGATGATGTCCTCGCGCACCGGCGGCGACGCGGTGGCCGTCAGCGCCAGCACCGGCGGGCGGCCCATTTCCTTGATCATGTCGCCGAGGGCGAGGTAGTCGGGCCGGAAGTCGTGCCCCCACGCCGAGATGCAGTGCGCCTCGTCGACGGCGACCAGCCCGGGCTTCAGCGCGCGCACCTCGGCGAGGCGGCCGGGGTTGCTCAGCTGTTCGGGCGTGATGAAGAGGAACTCCGCCCGGCCGGACCGGATCTCCTCGAGCGCCGCCTTCTGCTGGTTGGGGGTCTCGGCCGAGCTCACCCGCACGGCGCGCAGGCGCGGGTCGTTCCGCTCGTTGAGCGCCGCGATCTGGTCCTGCTGCAACGCGAGCAACGGGGAGATCACGACCGTGGGTCCGGGCAGCAGGACGGCCGGGACCTGGTAGATGGCCGACTTTCCGGCTCCGGTGGGCAGCACGACCAGCGCGTCCCGGCGGCGCAGCACGGCGCGCATCGGTTTGAACTGGCCCGGGCGCAACGACGGCCAGCCGAAAAGGCGCGCGGCCTTGCGCAGACGTGGTCCATAGACAGGCAGCTTCATGGCGCGGGCCATTGTGCCCCATCGGTGTGACAGTCAAACCGCTACTTGAACATCCGGCGGATCGCCCAGAGCAGAAGCAGAACGGCAAGAGCAACACCAAGCAGGCGTACGGCGTGGATCTGTGACCAGTCGACGCCGGAGGTCTCGGCTAGCGGATACGACACGACCCGCATGGTATCGAGCCCCGCCTAATAGAAAGGTTTGTTGACTAAATCGGGGAGGTGGTGTGACCATAGGTCGGCACAACGGGGGGGCGCGCTCCCACGAGCGCGCGCGACGACATCAGCGGAGGTACGGGGGCCCATGCCCAACCAAGGCGAACTGCCGGAGCTGGCCGCGACCGTGCTCCAGCCGGGTTTTGTCGGCACGAGCGCACCCGACTGGGTCCGCCGCTGGCTCGCCGACGGACTGGGCGGCGTGGCGCTGTTCGCCCGTAACGTCGAGTCGCCGGCGCAGGTGGCCGCGCTCACCGCGCAGCTGCGGGCCGAGCGCCCCGACGTGATCGTGGCCATCGACGAGGAAGCCGGCGACGTCACCCGCTTCGAGTCGCGGCAGGGCAGCTCCCGCCCCGGCAACCTGGCGCTCGGCGCGATCGACGATCCGGCGCTGACTTTCGCCGTGGCGTCCGATCTGGGCGCCGAACTCGCCAACGCGGGCATCACCCTCGACTACGCCCCCGACACCGATGTCAACAGCAACCCCGACAACCCCGTCATCGGCGTACGGGCATTCGGCGCCGAGCCGCATCTGGTGGCGCGCCACTCGGCGGCGTTCGTCCGTGGTCTTCAGGACGCCGGCGTCGCCGCCTGCGCCAAGCATTTCCCCGGCCACGGCGACACCAGCGTCGACTCGCACCACGACGTCCCGCTGATCGACCGCGACCGGGCCGAGCTGGACGCCTGCGAGCTGCTGCCCTTTCGCGCCGCGATCGAGGCGGGCGCCCAGGCGGTGATGACCGGGCACCTGCTCGTCCCCGCCTTCGACAACAAGCTTCCGGCGACGCTGAGCCACCCCATCATGACCGGCCTGCTCCGCGAGGAGCTGGGCTTCCAGGGTCTGATCGTCACCGACGGCATCGAGATGCAGGGGGTACGGCGCAGGTACGGCCTCGCCGGCGCGACGGTGCTGGCGCTGGCGGCCGGCGTCGACGCGATCTGCGTCGGTGGCGACAACGCGGACGAGCAGACCGCCGTCCTGCTGCGGAACGCGATCGTCGAGGCGGTGCGCAGCGGCGAGCTCGGTGAGGAGCGGCTGGCCGACGCGGCGGCCCGGGTGCGGCGGCTGGGAGCTTGGGCGAGCGCGGCGCAGACGCGTACGGGGGCGCGGGCGATCGCGAACCGGGCGTGGCCCATCGCCGACCTGGCGGCGGTTCCGAAGCCGCCGAACGGTTCGGCTGCCGGGGTCGGCTTCGAGGCGGCGCGGCGTGCGGTGCGGGTGACCATCGCCGAGGGCGCGACCCCGCTGCCGATCGACCGGCGGGCGCACGTGGTCGAGTTCGCCCCGCCGCGGAACATCGCGATCGGCGCCGAGACCCCCTGGGGCATCGGCGCGCCCCTGGACGACCTGCTGCCCGGCACCACGTCGATGCGGCTGACCGCCGACGACCTCGAAGGCCTCGCCGACCCGGCAGCCCCGGTGCTGGCCGGCGCCGACGGCCGCGCCCTCGTGCTGGTGGCCCGCGACGTGCACCGGCATCCCTGGCTGGCGGCGGCGCTGATCCGGGTGCTCGAGGCGCGCCCGGACGCGATCGTGGTGGAGATGGGCGTGCCGGTGACGGTGCTCGGCGGGGTGCACATCGCCACCTACGGCGCGACCCGCGCCTGCGGCCTCGCGGCCGCCGAGCTCATCGCCGGCAACCGGGTGCCCGCCCCGCTCGCGGCCTAGGTTCTGCTACTCGACGACGATGTCGTCGTACTCGGGGTGCTCGGAAACGTAGCGGGCGAAGAACGGGCAGATCGGCACGACCTTCTCGCCGCGGGAGCGGATCAGGTCGAGCGTCCGCTGGGCCAGCTCGTTGCCGAGGCCCCGGCCACGGAATTCCGGGTTCACCTCGCTGTGGGTGACCACGACGACGGTGTCGCCGCGACGGCGGTACATGGCCAGGCCGGCCACCGCGCCGTCGACCAGGAGCTCGAAGCGATGGTTGGCGGCGTTGTCCTGCACATCGAAGTCGCTCACGTACCTCACCTTAGGGTCGCGCGGTGCCCGTACCCTCTAATGGTGCTCAAGCCCACCCGGCGCGTCGTCGCCGCGCTCAGCTCCGCCATCATCGGCCTCGCGTTGCTCTCCGGATGCAGCAGCGACAACGTGAACTGCGGCATCGACCAATGCACGGTGACCATCGACCGCGAGGTGAACGCGAGCGCCAGCGTCCTCGGCATCGAGGCGAAGTTCGTCAGCGCCGACGACAACACGGTCACGCTCGACATGGCGGGCGAGCAGGTCACCCTCACGAAGGGGCAGCAGGCGGCGCAGGTCGCGGGGCTTCAGGTGTCGCTCGACAGCATTACCGGTGACACCGTCAGTTTCCAGGTGTCACGTAACTGAGGTTTGTCTGACCTCGGCTCGGGTCAATGAGGGGGGCATGTCCTCCGCGACTTCGAACGTCAAATACACGGCCTCACGCGCGGCCGACAGCAAGCCGCTCGAGTACATCGCTCGGGCTGGTTTCGTCGGCTACGGCATCATCCATCTGCTCTTCGCCTGGATCGCGTTCCAGGTCGCGTTCCGCGGCTCCGGCCAGGAGAGCGACCAGTCGGGCGCGTTGCAGCAGCTGGCCGGCAACGGCCTGGGCAAGGGTCTGCTCGTCCTGATCGCGATCGGCATGGTGGGCCTGGCCGTCTGGCAGGGCTTCGAGGCCGCGATCGGCGAGAGCGGGCCGCGCGACAAGACGGCGATCGCCGAGCGGGTGATCTCCGGGGTGCGCGCGGTCCTCTACCTCTTCCTGGCCTGGTACGCGGTCAACGTGCTGCGCGGCGCCAACGCGTCGATGGCGCAGAGCCAGGAGAACAAGTCGGCCGGCCTCATGGCGAACGCCGGCGGCCGCTGGCTGGTCGGGTTCATCGGGCTGGTCGTGATCGGCGTCGGCATCGGGATCTTCGTGTACGGGCTGCGCGAGAAGTTCGTGAAGCACTTGAACACGGAGCAGATGGCCGCGTCGGTGCGGAAGTCGACGATCCGGCTCGGCAAGGCCGGCTACATGGCCAAGGGCGTCGCGTACGCCATCGCCGGCGTCCTGGTCGTCGCCGCGGCCGTCACTTACGACCCGGAGAAGGCCCGCGGTCTCGACGCGGCGCTCAAGACGCTCGCGGGGCACCCGTGGGGCGTGTGGCTGCTGGCGCTGATCGGGCTGGGCATCGGCGCGTTCGGCATCTACTGCTTCGCCCAGGCCCGGTATCGCAAAGTGTGACCTCTCTCTACTCTCCTGGCAGGGTTGGAAGACCGCCCGGGTGGAGAGGAGAGCACGATGCGCGACCTGATGATCGGCATCCTGACCGTCGTGGCCGCGGCCGGCGCCGCGATCGTGCTCGTGGAGATCCTGCACTGGGTTCTCGGCCGGATCGGCCGCCGCTCCGAGCTGGCGGCCGATCTGGCCCGCACCGCGCACCGGCCCTTCCTGGCCACGGTCACCCTGTTCGCCGTCCAGCAAGCGATCCGGTGGCAGGCCGGCGAGTTCGACGGCCGCGGCGCGCTGCTGCACCTGCTGGTGATCCTGTTCATCGCCGCGTTCGCCTGGCTGGTCGCCGCGCTGGTGCTGGTGCTGGAGGACGCGGCGCTCGCCCGCTGGCGCACCGACGTGCCGGACAACCTGAAACGCCGCCGCCTCAAGACCCAGGTGGTGATCCTGCGCCGGGTCACGGTGGCCACGATCGTGGTGCTGACGCTCGGCGTGGTGCTGATGACCTTCCCCGGGATCCGGGCGCTGGGCGCCAGCGTGCTCGCCTCGGCCGGCCTGATCAGCGTCATCGCGGCGCTGGCCGCGCAGAGCACGCTCGGCAACGTCTTCGCCGGGCTGCAGCTCGCGTTCAGCGACGCGGTGCGGGTCGACGACGTCGTGGTGGTCGAGGGCGAGTGGGGGCGGATCGAGGAGCTCACGCTCACTTACGTGGCCGTGCAGGTCTGGGACGACCGCCGGCTGATCCTGCCGACCTCGTACTTCACCACCAAGCCGTTCCAGAACTGGACGCGTACGGGATCGGCGGTCCTCGGCACCGCCGAGCTGGACGTGGACTTCGGCACCGACCTCGAGCCGCTGCGCGCCGAGCTGCGCTCGGTCTGCGAGGGATCCAAGCTCTGGGACGGCCGGGTGGCCGTGCTGCAGGTGACGGATGCGGTGGGCGGGAACGTCCGACTGCGGGCGCTGGTCAGCGCGGCCGACGCGCCGGCGCTGTGGGACTTGCGCTGCCTGGTGCGAGAGCGCCTCGTCTCGTACGTGTGGCAGTACCAGCGCGACGCCCTGCCGCGGATGCGTGCCGACCTGGAAGGCCCGGCCGCCCCCGCCGGGCCGCGGACATCCCCGCCGCAGCAGCCTTCGGCCGACGCCCAGGTGTTCTCCGGCGGGCGGGATGCCGAGGAGCGCGGCGCACGATTCGCCGGACCGGATGACACCACCGCTCAGGCGGGTTTCCGGCAACAGGATTGACTGTCAGTTGATCAGGGCATAAACCCATTGCAGGGAAAGGGGGGACACGATGGCCGATGTCCTGAACGGTAGGGCAACCAGGCCGGTCGCGGAGCAATCCACGGCCGAGCTCGTGCAGACCGCCAGTGAGCAGATCACCCGACTGGTCCGCGACGAGTTGGCGCTCGCGAAGGCCGAGCTGGCCGAGAAGGGAAAGCACGCCGGAATCGGTATCGGGCTGTTCGGCTCCGGTGGAGTGCTGGTCTTCTACGGCGTGGGCGCCGCGATCGCGACTCTGATCATCGTGTTCAACATCTTCCTGCCGCTGTGGCTGGCCGCGCTGATCTGGACCGTGGCGCTGTTCCTTCTGGCCGGGATCCTGGCCCTGATCGGCAAGAATCAGGTGACCAAGGCGGTGCCGCCGGAGCCCAAGGCCGCGATCGAGAGCGTCAAGCTCGACGTCGACGAGGTCAAGCAGGCGGTCAAGGAGCGGAAACGGGCATGAGCGAACAGACGAGCGACAAGGCCGCGGCGCCGGTGCCGAAGCCGACGATCGACGAGTTACGGGCCGAGATCAAACAGACCCGTGCCGACCTCGGCGAGACCGTGCAGGCCCTCGCGGCCAAGGCGGACGTCAAGGCGCGGGCCCTCGACCAGGTCGAGGTGGCCAAGCAGCGGGCCCGCGAGGCGGTGTCGGCCTCGCCGGTGCCGATCGCGCTGGCCGTCGCGGGCGTGGCGGCCCTGGTCGGAATCATCCTGGTGACGCGAGGGAGGCGTCGGTGAGCAAGGTTTCCAAGATCGCGTACAAGCCCGTCGGACTGTTGCTCGGCGCGGCCGCCGGCGCGCTTGCCGGCTTCGCCTTCAAGGAAGTCTGGAAGGTGGTCTCCGGCGACGACGACGCACCGAACGCAACCGATGAAGAGCGTGGATGGGGCGAGGTTCTCGCGGCCGCCGCGTTGCAAGGCCTCATCTTCGCTGTCGTTAAGGCGGCCGTCGATCGGGGAGGCGCTACCGGAGTCCGCAGACTGACTGGTCAATGGCCTAAGTAAGTCTGTGCTGAAGAGCAACGGTCTCCCACATCGCGAGAGCGAAGTGGGGGGCCTTTTCCGTATCCGCAGGCGTTTATTCGATTCGCTTCAGGGGCAGCTTTCGGGGTCCTTTCTCAGGTACAGTGTGGCCAGTTTTTGCGTACGTGGTTCGCTGCTTCCGCCAAGACCACGGAACGCTGGCCGATGTGACCGTCGGCGAGCGTCCTCGGGTGGCGGCGGATGGGACGTCCTCTGAAAGGCCGCCTCACGGCGCCGCTGCTCGAAAACGGTCATCGGCCCGGGATTCAGCGGGGCCGGCATTTCCAGAGGGAGAGTTCAGCATGGCGCAAGGAACCGTGAAGTGGTTCAACGCGGACAAGGGCTTCGGCTTCATCACCGTCGATGGTGGGGGTGCTGACGTGTTCGTCCACTTCTCGGCCATCCAGATGAGCGGCTACCGCAGTCTGGAAGAGAACCAGCGGGTCGAGTTCGAGATCGCCCAGGGTCAGAAGGGCCCGCAGGCAGAGCAGGTTCGCCCGCTCTGAGACAAACACGCCGGTCCTTCGTGACCGGCCGCCGATCGCCTGGCGGAGATCGGCTCGGATCTAGACAAGCCCCGCACTCCGGTTTCGGAGTGCGGGGCTTTCCGTTAATTGTTCTTATTTTCTTTTGGATCGAGATCGGACACGTTCGCCGATCACCGTCAAGATCAGCCCGAACACGGCCACGGCCCCGCCGACGAATGCCCAGGTTTGTTTACCGCTCATCTTGCTGTCGGTGAGAATGTCCAGTCCCTGAACTGTCCACAACGCACCGACGACGATCGCGAGCAGCCCGATCGTCATGAGCAGCCACCCCTTGAGCTTGGGGGGTGATGCCGGTTCGTTCACCATTTGTCATGCACCGCCGGGCGAATCAGTTCGTCGTACACCCTTTGCACCGCGGCATGGGTCTCCGGCGGCAATGGCGCGAGGCCGGCGGCGGCCGCGTTGGCGCGGGCCTGCTCGGCATTGCGGGCGCCCGGGATGACCACGGTGACGGCCGGGTGGTCGATGATCCAGCGCAGCGCGAACTGCGCCATGGTGGCGCCGGCCGGGGCTGTGCCGCTACCCGCGCCTCGTCCTTCGGACGGCGCGGAGAACCCGGGCACGAGGGGGCGCAGCCGGCGGACCGCCTCGAGTCCGGTCGCGAAGTCGACGCCGGCGAACGTCTCGCCCACGTCGAAGGACTCGCCGTGCCGGTTGAAGTTGCGGTGGTCGTCGGCCGCGAACGTGGTGTGCTCGTCGTACCGGCCGGAGAGCAGGCCGCTGGCGAGCGGGACCCGGGCGATGATGCCGACACCGGCCTCGGCGGCGGCCGGCAGCACCCGCTCGAGCGGCTTGAGCCGGAACGCGTTCAGGATGATCTGCACGCTCGCGGTGCCGGGGCGGGCGATCGCCGCGAGGGCCTCCTCGACCTTCTCGACGCTGACGCCGTACGCCTTGATGCGCTTCTCCTCCACCAGGGTGTCGAGGGCGTCGTAGACCGCGTCGGTCGAGTAGACCGGCGTGGGCGGGCAGTGCAGCTGGACCAGGTCGAGCGTGTCGACGCCGAGGTTGGACCGCGAGCGGTCGTTCCAGCGGCGGAAGTTGTCGAGCGTGTAGTTCTCCGGCAGCTGCTCGACCCGCCGCCCCATCTTGGTGGCGACCGTCAGCTGCGGTTTGTCCTTGATGAACGAGCCGACGATCTGCTCGCTGCGGCCGTCGCCGTACACGTCGGCGGTGTCGATGAAGGTGACCCCGGCGTCGACCGCGGCCTGCAGGGTGGCGTGCGCGTCGGCCTCGCTCACCTCACCCCAGTCGGCGCCCAGCTGCCAGGCGCCCAGGCCGACCACGCCGACCGTGCGGCCCATCCTCGAGAAGCTGCGATTTTCCACGTCCCGACCCTATCGTTTCCTCTGCTATCTTCTTGCAAGACGTACGTACGGTTTGAAAGGTTGATCATGTGGGATCCGACCGTTTACCGGCGCTTCGGGGCTGAGCGCTCGCGCCCCTTCTTCGATCTGACCGGCCGCATCGACAGCGATCGCCCGCGCGCGGTCGTCGATCTCGGCTGCGGCCCCGGCGAGCTGACCCTGACTCTGGCCGAGCGCTGGCCGCAGGCCCGGATCACCGGCATCGACTCCTCACCCGAGATGATCGACAAGGCCGTGGCGCACGCCGGGCCGGCCTGGTTCCAGCTCGGCGACGTGCGCGACTGGAAGCCCGGCGCCGACGTCGACGTGCTGATCACCAACGCCACCCTGCAGTGGGTCGACGGCCACCACGAACTGCTCGCCCGCTGGGCCGCCGAGCTGCCCGCCGGGGCGTGGCTGGCCATGCAGGTGCCCGGCAACTTCGACGCGCCCTCGCACCGGCTGCTCCGGCAGGTGGCGGCGACCTACGGCGTGGCCCACGTGACCCGCGAGGCGCCGGTCGACGACCCGACCGGCTACGCCGGCCTGCTGATGGCGACGGGCGCGGAGGTGGACGCCTGGGAGACCACCTACCTGCACCTGCTGCCCGAGGGTGGCGAAACACACCCCGTGCTGCGCTGGATGGAGGGCACGGCGTTGCGGCCCGTCAAGGCCGCGCTGGACGAGAATGCCTGGGAGTCGTTCCGCGCCGATCTGGGGCAGGAGCTGACCGCCGCCTACCCGGCGGCACACGGGCACGTCGCCTTCCCGTTCCGCCGCGTCTTCGTGGTGGCCAGGACCGCGACATAGGAGAAGGGACATCGGGTGACCGAGCTGACCTCGTTCATCGCCGGGCTGCCGAAGGCCGAGCTGCACGTCCACCACGTGGGCTCGGCCTCGCCGCGGATCGTGGCCGAGCTGGCCGCCCGGCACGAGGGCAGGTCGCCGGTGCCGGCCGACCCGGCCGCGCTCGCCGACTACTTCGCGTTCCGCGACTTCGCGCACTTCATCGAGGTCTACCTCACCGTGGTCGACCTGATCCGCGACGACGAGGACGTGCGGACGCTGACCTACGAGGTCGCCCGCGAGCTGGCCCGCCAGCAGGTCCGGTACGCCGAGCTGACCATCACGCCGTATTCGAGCGTCAAGCGCGGCATCGCGGCCAAGGCGTTCTGCGAGGCGATCGAGGACGCCCGGCGCTGCGCCGCCAAAGACTTCGGCATCGAGCTGCGCTGGTGCTTCGACATCCCCGGCGAGGCCGGCCTCCCGGCGGCCGAGGAGACGCTGCGGATCGCGCTCGACGAGCGGCCCGACGGACTGATCAGTTTCGGCCTCGGCGGCCCCGAGATCGGCGTGCCGCGGCCGCAGTTCAAGCCGTTCTTCGACCAGGCGCGGGCCGCCGGGCTGCACAGCGCGCCGCACGCCGGCGAGACCACCGGTCCCGCGACCGTCTGGTCGGCCATTCGCGACCTCGGCGCCGAGCGGATCGGGCACGGCATCTCCGCCGTCGGGGACCCGCAGTTGGTGGCCTACCTGGCCGACAACCGGATCCCGCTGGAGATCTCGCCGACCTCCAACGTGCGGACCCGGGCGGTCCCCTCGATCGAGGAGCACCCGCTCGCGACCCTGGTCGGCGCCGGCGTGCGGGTCAGCATCAACTCCGACGACCCGCCGATGTTCGGCACCACGCTCGAGGAGGAGTACGCGGTCGCCGCCCGTCTGCTCGACCTCGACGAGGACGGGGTGGCCGGGCTGGCGCGGGGCGCGGTCGAGCAGAGCTTCCTCGCCCCGGCCGGGAAGGAAGCCCTGCTCGCGGAGATCGGTGACTACGCGGCGGCTCAGAAGCGCGCGTAGAGCGGCTCCTGCCAGACCGCCAGCACCACGATGATGCCGATCGTGAGGATCGCGATCCAGCGCACGAGGCGCCGCTTGTTGAACCGGGCCGGGCCCTCCTCGGGCTCGGCCAGGGGCTTCGTCAGCGTGTCGGGCATCGTCGCCTCCCAATAAAGGGCGATCGGTGAACCTTTTTCAACCTGGCGTCGGGCCTGAGGTTGCAGGCCGTTGATCGGCGCCGGGTCCTGCCGCCCTGGCCACGTTGAAAAAGGTTCAGTCGGGTACCGCTGTCCAGCTCTGGTGGCGCTGACCGTTGCCGTTCTGAAGCACCAGCACCCGGTGCGCGCCGAAACGTTGCTGTCCTACGCCGACGACCAGGTCGCCGACCGTGGTGCGCATGGTGAATCCGTAGTCCGAGGCCTGCAACTGCCAGCGGGCCCCGTCGTCGGTGCCGCAGTCGCCCTGCACCAGGGGAGTGCCGGCCACGGGGTTGCCGTCCAGCGGCACCACGCATTTGCCGGTGGCCCGCGAGACGAGCGAGTAGGCGCCGGTGCCGGCCGGCACCAGCTGCCATTGCTGCTGCGCGTTGCCGTCGGCCTCGGCGAGTGTGAGCGGCGTGCCGTTGGCGGTGCGCGCCGCGTACAGGTCGGCGGCGCCGCCGGTCAGCGCGTTGGTGAGGGCGAACCACGTGTTCTGGGCCGGGCGGGCGGCCGGCGCGGTCTCGGCGGTCGCCTTCGCCGCGTAGGCGCTGCCCGACTTGATGGTGACCTGGTACGTCCCATCGGGCTCGAGGCCGATCAGCCGCGCCCGGGTGGCCTTCGTCGTGGCGATCGGGGAGTTGCCCACCCAGACCTCGTACGTGGCCGTGGGGGACGCCGCGCTCCAGGTGAGACGGACCGAGCTGCTGGTCGCGTCGCGGATCTCGAGCACCGCCTGCACCGCCTCGGCCTGCGCCTTCGGCTGTCCGGCCGGCAGGACCCGGTGGCCGGCCTGCTCGGTCGGCGGTCCGGCGGAGGCGGCTGCGCCGTTCCCGTTGTTGCCGCCGGTGTTCCCGTTCCCGGCGCCGTTGGCGTTCCCGTTCCCGGCGCCGTTCCCGGGGGCCGTGACCGCCGGGCTCGGCGGCGCGTCGCCGCCGCCGTCGGCCGCGCCCGCGTTGTACGAGACGCCCGTGCTCGGCGCCACCGTGGGAGCCGCGGTCGGCTCGGTGCTCGGCCCGGTCGGGATCGCGGGGGTGCCGCCCGCGTCGGGCACGTCGTCGCCGCCGTCGCCGCGCAGCAGGAACTCGCTGGTCGCGATGTTCCAGTTCGTCGCGAGGTAGCTGCCCGGCTTCGGGTTGGTGCTGAAGTAGTCGTCGTGGCCGCAGTCGAGGCGGGTCTCGTGCTTCTTGGGACAGATGTTGCGCAGTGGCTTGCCCGAGCGGTCCTCGCCGCAGAGCAGGTCGTACTCGTCGAGGCAGCCGCCGGCGCCGCTCGCGTTCGGCGAGTTGACCAGCACCGCGCCCAGCGTCTGGGTCAGCTCGCGGGCTGCCATCACCGAGCTCCAGCAGCCCGAGTCGACCCGGCCGTAGGAGGGGCCGCCGTTGTTGCGGTTGCCCAGGCCGGCGCGGGTGTCGGCGATGTAGGTGGCGATGCCGCAGTAGACGTTCGAGTCGGCGAACATCAGGTACTTGCGGTCGTTGCGGTTGTAGCCGAGCGTCTGCAGCGCCCGGATGCTCTTGGCGAACGTGCCGAGCGCCTCGGGCGGGAGCTGCACCTCGGCGACGTCGACCCGGCACTGCGGGTTGGTGACGAAGCGGATGTGCCGCGACCCGCCGGTCTCGCCGGCGCTCTCGTCGAAGATCTGGTCGGCGCCGCCGGCCCAGGTGCGGATCGAGCCGAGGAAGTCGGTGTACCGCGACGGCGTGCCGAACTCGTGCAGGTAGAGCACCTGGACGCGCTTGCCGCTGCGGCCGTCGGCCTCGCACGCCACGTTCTGCGAGCCCATGATGAAGTCGGCCTCGCCGGGCGCCGCGTCGGGGATCAGCGCGGGGGCGTCCGCGGTCAGCGCGCTGCCGCCCTCGTCGCGGGCGATCTCGGCGTCGGCCGGCACCGCGCCGGTCTCGAGCGTCGGCTGGACCGGCTCGGGCGCCTTCGCGGTCACCGGCGCGACGCCGCGGCGAACCGCAAGGCCGGCCGGGGCCGGGTCGGGGCCACGGGTGCAGGTCTGATCGTCCAATTGGTACGAGCCCGCGCAGATCGCGTCGGACTTGGCCGCCGCGAGTCCCTCGTAGACCAGGCCCTGGCCGGGGTTGTCGGCCGGCAGCGCGGTCAGCTCGAGCTGCCGGGAGCCGCCGGAGACCTCCTCCACCACGCTGGGGCCGACCACGCCGCCGATGCCGAGCACGGCCAGACCCAGCCCGACCGGCAGCAGCCGGTGGGTCCAGGGCCGGTTCGTCGCGCGGGGGCGCTCCACCCGGCGATGCGCGCGCGGCGCAACGACCAGCCGGCGGTGGGTGGACAAGTCCTCTCCTTGCCTGGCGGGGGCGCGATGGGAAGCGGCCATGGGGTTGCCGCCTCCCACCGCGTGTGAGCTCCGCCGGTTCGCTTCGCGGGGACGTTTTGCGGGTTTCGAACCGGGAAGCCGGATGGGATCGTCGGGAACGATCCCACTCCGGCGGAGCCGGGGAAACCTTCTTAACGCAGATCTAAGCAACTGTTGCACCGCCCGGCGTCATGCTCATTCCGGCCTGCCCGGGCGGCTCGTCCGCTCGCGCGCGAGGCGCCCCACCAGGCCGAACCGGCTTGCCTGCTTGGGTGCGGCCTCGGCGTCGGCCAGCAGCATCACCACGCTGGCGCCGCCCATCGCGGCACGGTCGAGACTGACCGAGCCACCGGCGGCCGTGGCCGCCCGGCGGGCGATGTCGAGCCCCAGGCCCGTCGAGCCCTGGTTGCTCTGACCACGCTGCATTGCTTTCTCCGGGTCGGGGATGCCGGGCCCCGCGTCGTCGACCCGGACGGCAACCCAGCCGTCACGGCGGGAGATGCCGACCTCGAACGCGGTGCCCTGGGGGGTGTAGCGGAACACATTACCCAAAACGGCATCAAGAGCGGCAGCCAGCTCCGCACGCGCCACCGGAACGGGGATACGGAGATGGGCGCCGATCACGCGGTACTGCCGGTTCTGGTCGGTGGCAAGCGCCGACCAGAACATCATCCTTTCCCGGACCACCTCGCTGGCGTCGCACAAGCCGTCCTCGGGGGCCTCGGCGACCTGCGCCGCGACCGCCTGACGGGTCGTGTTGATCAGCTGGTTGACCTCGCCCTCCAGGGTCACGATCGCCTGCCGGATGCGCCGGATGCCGCGACGGCGGTCGAGCTCCTCCTGGTCGAACATGCCCACCTGGGTGTCGTCCGGATCGAGCGCCTCGGCGTCCAGCCGCAGCGCGGTCAGCGGGGTGCGCAGCCGGTGCGACAGGTCGGCGACCAGCTCCCGCTCGTCGGTGCGCGCGGTGATCAGGCGGTCGGCCATCCGGTTGAACGCGTACCCGGCCTCGGCGAGCTCGCGCGGGCCGGACGGCTGGATACGCACGCCGAGATCGCCGCCGCCGACCGCGAGGGCCGCGTGCACGAGGTTGCGGGCCGAGCTCACCGCGCCGCGAGCCAGCCGGTCGACCACGAAGACCGAGCCGCCGACCAGGCCGAGCGCGATGCCGAGCAGCAGCAGCCAGTTGCGGGTGGTGTCGCCGGCGAGATCGGCGGACGGCACGAACACCTCGACCACCGAAGTCTTGCCGGCCACGGTCACGGGCTCCAGGCGTACGAGGCCGTTGGTGACGCCCACCTCGCGGATCGCGCCGCCGGAGGCCGTCAGTCGCACCTCGGCCGCGCCCGCCCACCCGCCCGCGACGTCGCCCGGGGGATGGGCCACCGCCTCGCCGCCGGCGGCCGAGACCGCGGCGGCCACGCCCTTCTTGTCGGCGCCCGCGGCGATCGCGCCCGCGATCGTGGCGCTGCGCCGTTCGGCCAGCGACATGACCTGGTCACGGTGGTCGGAGCGTAGGTACCAGCCGAGCGGAACGAGGAAGGCGAGGGCGGCGACGGCGGTGGTGGCGGCCGTCATGATCGCCAGCCGGGACCTCAGTCCGGCGCCACCAGCCGGAACCCGACCCCCCGCACGGTGCGCAGGTAGCGAGGCTTCGCCGCGGACTCGCCCAGTTTCCGGCGAAGCCAGTACAGGTGGACGTCGATCGTCTGGTCCTCGCCGACCGATGGCTGTCGCCATACCTCCTCCAACAGCTCACGACGCGAGACCACCCGGCCCGGGCGGGCCGCCAGGTAAGCCAGCAGATCGAATTCCTTGCGGGTCAGCGCCAGAGCCTGGTCGCCCAGGCTGGCGCTGCGCTCGCCGACGTCCACCCGCAGCTCGCCGACCTCGTGCACGGCGGGCTGGGCGGTGCGGCTGGCGCGGCCCACCCGGCGCAGCACCGTGGCGATGCGCGCGTCGAGGTGGGCGCCGGTGAACGGCTTGACCATGTAGTCATCGGCGCCGGCCCGCAGCAGCCGGACGACGGACTGCTCGTCGTCGCGCGCGGTGGCGATGATGATCGGCACATCGGTGATGCCGCGCAGCATGCGCAAAGCGTCCGAACCGTCCAGATCGGGCAGTCCGAGGTCGAGCACCACCAGGTCGGGCGTCTCGGCGGCGACCCGGCGCAACGCGTCCAGTGCCGTGCCGACGGCGTGCACGGCGTGCCCCCGGTCGGTGAGCGATCGGAGCATGGCACCGCGCACGACGTGATCGTCCTCGACGAGCAACACCGTGGCCATGCAGAGACCGTACTGCCAACGGCAAGACACGCCTAACCGGTGATGCAGGGACACCTTTCGATCACATTCCGTGACGGATTACCATCCGATGTGCTGATGTCATTCACGCTTTTCCCCGGTACGCGGCTGGCCCTGGCGCTCGAAAGCCTGGCCGGTCTGAGCGTCGGCGACGCGCTCGGGGCCCAGCATTTCGTCGGCCCTGTCGACTTCGGTGACCTGCCACCGGCCCCGTGGGAGTGGACGGACGACACCGAGGAGGCGTGCTGCCTCGTCGCCGTGCTCGGTGACGGTGAGTTCGACCGCGACGGGTTCGCCGAACTGCTGGGTCGTCATCACGATCCGTATCGGGGCTACGGGCCCGGCGCGGTGGTCATGTTGCGGGCCATCCGGGAGGGCCTGCCGTGGCCGATCGCGGCCGCGGCGGCGTTCGAGGGCGAGGGCTCGTCGGGCAACGGCGCGGCCATGCGGGCCGCGCCGCTGGGCGCGTGGCATGCCGATTCGCTGGCCCGCGCGGCGGTGCAGGGAGCGCGGGCGGCCGAGGTGACCCACGCGCACGCCGAGGGCATCGCCGGGGGAGTGGCGGTGGCGGTTGCCGCGGCGCTGGCGGCGGCCGGGCGGCTCGACGGGCATCGGCCGGGGCTGCTGCGGGCGGTGGCGGCGCACACGCCCGACGGGCGGATCCGCGAGGGATTGCAGCGGGCGACTCGCCTGCGCGACGTCGCCGAGGCCGCGTACGAGCTGGGCAGCGGCGCCCGGGCGATGGCGCGCGACACCGTGCCCTTCGCGGTCTGGGTCGCCGACCGGTTCCTCGACGACTACCCGGCGGCGATCCGGGCGTGCGTGGCCGCGGGCGGGGACGTGGACACCACCTGCGCGATCGCCGGCGGGATCGTGGCCGCGCACACCGGCCTCGACGGCATCCCGGCGGCGTGGCTGTCGGCGCGCGAAGCACTACCGCCCTGGCTCGCGACCTCGTTGGCATAGGCTGCTGGGCGTGACCGCGACGGGGGAGCCTGACGGCCTGGAAAGGCTGTGGACGCCGTACCGGATGGCCTACGTCACCGGCGAGGACGCGCCGCCGGAGGGATACGCGAAACCGTCCGGCTGCCCGTTCTGCCGCGCGCCGGCCGAGCCCGAGAGCCTCGTGGTCGCCCGCGGCGATCTGGTCTACGCGGTGCTCAACCTCTATCCGTACAACCCCGGGCACCTGCTGATCTGCCCCTATCGGCACGTCGCCGACTACACCGATCTGACCGAGGACGAGACGGTGGAGGTGGCGGCTTTCACGCGTACGGCGATGCGCGTGATCCGTTCGGTCAGCAGCCCGCACGGCTTCAACCTGGGGATGAACCAGGGCGCGGTCGCCGGCGCCGGCATCGCGGCTCACCTGCACCAGCACGTGGTGCCGCGGTGGGGCGGCGACGCGAACTTCGTCTCGGTGATCGGCCGCACCAAGGTTCTGCCGCAGGTGCTGACCGACACCCGGGTCATGCTCGCGAAAGCTTGGCCAGCGCTCTGATCCCGGCCACGATCTGCTCGGGGCCGGGCGCGTTCTCGGGGTCGGTGAACCACTGGGTGAGGACGCCGGACATCAGCGCCATCTGCACGGCGCCGAGGGTGCGCACGGTCTCGTCGTCGAGCTGATCTTCCGGCACGCCGGTCATCAGCGAGGCCATGCCGCGGCGGCCGAGCTCGACGCCCTCGGCGAGCTGCTCGCGCAGGCGCGGATTGTGCTCGGCCTGGATCGCCACCTCGATGCTGGCCGTCCAGAGCGCGCGGTCTTCCTTGATCGAGCCGATCACCCGCCGCCAGAAGCCGATCAGCTGGTCCTCGTCGGCCTCGCCCGGAGCGGGCGGCGTGGTCAGGGCGATGGTGATCTTGTCGCCCCAATCTTCCATGGCGCTGAGCATCGCGGCGGTCATCAGCGCCTCGGTCGAGCCGTAGTGGTAGCCGATCGAGCCGAGGTTGGTGCCGGAGAGGGCCACGATGTCGCGCGCCGTCGTGCGGGCGTAGCCCTTCTCCAGCAGTGCGCGCTTCGCGCCTACCAGCAGATCTTCCTTGTGGCCCACGTTGGCGATCCTAACTTCTATACAAACGTATAAGACGTTTGTATAGTAGTCCGCATGACATCGACACGCGTACTGATCTCCGGGGCCGGCGTGGCGGGCCCCGCACTGGCGTACTGGCTGCGTGAGCGCGGCTTCGAGGTGACCGTCGTCGAGCGCGCCCCGGCGCTGCGCGAGGCGGGCTACAAGGTCGACGTGCGCGGCGCCGCCACCGAGGTGCTGCGCAAGATGGGCCTGCTCGAGGCGGCGCAGGCCGCCGACACCGGCATGCGGCAGATCACGTACGTGCGCCGCAACGGCAAGCCGATCGCGGCGCTGCCGGCCGACCTGCTCATGGGCCGCCGCGGCGACGACGTCGAGATCATGCGGTGGGACCTGAGCCGCATCCTGCACGACGCCACCGCCGACGGGGTGGAGTACGTCTTCGGCGACGCGATCGCCAAGATCGCCGACGGGCCGGACGGCGTCGACGTGGCGTTCGAGCGCGGCGCCCCGCGCCGGTTCGACTATGTGGTCGGCGCCGACGGGCTGCACTCGGCGACCCGGCGGATGGTTCTGGGGGAGGCGTCGCTCAGCCACCTCGGGGCGTACATCTCGATCTTCTCGACACCGAACCTGCTGGGCATCGAGCGCGAAGAGGTCATGTTCTTCCGGCCCGGGCGGCTCGTCTTCGCGTACGCGATGGATCGTGACCAGGACGCCCGGGTCGGCCTCGCCTTCGCCTCGTCCGACACCGGCCTCGCCCGCCGCGACACCGCGGCGCAGAAACGGCTGGTCCGCGAGGCCTTCGAAGGCCAGGGGTGGCGGGTCGGCGAGTTCCTGGCGGCGATGGACGACGCGAGCGACTTCTACTTCGATTCGATGAGCCAGGTCGAGCTGCCGTCCTGGTCACGCGGGCGGGTCGCGCTGCTCGGCGACGCCGCGCACTGCCCGGCGCCGGCCTCCGGCCAGGGCACCAGCCTCGCCCTGGTCGGCGCGTACATGCTCGGCAAGCACCTCGGCGAGCCGGACGGCCTGGCCACCTACGAGCGGACCATGCGCCCCTACGTCGAGAAGAACATGGCCTTCGGCAGGAAGATGGCCAAGGACATGGTGCCGGGCGGCCGCCTCGCGATCGCCTTCCGCAGCTACGGCATGCGGACCCTGACGTACCACCCGCGCAAGGAGCAGGTGATCGACAAGTTTCTCGCGCCGATGCACGAGGCGGCCAACGCCATCACCCTCTGACCTACTTCCCGACCTACTTCGTGTGCTCCTTCTTGACGGCCTCGGACAGGTGCGCCGGCATCGGCTCGTGGCGGATGTAGGTGCGGGAGAACGTGCCCGCGCCGGAGGAGATGGCGCGCAGCTCGACCGCGTACCGGATCAGCTCGGTCGCCGGCACCTCGGCCCGCACGACGCTGTGCACGCCGTCGGCCTCCGACTCCGAGCCCAGCGGGCGGCCCCGGCGGCCGGAGAGGTCGCTCATGACGGCGCCGACGTACATCTCCGGCACCCGCACGGCGATCTCGTCGATCGGCTCGAGCAGGGTGAGCTGGCCGGCGGCGGCCGCCTCGCGCAGGGCGAGCGCGCCGGCGGTCTGGAACGCGGCGTCCGACGAGTCGACGCTGTGCGCCTTGCCGTCGAAGAGGGTCACCCGCAGGTCGACCACCGGGTAACCGGCGACCAGGCCGCGCTCGAGCTGGGTGCGCACGCCCTTCTCGACCGAGGGGATGTAGTTGTGCGGGACCGCGCCGCCCACCACCTTGTTCTCGAACTCGAAGCCCGAGCCGCGGGGGAGGGGCTCGACGCTGATGTCGCAGACCGCGTACTGGCCGTGGCCGCCGGACTGCTTGACGTGCCGGCCGTGGCCCTTGGCCCCGCAGCCGAACGTCTCGCGCAGCGGCACCTTGACCGGCTCGGTGTCCAGCTCGACGCCGCCCGAGCGCAGCCGGTCGAGCACGACGTCGGCGTGCGACTCGCCCATCGTCCAGAGCACCAGCTGGTGGGTCTCGATGTTGCGCTCCAGGCGCATCGTCGGGTCGCCGGCCACCAGGCGGGCCAGGTTCTTCGCCAGGGCGTCCTCGTCGGAGCGGGTCTTGGCGACCACGGCGATCGGCAGCAGCGGCTCGGGCATGCTCCACGGCGCCATCAGCATCGGGTCGTCCTTGCCCGACAGCGTGTCGCCGGTCTCGGCGCTGCCCGACTTGGTGATCGCGCAGAGGTCGCCGGCCACGCAATACGGCACCTCGCGCAGCGTCGCGCCGAGCGGGGAGTAGACGTGCGCCACCCGCTCGTCGGCGTCGTGGTCGGGGTGGCCGCGCTCGGACAGGCCGTGCCCGGAGACGTGCAGGACCTGCTCGGGGCGCAGGGTGCCGGAGAAGACGCGGACGAGCGAGACGCGGCCCACATGCCGGTCGATCGTGGTCTTGACCACCTCGGCCACCAGCGGTCCGCCGGGGTCGCAGGTCAGCGGCGGGCGCGGGGAGCCGTCGACCCCGGTGACCACCGGAAGGTCGTGTTCCAGCGGCGAGGGCGCGCCGGTGACCAGGCCGTCGAGCAGCGCGTCCAGGCCGACGCCGGTCGCCGAGCAGACCGGGATGACCGGGTAGAAGTTGCCCTTCGCGACCGCCTTCTCGAGGTCGGTCACCAGCGTGTCGGCCGTGACCTCCTCGCCGCCGAGGTAGCGGTCCATGAGGGTCTCGTCCTCGCTCTCGGCGATGATCCCCTCGATCAGGGTGTTGCGGTCGTCGGCGATCGGCTCGAGATGTTCGCGCTCGGCCTCGCCGACCTTGGGCGGATAGCCCTCGGAGTAGTCGAGAACCCGCAGGGTGACCAGGCCCATGAGGCCGGCGATCGAGACGCCGTCGTCGCCGAGCATGGGCTGGTAGATCGGCATCACGTTTTCGCCGAAGGCCTCCTGGCAGGCCTCGAGGGCGGCGTCGTAGTCGGCGCGCGGGTGGTCGAGCCGGGTGATCACGACGGCGCGCGGCATGCCGACCGCGGCGCACTCCTCCCACAGCGCGGCGGTGGCGTCGTCGACGCCACCCTCGGCCGACACCACGAAGACGGCGGCGTCCGCGGCCCGCAGGCCGGCGCGCAACTCGCCCACGAAGTCGGCGTAGCCGGGGGTGTCGAGCAGGTTGATCTTCACGTCCTGGTGGATCAGCGGGGCGCAGGAAAGCGAAACCGACCGCTGCTGACGCACCGCGGCCGGGTCATGGTCGGACACCGTGGTGCCGTCGGCCACCGTGCCCGCCCGAGGAATCGTCCCGGTGGCGGCGAGCAGGGCTTCGACCAGTGTGGTCTTGCCCGAGCCGGAATGGCCCACCAACACCACGTTGCGTACTCTGCCGGGCTCGGTCACCACCGGCGCCGTCGCGCCGTTGAGCCCCTTCTCCGAGGTCTTCTGCGCCATGGCGTCCGCTCCCTAGCCGTTTCGTGACTGTTACGACGCTGTTCCTGAATCCCACACCCGCCGCTGTGCCTGTCGCAACCCTTTGTAGTGGTCAAACGTCGCAGGAGATGACGATACGGCCACTGGGTGGCCTGGGTCGTACTGTGCCGCGCTTCCCGCCGATAAGGTGGGGACCGCCATGGCAAAGATCGTCAACGTAACCGCCCGTGCTGTCGTGTCGCACGGCGTCAATCCGACCGCGCGTTTTCTGCTGCGGATCGGGGTCACCCCGAACGCCGTGACCATCGCCGGCACCGTCGGCGTGCTCATCGGCGCCTATTTCGGCGCGATCGGCCAGCTCCTGGTGGGCACGTTGGTCGTCACCGCGTGTGCACTCACCGACGCGCTCGACGGGACGATGGCCCGGATGCGCGGCGGCTCCGGCAAGTTCGGGGCCCTGCTCGACTCGTCCATGGACCGCATCGCCGACGGCGCCGTCTTCGGGGCGGTCGTCTTCTACATGGCGACCGAGGGCAATCCGTACGGCGGAACGGTCGCCGCGCTGATCAGCCTGGCCGCGGGCCAGGTCGTGTCGTATGTGAAGGCGCGCGCCCAGAGTCTCGGGCTGAACGCCGACGTGGGCATCGCCGAGCGCCTCGAGCGCCTGCTGATCCTCGGCGTCGGCGGGCTGCTCGGATCGGCCGGGCTCGAGTGGGGTCTGCCGGCGGCGCTGTGGGTGCTCGCGCTGCTGTCGACGATCACCGTGTTCCAGCGGCTGATCCACGCGGCCCGCACCGAGCCGGCCCCTGCGCCCGCCTCGCCTGGCACAAAGGCCTCGCCCGCCGCCCCTGCCTCGCCCGCGTCGCCTTCGGAGCCCGCGTGAAAGACCGGCTCACCGAGATCGGTTTCGCTGCCGGGTGGCGGCTCATTCGGACGTTGCCGCTGCCCGTGGCGCGGTCGCTGTTCATGGCGGCGGCCGACCGGGCGTACCGGAAGAACGGACCCGGGACCCAGCGCCTGCGCCAGAATCTCGCCCAGGTCGTCGGCGAAGGCATGCCGGACGAGCTGGTCCGGGACGGGTTGCGCTCCTACGCCCGCTACTGGCTCGAGGCCTTCCGGCTGCCGTCGCAGAACAAACAGCAGCTGCTCGCGGGATTCGGCATCTCCGCGGAGCACTACGACTGGATCAAGACCGGGGCCACCGACGGCGGGGGCATCCTGCTGGTGTTGCCGCACCTCGCCAACTGGGATGCCGCCGCCGGCTGGGTGGTCTCCAACGGCTGGCGCATGGTGACCGTCGCCGAGCGGCTCAAGCCCGAGGGCGTGTACCGGCAGTTCGTGGCGTACCGCGAGAAGATCGGCATGGAGGTCATCCCGCTGACCGGTGGCGAGCAGGCCCCGATCGACGTGCTCGCGGATCGGCTCAAGCAGGGTTTCATCGTCTGCCTGCTCGGCGACCGCGACCTGTCCCGCAACGGGGTGGAGGTCGAGTTCTTCGGCGGGCGTACCCGGATGCCGGCCGGTCCGGCGATCCTGGCGATCCGGACCGGCGCGCCGCTCTACGCCGTCGATCTTTCATTCACACCCGATCAGACGTACGCGGTGTTGCGCCCGATCACGCCGCCTACCGAGGGCCCGCTCGACCAGCGGGTGAAGGCGACCACGCAGATGCTGGCCGACGCGTACGCGGCCGGGATCGCCGAACACCCGCAGGACTGGCACATGCTCCAGAAGCTGTGGCTGTAGGGGGAGCATCGTGCGGATCGGGATCGTCTCGCCGTACTCGTTCGACGTGCCCGGCGGCGTGCAGAACCACATCATGGACCTCTCCGAGGCGCTGATCGGGCTCGGGCACGAGGTCAGCGTGCTGGCGCCGGCGGACGAGGACGCCGACCTGCCGCCCTACGTGGTGCCGGCCGGGCGGGCGGTCCCGTTTCCGTACAACGGGTCGGTCGCCCGGATCGCGTTCGGGCCGGTGTCCACGGCGCGGGTACGGCGGTGGCTCAACCGCGGGAACTTCGACGTGCTGCACGTGCACGAGCCGATGGTGCTGAGCTTGTCGATGCTGGCGGTGCTGTCCGCTCGCGGGCCGGTGGTGGCGACCTTTCACACCGCCATGACCCGGTCGCGGGCGATGTCGATGGCTCAGGGGCTGTTGCAGCTGGTCATCGAGAAGATCACGGCGCGGATCGCGGTCAGCGAGCTGGCACGGAAGGTGCAGGTGGAGCACCTCGGCGGGGGAGCGGTGGAGATCCCGAACGGGGTGGCGGTCGCGAAGTTCGCCAATGCCGTGCCGCTGGACGGGTGGCCCGGCGACGGTGGCTCCCTGGGGTTTCTGGGGCGGTTCACGGAGTCTCGTAAGGGGTTCGAGATTCTCCGGTCGGCCTTTGTGGCTCTTGCCGGCGAGCGGCCCGGTTTGCGACTGCTCGTGGCCGGCCCCGGAGATGCTGACGATCTCTACTCCGAAATTCCCGGCTTCCTCCACGATCGCGTGATATTTCTCGGCTTAGTGTCTGAAGCGGACAAAGCTCGCATGCTGCGCAGTGTCGATGTGTATGTGGCGCCGAACACGGGCGGCGAGAGCTTCGGCATGATCCTGACCGAGGCGATGGCGGCCGGTACGGCCATCGCGGCCTCGGATCTCGATGCTTTCCGGCGGGTGCTCGACGGCGGGAAGGCCGGGGCGCTGTTCCCGACCGGGGACGCGGCCGCGCTCGCGGTGCTGCTCGGGGCCCTGCTCGACGATCCTTCGCGGCGCGAGGCGCAGTCCGCGGCCGCCCGCACGGCCGTCGCCGTCTTCGACTGGCCGGCCGTGGCGCTGCGCGTGCTCGAGGTCTACGCCACCGCGATCGAGGCCACCGACGGCCGGGTCATCGACGACGAGTGGGCAGAGCCACGGCCGGGGGCGTGACTTTCCGAAGCAAAAGGGCACTACGATGCCCCGCATGTGGTGGGTGCTGGGGGTTGTCGCGCTGGTCACGCTGCTCTCCGCCTACCTGGGCTGGACGGCCCACCGGGTCGAGCGGGTGCACGTGCGCGCGCAGTCGGCCGAGCGCGCCCTCGACGCCCACCTGCTCCGCCGGGCCGCGGCCGCTGCGGTCGTGGCCGAGCAGCAGGACAACGTCGAGCTGTACGCGGCCGCGCGGCTGGCCCTCGACGCCGATCCCGACGAGCGTGAGTCGGCCGAGAACGACCTGACCCGCCAGTTGCGCGCCACGCCGCTGGGCGGGAACGACCCTGCGGCGCGACAGCTGATCGCCACGTCGCGGCGGGTGGGGCTTGCGCGACAGGTGCACACCGATCAGGTACGGGACGCGCTGACGTCCCGCGATCGGCTGCTGGTGCGGGCGCTGGGGATGGCGCGGAGGTACCCGCTGCCGCAGTACTTCGACATCGAGGACCCGGCCCTGCTCGAGCCCGTGGTGGAGGTTCCGCTGCCCGCGCCCACCCCGACGGCGCCCCTCGAGGCGGTCTGACCACCTGCCGGCCTGACCACCTGCCGGCCTGACCACCTGCCGGCCTGACCACCTGCCTGGCCTGACCACCTGCCGGCCTGACCAGTGTCGGGGGCATGAAAGGCCCCGGCGCTGACCGGGGCCTTTCGTCGGTGTCGCTTACCAGCCGCGCTCGGCGAGGCGGTGCGGAACCGGGATGTCGTCGACGTTGATGCCGACCATGGCCTCGCCCAGGCCCCGGGAGACCTTGGCGAGCACGTCGGGGTCGTCGTGGAACGTGGTGGCCTTGACGATCGCGGCGGCGCGCTGAGCCGGGTTGCCGGACTTGAAGATGCCGGAGCCGACGAAGACGCCCTCGGCGCCCAGCTGCATCATCATCGCGGCGTCGGCCGGGGTGGCGATGCCGCCGGCGGTGAACAGCACCACCGGGAGCTTGCCGGCCTCGGCGACCTCCTTGACCAGCTCGTACGGCGCCTGGAGCTCCTTGGCGGCGACGAACAGCTCGTCTTCCGGCAGGGTCTGCAAGCGTCGGATCTCCTGCCGGATCTTGCGCATGTGGGTGGTGGCGTTGGAGACGTCGCCGGTGCCGGCCTCGCCCTTCGAGCGGATCATGGCGGCGCCCTCGGTGATGCGGCGCAGCGCCTCGCCCAGGTTGGTCGCGCCGCAGACGAACGGCACCGTGAACTGCCACTTGTCGATGTGGTTGGCGTAGTCGGCCGGGGTCAGCACCTCGGACTCGTCGACGTAGTCGACGCCGAGCGCCTGAAGCACCTGGGCCTCGACGAAGTGGCCGATGCGGGCCTTGGCCATCACCGGGATCGAGACGGTGTTGATGATGCCGTCGATCATGTCGGGGTCGGACATGCGGGACACGCCGCCCTGGGCGCGGATGTCGGCCGGCACCCGCTCGAGCGCCATCACCGCCACGGCGCCGGCGTCCTCGGCGATCTTCGCCTGCTCCGGCGTGACGACATCCATGATCACGCCGCCCTTGAGCATCTCCGCCATCCCGCGCTTGACGCGGGCGGTCCCGACTGCGGGCTGGTTCTCGGACATGGTGTATCGGCTCCTCAAGCAGGGGTATCGGTACCGGAATCGTATCCAGCTACCCGGGGGCCACCGATGGCCAATCGACCCCCCGGTGGCCTGCACTCTCCTACTTTCGTCTTCTTGAGGCTTTCCGTGGCCCGAACCGAACGGCAACCCGGCTGCGCCCGTTCCGCACTCCGCGGGCCGACCGGCGGGCCGAACTGACTGGCATGACCGACACGATGATTGTTGAGCTGGGCCTCCAGGCGATGACCATTGCGGCGAAGATGTCCGCGCCGGTGTTGCTCACCGCCCTCGCGGTGGGCTTCGCGATCTCCCTCTTCCAGTCGGTCACCCAGATCCAGGAGGCGACCCTCTCGTTCGTCCCCAAGGCCGCCGCGGTCGGCGCGGCCCTGCTGTTCTCGGGCAACTGGATGCTGCACGAGATGGTCACCTACACCCAGCAGCTGTTCGAGAAGATCCCCCAGCTCATCGGCAGCTGACATCACCCGCTTCGCGAAGGCCGGCCCCGATCGGGGCCGGCCTTCGGGCGTCTTGGGGGTTTTGAAGGTTGGGGGTTTGGGGTTGGGGTGACCACTTACGCAGAATGAAGGGCCTCGGGCCGGCGCAGCTGGGCCCCAGGCCCGGCCTCGGCGTGAGCGACGGTCCGTACCCACCGCTCAGGCACGACATCCTGAATTTGACCTGGATTCTGATCTTGAGGCCGGGTCAGCGAAGGAAAGGGAGACGTCGACCTAAGCTCGGATGGTGAATATTGGAGTCCTTGCCCTGCAGGGTGATGTTCGGGAACACCTGGCCGCGCTTGCGGAGAGTGACGTGCTGGCGCGGCCGGTGCGGCGGCCCGAGGAGCTTGCCGACGTCTCGGCGCTCGTGATTCCTGGCGGGGAGTCGACCGCCATCAGCAACCTTGCGGTTAGTTTTGGGCTGCTTGACCCGATTCGGAAGCGGATCGCGGACGGGATGCCGGTCTACGGGTCGTGCGCGGGCATGATCATGCTGGCTACCGAGGTGCTCGACGGGCGGCCCGATCAGGAGTCGTTCCAGGGGATCGAGATGACCGTGCGTCGCAACGCGTTCGGGCGGCAGGTCGACTCGTTCGAGGCCGACGTGACCATCGACGACATTTCGGGCGGGGATTTTCACGCCGTCTTCATCCGCGCGCCATGGGTCGAAGAGGTGGGCGCCGAGGTGCGGGTGTTGGGCCGCGTCAAGGACGGACCGGCCGCCGGTAGGATTGTCGCCGTTCGGCAGGGGAACCTGCTCGCCACGGCTTTCCACCCGGAGCTGACCGGCGACCTCCGTGTCCACCGGTACTTCGTCGAGATGGTCCGCCAGGCCGCCTGACACCACGGAGGTTTGCATGTCCGGCCACTCCAAGTGGGCGACGACCAAGCACAAGAAGGCCGTCATCGACGCCAAGCGCGGCAAGATGTTCGCCAAGCTCATCAAGAACGTCGAGGTCGCTGCCCGCACGGGCGGTGGGGATCCGGCCGGTAACCCGACCCTCTACGACGCCATCCAGAAGGCGAAGAAGAGCTCGGTCCCCAACGACAACATCAACAACGCGGTCAAGCGCGGCTCGGGCCTCGAGGCCGGCGGCGCCGACTGGCAGACGATCATGTACGAGGGCTACGGGCCCAACGGTGTGGCGATCCTGATCGAGTGCCTCACCGACAACCGCAACCGGGCCGCGACCGAGGTGCGCACCGCGCTCACCCGCAACGGCGGCACGTTCGCGGACGCCGGCAGCGTGTCGTACCTGTTCAACCGCAAGGGCGTCGTGATCGTCCCGAAGGACGGGCCCAGCGAGGACGACCTGATGCTCGCGGTCCTCGACGCGGGGGCCGAGGAGATCAACGACCTCGGGGACTCGTTCGAGATCGTGTCCGAGCCCACTGATCTGATTCCGGTGCGCACGGCGCTGGTCGACGCGGGCATCGAGTACGACTCGGCCGAGTCGTCGCTGGTCCCGACCATGACGGTGCCGGTCGACGAGGACGCGGCCCGCAAGGTGTTCAAGCTGATCGACGCCCTCGAGGACTGCGACGACGTGCAGAACATCTTCGCCAACTTCGACGTGAGCGACGAAGTCATGGCGGCCATTGACGCGTGACAGTTGGCGTGTGACATCTGGCCATGTGACCAGTAGGGTGAGGAGGTGCTGGTGATGCCGAGCTTGAATCTGCCCCCCATTGAGAGCCTCGATGTCGAAGATCTCCTCACCCTGCCCGAGGGTTACCGCTACGAACTGCACGAGGGAAACCTCGTCATCATGGCACCGTCGTCCTTCTGGCATAAGTTCGTCGTGCGACGCCTCTTCCTCATGCTTCACACCGCGGGCCTCGACGTCTTCCAGGACCCGGGCGTGCTGGGCGACCGCCCCCGCGACTGCCGGCTTCCCGATCTCGGCGTCATCGCCGGCGCGCTTCCTCCCGGTAAGCAGGGATATTCGAATTTGCCCGGCTCGGCCTACCGCCTGGTCGTCGAGGTCGTCTCGGAGAACTCGGTCAACGGCGAGTACGCCGACAAGACGGACTGGTATGCCAAGCGCGGCATCCCGGAGTATTGGATCGTTGATCAGACGCTTGATCGCGATGAGGACGACGGGCACGTCCGAATCCTTCGGCTGGAGCCCGGCAAGTCCTCGTATGCGTGGGAGCGCAGTCTGCTGCTGTCCGAACTGGAAGCGGAGTACCGCGCGAATCGGTAATGGCCGCCGTCGATCAGAAAGCCGGTCCGGAGATCTCCCGGGCCGGCTTTCTCATGACGTGGTCGTGGAGAGCCAGGACATGTACTGGATCATTCCGCCCACCAGGAGAATGCCGGTGGCCACCAGACGGCCCAGCCGATGCCACTGTTGTTTGCGGTAGGCGTGGACCCACGCTATGCCCGCGTCGGCCGCGGGGAGCATTCCCAGCCGTACCGTGTCGGGCAGGACGTCGGCCTTGCGTAACGCCAGCGTCGCGCCCGGGCCGCGCATGGGCATGTAGGGCTGCGTGCGCAGCACGCGGATGTCGACCTCGTAGATCTGCTCGTCGCGCCACTGCTTCGTGCGCGCGGCCAGGCGGCGCGTCAGGTACTCCATCTGCGCGTCCTTGTGCGCCAGCCACGCCCACCAGCACAGCCTGCGCCAATGGCCGGCCACGTCGGCCAGCACGTCCATATACAGGTGGCCCGCCTCGAAGTCGCCGCCCACCAGCCGGTCGGTCTCGCGGCGTAGCGCCGTGAGGTGACCGGCTACGAAGGCGACGTACTCGGGTGGCGGTTCGTCATCCATCGGCGGAACGAGGTACATGCCCAACCCCCTAAAAGTCGAGCCTCCCGACACCCATCGTCGAGGCGTGTCGGTGCCGGGCGCAAGACCAGGCCGTATTAGGGTGTCGAACACACGTACGTGAGACAGGGGAGGTCCGTGGTGCGCGTGCTCGGCGTCGACCCGGGCCTCACCCGCTGCGGCGTCGGCGTGGTCGAGGGCGTTCCCGGGCGGCAGTGCAAGCTGATCGGCTACTACGTGGTCTACACCGACCCCGACGACGACATCTCCCTGCGCCTGCTGCGGCTCGACACCGAGCTGGAAAAGCTGGTCGCCGAGCACAAGCCCCAGAGCGTGGCCGTGGAGCGGGTGTTTTCCCAGCACAACGTGCGAACAGTGATGGGCACGGCGCAGGCCAGCGGGGTCGCGATCCTGGCCGGCGCGCGGGCGGGGCTGCCGGTGCAGACGTACACGCCGAGCGAGGTGAAGGCGGCCGTGACCGGCTCCGGCACCGCCGGCAAGCAGCAGGTGACGAGCATGGTCACCCGGCTGCTCGGGCTCGACGCGCCGCCCAAGCCGGCCGACGCGGCCGACGCGCTCGCCCTCGCCATCTGCCACATCTGGCGTGGTGCCACCCGGGCACGTATGGAGGCCGCGGCGCTTGCCGCGGCGCGTTTCAACAGAAAAGGAGCCCGGCGATGATCGCGAGCGTGCGTGGCGTGGTTGCCGCGATCAACCCGGACAGCGCCGTCATCGAGGTCGGCGGCGTCGGCCTGCAGGTGCAGTGCGCGCCGGGCACGCTCGCCGGCCTCAAGGCCGGCGTCGAGGCGCGCCTGGCGACCAGCATGGTGGTCCGGGAAGACTCCCTGACCCTGTACGGGTTCGCCGACGACGACGAGAAGCAGCTGTTCGAGCTCCTGCAGACCGCGAGCGGCGTGGGCCCCCGCCTGGCCCAGGCGGTGCTCGCCGTGCACGCGCCCGACGTGGTGCGCCGCGCGATCGCCGGCGCCGACCTGGCGACGCTGACCCAGGTGCCGGGCATCGGCAAGAAGGGCGCCGAGAAGATGGTCGTCGAGCTGCGCGACCGGATCGGCCCGCTGCCGATCGGCGGCGACGGCGCCTCGGCCGGCGTGCTCAGCGGCGGCTGGCAGGAACAGGTGCGCCAGGGCGTGCTGGCGCTCGGCTGGACGGTCGCCCAGGCCGACCAGGCGGTGTCGAAGCTCGCCGAGGGCATCGACGGTGCGGCGCCGCCCGTTCCCGTGCTGCTGCGCCAGGCGATCCGCCTGCTGGGCCGCGCTCGATGAGCGACGGAGTTGGCGCGGCGGCGTTCGGCCGGAGCGAAGCGGAGGCCGGACGTCGCCCTCTCAGCGCCGCACGACGGAGCGAATCATGACGGAGCGCGAGCTGGTCTCCGCGGACGCGGGCGACGACGACCTCGACGCCGAGGCGAGCGTCCGGCCCCGCCGCCTGGCCGACTTCATCGCCCAGCACCGGGTGCGCGACCAGCTCGAGCTGCTGCTCAAGGGCGCGATGGGGCGGGGCACGCCGCCCGACCACATCCTGCTCTCGGGCCCGCCGGGCCTGGGTAAGACGACGTTGGCGAACATCGTGGCGGCCGAGCTCGGCACCGGGATCCGCACCACGAGCGGGCCGGTGATCGAGCGGTCCGGCGACCTCGCGGCGATCCTGACCAGCCTCGCGCCGGGCGACGTGCTGTTCATCGACGAGATTCACCGCATTGCGAAGCCGGCCGAGGAACTGCTCTACAGCGCCATGGAAGACTTCCGGGTCGACGTGATCGTGGGCAAGGGGCCGGGCGCCACCGCGATCCCGCTGGACGTCGAGCCGTTCACCCTGGTGGGCGCCACGACACGCGCGGGGTTGCTCTCCGGGCCGATGCGTGACCGGTTCGGCTTCGTGGCGCACCTCGACTTCTACTCACCGGCCGATCTGGACGCTCTGCTGCACCGGTCGGCACGGATCCTCGGCGTGCCGATCACGCCGGAGGGCGCGACCGAGATCGCCGGGCGCTCGCGCGGCACGCCGCGCATCGCGAACCGCCTGCTGCGCCGCGTGCGCGACTACGCCGAGGTGCGGGCGGACGGAGTGGTCACCCAGGAAACTGCCAGGGAGGCCCTTCGGGTGTACGACGTGGACGCGCTCGGCCTCGACCGGCTCGACCGTGCGGTGCTGCGGGCGCTGATCGAGACATTCCGGGGCGGCCCGGTGGGTCTGTCCACGCTCGCCGTCGCGGTGGGGGAGCAGTCCGACACGGTCGAGGAGGTGTGCGAGCCGTTCCTCGTGCGTGCGGGGTTGCTGGCGCGGACGCCGCGGGGCCGGGTGGCGACCGAGTCGGGGTGGCTGCATCTGGGCAAGACGCCCCCGTCCGGTGCGGTTCAGGCCGACTTGTTCGCCCGAGACGTATGAAATCCGCTCGTAATGTGAACGTGATGTGTGCCGCATTCGGACTTCCCAGGTTGACCGATTAGACTCGCCGCGGTTCAACCCAGATGTGTATATCGCCCTGACGCGCGCGACCGGTCGCGCCCGGGCCTACGGAAGGCTTTCTCGTGCCACTGTCAGCGGCTGCCTCGGGGGCAGGAAACAGCTTCACCACGATCCTGTTCCTGCTTCTGCTCTTCGGCGTCGTCTATTTCCTGATGATCCGGCCGCAGCAGAAGCGGCGTCGCGAGGCGCAGCAGATGCAGAAGCAGCTCGGCCCCGGCGACCAGATCGTCACCATCGGCGGTCTGCACGGCACGATCGTCACGATCGACGACGACGCGGCTACTCTTGAGGTCGCTCCGGGTGTTCAGGTGAAGTTCGCCCGCCAGGCCATCTCCCGCATCCTGCCGCGCCAGGATTCGGAAGAGGCCGCTCCGGCTGAGGAGCCGGCGGTCGAGGACGTCGAGGCCACGGTCGTCGACGACACCCAGAAAAAGGACTGAAGACTTTTCCGGACCGGCCCGCGGCGCACTGAGCCGACGGGCCGGTTCGTCCGGCCGGACACCGGCCAATGACAAAAGTATGGGCGCCGCCAGGGGGGCGGCCGTAACGCAGGGAGACCGAACGCCGTGGCACGACCACCACAGGGACAGATGCATCCCGGACGCCAACTCGGCGTGCTCGGCCTGGTCTTCGTCGTCCTGTATCTGCTGGTTTTCTTCGCCGGCGGAGCGAAGGGCAGCTTCACCGACCGGCTCCACCCCAAGCTGGGGCTGGACCTGGTCGGCGGCACGCAGGCCACCTACATCGCGTCCGTGCAGGGCGGCCAGGTGCCGTCGAAGGAAAGCATGGAGCAGGCCAAGAACATCATCGAGAACCGCGTGAACGCGCTCGGTGTGTCCGAGGCCGAGGTGGTCGTCCAGGGCGACCGCAACATCGTCGTCTCGCTCGCCGGCAAGGCCGACGACCAGCTCAAGGACCTGTCGCAGGCCGCGCAGATGCGCTTCCGCCTGGTGATCGGGGCGACCGGTGACGTGGCGTCGACGGCGCTGAACCCGCCGTCGCCCTCCGCCGCGCCGTCGGCGAGCGGATCAGCCAAGCCCAGCACCTCCGCGAGCGCCCCCGCCGGCAACGCGAGCGCCCCGGCCGCCAACGCGAGCCCGTCGACCGGCGGGCAGGGCGGTGGCGAGGTCGTGAAGGCGCCGAGCCCCAGCACGACCCCCAGCGCCACGCCGAGCGCGACCCCGGCCGCGACGAGCACCGCCGCCGTTCCCGGCCAGGAGGAAGTCTCCGTCGCCGACGTGCAGAAGAAGGTGGGCGCCACCGCCTGGGCCGCCGCCGAGAAGCTGACCGCGCCGGTCGACCTCTCCACCGACACCAAGGCCGGCCTGGCGTACGCGAGCTTCGCGAAGCTCTCCGGCGCCGAGGTCAACGCGCTGACCCCGCAGATGCAGTACAACGTGCCGACGATCAGCTGCGCGCAGCTCGACGCCCGGCCCAACGGCGCGATCGACGACGTCAACAAGCAGGCCACGGTCTGTTACCAGGGCGGCAAGGTCCTGCTGGACAAGGCGCCGGTGGTCGGTGACGACATCTCGAAGGCCAGCCCGCAGCTCGACCAGCAGAACGGCCAGTGGGTCGTCTCGCTCGACTTCAAGAGCGAGGGCTCGACGAAGTGGGCCAACCTGACCCGCCAGGCGTACAACGCGACCTCGAGCGACCCCTGCTACACCGCCGCCACGGCGATGTACGGCAGCATCGAGCACTGCGCCGTCGCGGTCGTGCTCGACAAGACGGTCATCTCCGCGCCGCAGATCCAGGGCGTTCTCACCGGCACCTCGCAGATCACCGGCCAGTTCACCGCGGTCTCGGCGAAGCAGCTGGCCGACCAGCTCAACTTCGGCGCGCTGCCGGTGACCTTCACCTCCGGCCCGGCGCAGACGGTCTCCGCGACCCTGGGCGTCCAGCAGCTCAAGGCGGGTCTGCTCGCCGCCGCGATCGGCATGCTGCTGGTGGCCGTGTACGCGTTCTTCTACTACCGCCTGCTCGGCTCGGTCATCTTCCTGAGCCTGATGCTGTCGGGTCTGCTGACCTTCGGCGCGCTGGTCTTCCTCGGCCGTACGGTGGGCTTCACGCTGACCCTGGCCGGTATAGCCGGCTTCATCGTGTCACTAGGTGTGGCGGCAGACTCGTTCGTCATCTACTTCGAGAGACTCAAGGACGAGATCCACGAGGGTCGAACACCGCGCAGCGCGGTGCCGCGGGCCTGGGCCCGCGCCCGGCGCACGATCATCTCGGCGAACACGATCACGATCATGGCCGCCGTGGTTCTCTACATCGTCTCGATCGGCGCGGTGCAGGGCTTCGCGTTCGCGCTGGGTCTGTCCACCGTGCTCGACCTGCTCGTGGTGTTCCTCTTCCGGCACCCGATCATGACGATGTTCGCGAACACCAAGGCGTTCATGTCGCCGCGGGTGAGCGGTCTCGGCCGCGTCCTGCGTCGCGTTCCGACCGACGTCAAGGAGGCCTGAGATGGCCCGTACCGGTCTCGCCACCCGCCTGTACCAGGGCGAGGCGAACATCAACATCGTGGGCCGGCGCAAGCTCTGGTTCACGGTGGCGGCGGTGCTCGTGCTGATCTCGATCGGCAGCTTCGTGTTCCGCGGGTTCAGTCTGGGCATCGAGTTCGCCGGTGGCACGTCGTTCAGCGTGCCGGCCACGACCATCAGCGGTGAGTCGCTCACCCAGGCCCGGGTCTCCGACGCGGTCGAGCAGGCGATCCAGAAGGTCGACCCGGGCGCCGAGGTCGGCGCCGCCCAGAAGGTCGGCCGCGCCGGCCAGGGCGAGAGCTTCACCGTCCGCGCCTCGGCGCTCACCGCGGCGCAGGCCGAGCAGGCCAAGGAGACGCTGGTCGCGGACCTCGGGGTCAAGGCCGAGGACGTCAGCGACGACCAGGTCTCGGCGGCCTGGGGCGGGCAGGTGACCCGGCAGGCGGTCATCGGTCTGCTCATCTTCCTGGTCCTGGTGATGGCCTATCTGGTCGTCCGGTTCGAGTGGCGGATGGCGGCGGCCGCCGTCTCCTCGCTACTGCTCGACCTGATCCTCACGGCCGGCGTGTACTCGCTGGTCGGCTTCGAGGTCACGCCGTCCACGGTGATCGGCTTCCTGACGATTCTCGGTTACTCGCTGTACGACGTGGTGGTCGTCTTCGACAAGGTCCAGGAGAACACCCGCGGCATCACGGCGGGCAGCAGCCGGACGTACTCCGAGGCGACGAACCTCGCGGTCAACCAGACCCTGATGCGCTCGATCAACACCGGTCTCGTGGCGCTGCTGCCGGTCGGCGGCCTGCTGTTCATCGGCGCCGGCCTGCTCGGCGCGGGCACGCTCAAGGACCTCGGTCTCGTGCTCTTCGTCGGCATGGGCTTCGGCGTCATCTCCTCGATCATGTTCGCGGCGCCGGTGCTCACCGCGCTCAAGGACCGCGAGCCGAAGATCAAGGCGCACACCGCCCGGGTGCTGGCCCGCCGCGCCGCGGTCCGCTCGGGCGACGTCGCCCCGCGCGCCGAGCGGCAGCGTGAGCCGAACGCGACCGAGTCGGACGAGGCGCCGGCCATGGCCTCCTCGTCCGCGCCGCGGCCGGGATCCCGGCCGACGGCCAAGCGCAACACCAACCGCAGCGGGCGCCCCGGCGGCGCCGGCAACCGCCCGAGCGGCGGCAGCAAGCGTAGGTAAGGCTCGATGCGGACGGCCCGGCTCCCCGAGGGGAGGCGGGCCGTTAGTCTTTGGGCCGTGACTGATCAGACTCCGCGAGGTGACAGCGGGCCCGAGCTGGCGGCCGTGGTCGCGGGCGGCACCGTCGACGTGCCCGACTTTCCCAAGCCGGGCATCGGCTTCAAGGACCTGATGCCGCTGTTCGCCGACGGCCCGGCCTTTCACAAGGTCATCGACGGGATCGTCGCGCACTACCCGGGTGGCTTCGACGTGGTCGCCGGCGTGGAGGCGCGCGGGTTCGTGGTGGCCGCCGCGGTCGCCTACGCGACCGGCAGCGGCGTGGTCCCGGTGCGCAAGGCCGGCAAGCTGCCGCGAAAGGCCCTCAGCGCCTCGTACGCGCTCGAATACGGCGAAGCGACCCTCGAGGTGCACGAAGACGCTTTCATCGCCGGGCAGCGTGTCCTGGTGGTCGACGACGTGCTCGCCACCGGCGGCACGGCCGGAGCGGCCCTCGACCTGGTCGAGCGGGCCGGCGGCACGATCGCGGGCTTCACCGTGCTGATGGAGCTGGCCTTCCTGAAGGGCCGGGAGCGGCTGGCGCCCCGAGAGGTCCACGCGCTGCTAACGGTTTGACCGGTTTGTCGGATTGGGAGTCGTTCTTTCGGAGGTTCGGCCGGGCCATCGGGGAAGACGGTGCGGGTAGGATGGCGTTCCAGACCAGGTGACCAATGGCATGAGCGGACTTCTCCGGCCGACGACGACCGGTGAGGTTCCAGGCGATGGTGTGAGGAGGCCGGTGTCCAGCGACGTCGCCCCTCCGGCGGAGGGCACGGTGCAGCCGACCGAGGACACACAGACCGGCGCGGACGCCACGGCGGCGACGCCCGTCGACGAGCCGCGCGCGGCCGATGCGACCCCACCCCGCCCCGAGGCGGTCCAGCCTCGTCCCGCGGTGCCGACTCCCGCGGTGCCGACTCCCGACCCTGACGTGACGCAGCCGATGCCGCCCGGCGAGGAGCCCAGCGGCGGCTTCGGCCTGGCCAGCGCGCCGACCGGCCGGCGGGTGCGCGCCCGGCTCGCCCGGTTCAACGCGCCCTGGCAGAGCACCCAGGTCAGCGAGGTTCTCGAGCCGCTGATCGCCACCCACCGGGCCAGCCACCCCAAGGCCGACGGCCGCCAGCTCCAGCGCGCCTTCGACGTGGCCGCCCGCTGGCATTCGGGTCAGTACCGCAAGTCCGGCGACCCGTACATCACGCACCCGCTCGCCGTGGCGACGATCCTGGCCAACTTGGGCATGGACACGACCACGCTGGTGGCGGCCCTGCTGCACGACACGATCGAGGACACCGACTACTCGCTCGACCAGATGAAGACCGACTTCGGCGGCGAGGTGGCGCTGCTGGTCGACGGCGTGACCAAGCTCGACCGGGTCAAGCTGGGCGACGCGGCCAAGGCCGAGACGATCCGCAAGATGGTCGTCGCCATGGCGAAAGACCCGCGCGTGCTGGTCATCAAGCTGGCCGACCGGCTGCACAACATGCGTACGCTGACCTTCCTGCCCCGCGCCAAGCAGGAGCAGAAGGCCAAGGAGACGCTCGAGATCCTCGCCCCGCTGGCCCACCGCCTCGGTATGAACACGATCAAGTGGGAGCTGGAGGACCTCGCGTTCGGCACGCTGTTCCCCAAGCGGTTCGAAGAGATCAACCGCCTGATCGGCGAGCACCAGCCGCAGCGCGAGGCGCTGCTGCGCCAGGTGACCAACCGGGTCTCGCTCGACCTGAAGTCGGCCAAGATCAAGGCAGAGACCACCGGACGGCCGAAGCACCTGTACTCGATCTATCAGAAGATGATCGTGCGGGGCCGCGACTTCAACGACATCTACGACCTGGTCGGCGTGCGCATCCTGGTCGACACGGTCCGCGACTGCTACGCCGCGCTGGGCGTCATCCACGCGAACTGGCAGCCGGTGCCGGGCCGGTTCAAGGACTACATCGCGATGCCGAAGTTCAACATGTACCAGTCGTTGCACACGACGGTCATCGGCCCGACCGGCAAGCCGGTCGAGATGCAGATCCGCACGTTCGCCATGCACCGTACGGCCGAGTTCGGCATCGCCGCGCACTGGAAGTACAAGGAGCAGAAGGGCGCGACGATCGTCGGCCCGCCGGCGCACATCGACGAGATGACCTGGCTGCGGCAGCTGCTCGACTGGCAGCGTGAGGCGAGCGACCCGTCGGAGTTCCTCGACGCGCTGCGCTTCGACCTCTCCAGCCAGGAGGTCTACGTCTTCACGCCGAAGGGCGACGTGATCCCGCTGCCCACCGGCTCGACCCCGGTCGACTTCGCGTACGCGGTGCACACCCAGGTCGGGCACAAGTGCATCGGCGCGCGGGTCAACGGCAAGCTGGTCCCGCTCGAGTCGACGCTCTCCAACGGCGACGTCATCGAGATCTTCACGTCGAAGTCGGCCACGGCCGGACCGACGCAGGACTGGCTGGGCTTCGTCAAGAGCCCCCGCGCCCGTACGAAGATCCGGCAGTTCTTCAACAAGGAGCGCCGCGAGGAAGCGATCGAGATCGGCAAGGAGTCGATCGTCAAGGCGATGCGCAAGCAGGGCCTGCCCCTGCAGCGCATGCTGACCAGCGAGAACCTGACGACCATCGCACGCGACCTGCACCTGGCCGATGTGGCCTCGCTGTACGCGGCGGTGGGCGAGAACACGGTCTCCGCGCAGTCGGTCGTGCAGAAGCTCGTGGCCGGCTTCGGCGGCGAGGAGGGCGCGGTCGAGGACATCGCCGAGACCGCCGTCGCGACCCGCCCGCCGCGCAACCGCAGCACCGCGCAAGATCCGGGCGTCGTGGTCAAGGACGTCAGCGACGTGTGGGTCAAGCTGGCCCGTTGCTGCACGCCCGTGCCCGGCGACGCCGTGTTCGGCTTCGTCACCCGTTCCGGCGGCGTGAGCGTGCACCGCGAGGACTGCGCCAACGCGGAAGACCTGCGCGAGCAGTCCGAGCGCGTCGTCGAGGTCAGCTGGAAGCCGACCAGCGCGTCGACGTTCCTGGTCGCTATCCAGGTCGAGGCGCTCGACCGCCACAAGCTCCTGGCCGACGTCACGCGGGTGCTTTCCGAGGAGCGCGTGAACATCCTCTCGGCAACGGTCACCACGACCCGTGACCGGGTGGCCGTGAGCCGGTTCACCTTCGAAATGGCCGACCCGAAGCATCTGGGCCACCTGGTGGCCGCGGTTCGCAAGGTCGACGGCGTTTTCGACGCCTACCGGGTCACTTCCGGAGCCTGAGCGACACGGAGCCTGAGCGACACGGAGCCTGAGCGACACAAAGGAAGGGCGGGGCTTTCGGCCCCGCCCTTCCTCGTGCAACGTGCACCTACGACATCGTCAGAGCCTTGATGTCGAGCTCTTTCTTCGGGTGGCCGCCGCCCGCTTGCTGGGCGAACGCGCCGTCGTCGCCGGCCTTGACCACGTCTTTCACGATGTCGAGGCCCGTGGTGATCGTGCCGAGCAGCGTGTAGCTCGCGGGGAGCTGCGTGTTCTCGGAGCAGATGAAGAACTGGCTGCCGGTGCTGCCGGCCTGGCCCGTGTTCGCCATGGCGATCGAGCCGGCGGGGTACGGGTTGTTGGTGTCGGTCGGCAGGTTTTCCTCGGCCATCGTGTAGCTCGGGCCGCCCTGGCCGTCGGTTTCGCGGTAGCCCTTGCCGGTGGCGAACGGGTCGCCGCACTGCAGCACCTTGAAGCTCGCCTCGTTGACGAGCCGGTGGCACTTCGTGTTGTCCCAGAACTTCTTGCTGCTCAGGAACGCGAAGCTCTCGGCGGTGCACGGCACCTTCGACTTGTCGAGGGTCGCCACGATCTTGCCGAGGTTGGTGTCCATGGTCAGGGTGGCGGTGCCGGTGTTGGCCGCGGTGGCCGGCGGGGTGCCGACGTCCTTGACCTTGCCGCCACCGGTGTCCGGCGTCCAGGTGCACGCGACCTGGCCCGCGGGCACGCCGCTCGCAGCCGGGGTGCCCTTCTTGTCATCCTTCATCGCGGCCACGATCCACACCGCGGCGCCGGCGATGACCACGACCGCGATCGCCGAACCGATGATGGCCTGCCGCTGGCGGCGCTTACGAGCGGCCGCGGCGCGCTCGGCCATCTCCTTCTCGAGCCGGGCCCGCGCCGCCGCGCGCTGCCGGTCCTTGATCGACGACACGGTGTTCCTCCTGCTGGGTGTTCGGCCTGGGGGATTTAAGACTGTGCGCTCGCCGAGGGCGCCGCGGAGGCAGCCGTCTGCCCGACGGTGAGGCTGGTGATCGTGATCTTCTTGGTCGGCTTGACCTTGTCGCCGATGTCGTTCGCGACGGTGGGGATCTTGGCGATCTTGTCAACGGTGGGCATGCCGCCGGTGACCGAGCCGACGATCGAGTACTCGGGGGTGGCCGGCGAGTAGTCCTTGAAGAAGATCAGGAACTGGCTGCCGTTGGTGCCGGGCGGGTTGCCGATCAGCGCCACCGTGCCCTTGGGGTAGAGCGGGGTCTTGCCGGCCGGGGCGGTGCTCGCCGACGGGTCGGGCGCGGTCGGGGTGTTCTCGCTGTACACGCTGTACGTCGGGCCGCCGAGGTTGGTGCCGCTCGGGTCACCGCAGTGGATCGCGCCGTACGTCGTGATCTCGTGGCACGTGGTGTTGTCGTAGAAGTTCTTGCTCGCCAGGTAGCGAAGGCTCGCGGCGCCGCAGGGCGAGGAGGTCACGTCCAGCGTGACCTCGATCGGGTCGCCCTGGTCGGTCTTGACGGTCATCGTCTCGGTGCCGTCGACCGGGAAGTCCTTGGTGGGCGGGGTGCCGACGTCCTTGAGGTTGGTGTTCGACGTGGCGCTCTGCGGCGTCCAGGCGCAGATGTCCTGGTCGGCGGCGTTGGTCGTGTCGTCGGAGTCGAACGCCCCGCCGATCCAGGCGATACCGGCGACGATCAGGAGGACCGCGACACCCGCCCCGACACCGGCATACATCCGACGCCTTCGCCGTTCTTTGACGGCTCGCCGCGCCATCTGCCGATCGAGCTTCGCCCGGGCGAGCTTGCGCTGCCGGTCCTTACTGGATGCCACCGAACGCTGCCCTTCCTTTTGTGTCGTGTCACACGCCCGCAAGAGTGTACGGGTACCTCCTGGGAAAGTGGTGTGCCCCCGCCCGGCTAGGCTCGTTACGATTCGTACCCGATCTGTCTGTGGAGTGGGTCCCTTGCTCGTCACTGGGTTTCCGGCTGAAGCCTTCGGCACCAATTGCTATGTGGTGGCCGCCGGGCCGGGCGAGCAATGCCTGATCGTCGATCCCGGCATCGGGGTGCTCGACCAGCTCGACGAGGTGCTTGCCGAGCACCGGCTGCAGCCCGCCGCGGTGCTGCTCACGCACGGGCACCTCGATCACACGTTCTCGGTGGCGCCGGTGTGCGGGGCCAGGGGGATCCCGGCCTACGTGCACCCGGCCGACGGCGAGATGCTGGCCGATCCGGCCAAGGGGCTGAGCGCTGATCTGTCGGCTTTGTTCGGCGGTCGCCTGACATATACGGCGCCTTCGGACGTCGCCGAGCTGACCGACGGGGCCGTTCTCAACCTGGTCGGCCTCGAGGTGACGGTCGATCACGCCCCTGGCCATACCGGCGGGTCGGTGCTGTTCCGCCTGCCCGGAGACGATTCGCCGCTCTGCCTTTCCGGCGACGTGCTCTTCGCGGGATCCATCGGACGCACCGACCTGCCGGGCGGGAGCACCCCGACGATGATGACGAGCCTGCGCGACAAGATTCTGCCGCTGGCCGATGAAACCGTCGTCCTGCCCGGCCACGGACCGGCCACCACCATCGGCCGCGAGCGCGCGAGTAACCCGTACCTGCGGGAACTGATCGCCGCGCCCGGCCGGGGACTCTGACCATATTCCGAGGAGATTTTGAGAATGCCGATTTCCGGCTTCCCCGAATGGCTGCCCGCGCAGCGCATCATCGAGCAGAGCGTGATCGACCGGATCCGTTCGACTTTTGAGCTCTACGGATTCGCGCCGTTGGAGACGCGATCGGTCGAGCCGCTCGACACCCTGTTGAGCAAGGGAGAGACCTCGAAGGAGGTCTATCTGCTGCACCGCCTCCAGGCGACCGACGACGCCCCGAGCGATGACCAACTTGGCTTGCACTTCGACTTGACCGTGCCCTTCGCCCGATATGTCGTGGAAAATGCGGGCAAGTTGGTCTTTCCGTTCCGGCGCTACCAGATCCAGAAGGTGTGGCGGGGTGAGCGGCCGCAGGAGGGCCGCTACCGGGAGTTTCTGCAGGCCGACATCGACGTGGTCAACCGGGACAACCTGCCGTTCCACTACGACACCGAGATGCCGCTGGTCATCGGCGACGCGCTGAGCGGGCTGCCGATCCCGGCGGCGCGCATCCAGGTCAACAACCGAAAGGTGTGCGAGGGGTTCTACCGCGGGCTGGGCCTGACGGACACCGACCAGGTGCTGCGCACGGTGGACAAGCTCGACAAGATCGGTCCTTCGCGCGTTGCGGACCTGCTGGTCGAGACGGCCGGGGCGACCCCGGCGCAGGCCGCCGCGTGCCTCGACCTCGCCGCCATCTCGGCCGAGGATGCCTCCTTCGTGGACGCGGTGCGCAAGCTGGGCGTCGGCGATCCGCTGCTCGACGAGGGGCTCGAGGAGCTCGTCCGCGTCGTGGAGACCGCCCGCGAGCACGCGCCCGGCCTGGTTGTCGCCGAGCTCAAGATCGCCCGTGGCCTCGACTACTACACCGGCACCGTGTACGAGACCCAGCTGCGCGGCTACGAGAGGTTCGGGTCGATCTGCTCGGGCGGCCGCTACGACAACCTCGCCTCCTCGGGCAAGGACCGGTTCCCCGGCGTCGGCATCTCGATCGGGGTGTCCCGCATGCTCGGCCTGCTTTTCGGGCAGCAGGCGCTCGGCGTCTCCCGCTCGGTGCCGACCTGCGTGCTGGTGGCGCTGCCGCACGAGGACCAGCGGGTGGCCTGCGACCGGATCGCCGCGTCGCTGCGGCGACGCGGCATCCCCACCGAGGTTGCGCCGACCGCCGCGAAATTCGGCAAGCAGATTCAGTACGCGGACCGGCGCGGGATTCCGTACGTGTGGTTCCCCGGCGGGTCCCCGGATTCCGGCGGCCCGTCCTCCGACGAGGTCAAGGACATCCGCTCGGGCGAGCAGGTCACCGCGGACGCGGCCGCCTGGGCGCCGCCGGCCGCCGATCTGCACCCGGTCGTCGCCGGCGCTTGACTCTCCCCTTGGGGGAGACGCCAGGCTCGAAGCCATGCACACGTACACCGGCTCCGGGCCCTACTGCTACGCCAACTCGCTTTCGATGATCCTCGGACCGGCGGCGCCACCGCCGCCGGTCATCGAGGTGCTGACCGGCTCGCCGTTCGGCTTCGAGCTGATCGGCGGGCGGCGGCCACTGTTCGACCCGTACGGCTGGGATCCCGATCGCGGCCTCGACGACGCGATCGGCCAGCTCGGCTTCGCGTTCCGGCGCACCGGGGCCGACGACGACGAACAGGCCCTCGCGATGCTGCGCGACGCCGTCCGGGCCGGGCCGGCGCTGGCCGGGCCGCTCGAATTGGGCCTGCTGCGCCACCAGCCCGGCATGACCGGTCCGATCGGGGCCGATCACTTCGTCGTGGTGCTCGAGGCCGACGAGGCGACGGTGCTCTTCCACGACCCGCAGGGCCATCCGTACGCGACGCTGCCGACCCCGCAGTTCCTGGCCGCGTGGCGGGCCGACACCATCGCCTACCGCTCCAAGCCGTACTCGTTGCGGTACGGCTTCGAGGGCCCGCTCTACGCCATCGGCGCGCGACAGGCGCTGGGGTCGGCGATCCCCCGCGCGATCGCGTGGCTGCAGGGGCGCACCGATCTCGAGGTGCCGCCGGGTACGCTGGGCAACGCCGACGGGGTTCTCCGGCTCGCCGAGATGGTCGCCGACGGTTCCGCCGACAATGACTTCCTGGCGAACTTCGCCGTCCAGGTCGGCGCCCGGCGGCTCGCCGACGCCGCCACCGCGCTCGACCTCCTCGGCCTGGGCCGCGCCGCCGAGGTGGCCACCCGTCAGGCGCGCCTGGTCGGCAGCCTGCAGTACGCCGTCGTGGCCGGCGAGACCGGCGCGGCGTGCGAGACGCTGCGCCGGCTCGCCCCCACCTACGAGGAGCTGACGAAACGCCTCACCGGCTGACCAGCCCGCGCATCACCTCGACGGTTTGCGGCATCTTGGGCATCGTGCGGGCGCGTGCGGCGACGGCGTTGCTGTCGTCGCCGCACAGCGCGACGTAGAGGAAGTTGATCAGCGCGATGTCGATCGGGTGGGGCTCGGTGTTCGAGGTCTGGTAGAACGCCATGCTCTGGGCGTATGTCACCTGGCGGCTGCCGTCCGGGCTGTGCCACGACACCGTCTGGTGGCCGATCGTGCCGCCGTCGTGGCCCCAGAACCGGCCGCACGGCAGATCGACCCAGTACAGCCCGAGGCCGTAACCGCCGGCCGCCGGGTCCTCCGGCACGCTCGGCACGGTCGTCTGCATCTGGGCCAGCTGGGCCGGCCGCAGCAGCTTCCCGGTGAGCAGCGCGCGGTAGAAGACGTCCAGGTCCCGCGCCGTCGACACCATCTCTCCGGCGGCCCAGCCCCACGACATGTTGTAGTGCGTGAAGTCCTTGAGCGTCCCGTCGGGCCACGGCACGTAGGCGTGCATGTGCGGGCCGCGGATGTCGAACTCGTTGCCCTCGAAGTAGGTGTCGCGCAGGCCCAGCGGGCGCAAGATCCGGTTGGTGACCTCCGCGCGGTAGCTGTGGCCGGTCACCCGCTCGATGATGAGCCCGGCGAGTATGTAGTTGGTGTTCGAGTACGAATGCATCGCGCCGGGCGCGTTGGTGGGGCCGACGCCCACGCCGAGCCGCACCAGCTGCTCGGGGGTGTAGATGGTCTTGCCCATCGTGATCAGGTCGTCGAGGGTCGTGAAGATCGCGTTGGCGTAGTCGCCGATCCCGCTGGTGTGGTTGAGCAGCATCCGCACGGTCACCTGCCGGGCCAGGCCGGCGGGGACGAGACCGCGGTGCAGGTACCGGCCGATCGGCGCGTCCAGGGCGATCCGGCGCTCGCCGGCGAGCTGGAGCATGGTCGTGGCGGTGAAGGTCTTGGTGATGCTGCCGACCCGGTGCCGCATCCCGTCGCGCACCGGGGCGCCGGTGGCGACGTCGGCGACGCCGGTGGTCGGGGTCCAGGTGCGGCGGCCGTCGCGCACCTCGGCGAAGGCGCCGGGCATCCCGGCGGCGTGCACGGCATCGAGCTGTTCCTGGAGCAATGCGCCGAAATCGTCTCTTGTCGTCGCCGCGGCGGCGGGGACGACGGGGGCGATCAGGGCGGTAGAAACGGTCAGAACGGTCAGAACGGTCAGGGCGCGTCGCAACACTGCTGCCTCCCGGGTCGTTTGAGCCATCCATGATGGTCTAACCAGACAAATGCGGGCCCGCCACTTCGAGTCAGCTGTGAATCCTCCGCCCCTCTGTGAGGAACCGGGGGTGAGAGGCTACGGTTGCGTAGGTTACGCAACCGTAGGGAGTGATCGTGGACCAAACCGCCCTGCTCATCGAGCTGGAGCCCGTGGTGGCCGAGAACCTCGACCGGCATCTGTCGCTGGCCAAGGAATGGTTCCCGCACGAGTACGTGCCGTGGAGCGAGGGGCGTACCTTCGACGGCCTCCTGAACGGCGAGCCGTGGCGCGAGGACGACTCCGCGATCCCGGACGTGGCCCGCACGGCCCTGATCGTCAACCTGCTGACCGAGGACAACCTGCCCTCGTACCACCACGAGATCGCCACCCTCTTCGGGCGCGACGGCGCGTGGGGCACCTGGGTGCACCGCTGGACGGCCGAGGAGGGCCGGCACGGCATCGCCCTGCGCGACTACCTGACGGTCACCCGGGCGGTCGACCCGACCGCGCTGGAGCGGGCCCGGATGACCCACATGCAGGCCGGCTACGCCAACGCGCATCCCGAAGAGATGATGCACTCGATCGCGTACGTGGCGTTCCAGGAGCTCGCCACCCGCATCTCGCACCGCAACACCGGCAAGGCGACCGGCGACCCGATGGCCGAGCAACTGCTGGCCCGGGTGGCGGCCGACGAGAACCTCCACATGGTCTTCTACCGCAACCTGCTGGCGGCGGCCTTCGACCTGGACGCCGACAAGGCGATGCGGGCGGTGGCCGACGTGGTGGCGGGCTTCGAGATGCCGGGGGCGAACATCGAGGGCTTCCAGCGCAGGGCGCTGTCGATCGCCCTGGCCGGCATCTACGACCTGCGCCAGCACCGCGACGAGGTGTTGCAGCCGGTGCTGCGCCAGTGGAACGTCTTCGGCCGTACCGGCCTGACGGCCGAGGGCGAGAAGGCGCGCGACGAGCTGGCGGCCCACATGGAGAGCCTCGACGTGCAAGCGACCCGCTTCGAGGAGAAGCGCGAGGCCAGGCGGCTGCGCCAGATCCAGAAGCCCTGAGACGCCGCGCTAGGCGGGCATCTCGAAGAGCATGCACGAGCTTGTCGCGTGGGCCAGCAGGCGGCCGGCATCGTCCTTCAGGCCGGCCTCGGCCAGGGCGGTGCGGCGGCCGCGCTGGAGGACCTTGCCGGTGCAGACGATGCGGCCGGTGGCGATCGTGACGGGCCGGAGGAACTTCACCGTCAGGTCGAGGCTGGTGTAGCCGACGCCCACCGGCAGCGTGCTGTGGACCGAGCAGGCGGCGGCGGTGTCGAGCAGGGTGGAGATGACGCCGCCGTGCATGGTGCCCAGGGGGTTGTAGTGGAACTCCTGAGGATCCAGGCGCAGCGTGACGCTGCCCTCCTCGACCTCCATCGACGCCAGGTCGATCAGATGCATGATGGGCGGCGCCGGGAAGTCGCCCCTCGCCATCGCCTGCAGGAAGTCCAGGCCGCTCCGGCGGCCGATCTCGGCGGCGTGGGTGGCGGGGTCGGTCCAGCCGAAGGTGCGGGTGCGCTCCTGGGTCTGCGTCATGGATCCAGGCTTCGGGTGGTTGCTGCGTCTGTCAAGTAGACCTAGCCTGGCTGTCATGAATCCCACAGCGTCCTTCGACGCACTGAGCTGGTCGATCGACGGCTGCACGATCGGGCGGGCGATGGAGGTGCTCGGCGAGAAGTGGACCCTCGTGGTGCTGCGGGAGGTCTTCAACGGGATCCGCCGCTTCGACGACATGCGGGTGCGGACCGGCATCCCACGGCAGGTGCTTACCAACCGGCTCGCGATGCTGGTGGAACAGGGCGTGCTGCGGCGCGAGCCGTACCGGGAGCCGGGGGCGCGCGAGCGGCACGAGTACCGGCTGACCCGCAAGGGGCTCGACGTCTACCCCGTGCTGATCACGCTGCTGGAGTGGGGCAACCGGTACCTGGCCGACCCGGGCGGGCCGCCGCTGCGGTTTGCGCACCGTGACTGCGGGGCAGAGGTGCACGCCGAGCTGCATTGTTCGGCGGGCCATCGGTTGGAGGACCCGCGTGAGGTTGTGCCGAGGCCCGGTCCGGGGGCACGCCGCCGATAGGTTCGTGCGGTGACGACTACGGCCTCGCCCACGGTCTCGCCCTGGGCGCCGCTGCGCCGGACGGTGTTCCGGAACCTGTGGATCGCCGTGCTCGCCAGCAACGTCGGCACCTGGATGCAGACCGTCGGCGCGCAGTGGCTGGTCGTGCCCGAGCCGAACGCCGCCACCTGGGTCAGCTCGGTGCAGGCCGCGACGACCATCCCGGTGCTGCTGCTCGCGCTGCCGTCGGGGGCGCTCGCGGACCGGTTCGACCGGCGCCGGCTGCTGCTGGCCGTGCAGTCCGGCCTCTTCGTCGTCGGGTGCGTGCTGACCGCGCTGACGGTCATGGACCTCATGCCGCCGCCGTTGCTGCTGGTCTTCACCTTCCTGCTCGGGGTCGGGCAGGCGCTGACGCTGCCGTCCTGGCAGGCGATCATCCCCGAGGTCGTCCCGCGGGACGAGATTCCGTCCGCCTCCGCGCTCGGGGCCGTCAACACCAACCTGGCCCGGTCGGCCGGCCCCGCCGTGGCGGGCCTGCTCGTGGCGCACATCGGCCCCGCCGCGGTCTTCGCGATCAACGCGGTCTCCTTCGGGGTCTTCGCGCTCGCCCTGCTCATCTGGCGACGGAAGCCGCGTACCCCGGCCTCGCATCCGGAGCACCTGGGATCGGCGCTCCGCGCCGGCGGGCGATACGTCCGCTATTCGCCGGTGGTGCGAAGGCTGCTCGGCCGGGTCGTCCTCTTTGTCCTGCCGGGCAGCGTCATCTGGGGCCTCCTCCCGCTCGTGGCCCACCAGGAGCTGCACATGGGCGCGAGCGGGTACGGCATCCTGCTGGCCGCGCTCGGCGTGGGCGCGATCGCCGGCGCCCTGCTCATGCCGAGGATCCGCGACCTGATCACGCCCAACCGGCTGGTCGCCCTGGCCGGCGTCGTCTACGGCCTCGCCCTGATCGTCATCGCCCTGGTGCCCGACCGCTACGCGGTCACCGCCGTGCTGGTCGCCGCCGGGCTGGCCTGGATGACCCTGGTCTCCCGGATGAACGCGACCCTGCAGCTCTTCCTCCCGAACTGGGTGCGCGCCCGCGGTTTCGGCATCTACCAGGTGGTGTTCGCCGGCGGGCAGGCCGTCGGCGCCCTGCTCTGGGGCCAGGTCGCGCAGAGCAGCAGCCTGCGGGTCGCCTACCTGGCCGCGGCGGCCCTCATGCTGCTGGGCACCGTCACCGTCGCCTGGTGGCCGATCCACGAGCAGGACGGCACCGACCGCAGTCCCGCGATCTTCTGGGCCGAGCCGCACCTCATGCTCGAGCCCCACCTCGACGAGGGCCCGGTGCTGGTCACCGCGATGTACCGGGTCGACGAGAAGAACGTGGATGCCTTCCGCGAGGCGATGGAGGACCTGCGGGGCTCCCGGCAGCGCACCGGCGCGACCCGCTGGGGCCTGTTCCGCGACGGCGAGGACCCGGCCCGCTTCGTCGAGGTCTATCAGGTGCCGACGTGGGCCGAGCACCTGCGCCAGCACGAGGGCCGGCTGACCGTGCGCGACGAGGAGATCGAGGAGAAGGCCGCCGCGCTGGCCCGCGGCCCGGCGGAGATCACGCATCTGCTGCCCGCCGACGGGAACGCGGACAGGAACACCGATGGGAACTCGGACGGGAACGCAGGGGGCAAACCAGACTCAGGGCATTAGCCGGATGTTTCGTATTTGTTCCGATTAACCTGAGGCTGTGTCGAGTCGCCGGCTCCTGATCATCGGCGGCGCGGCCGGACCGGGCCTGCTCGGCCGCTTCGTCTCGCTGGCCGGCGGCGCGGCAGCCCGCATCGTCGTGATCGCCACCGCCAGTTCCGCACCCGCCGAAGCCGAGAGCGCCCACCGTGAGGCGTTCACCGCATTGGGCGCCGGCGAGGTGCACGCGCTGCGTCTGACCACCCGGGCCGAGGCCAACCGGCCGCAGCCGCTGTTGCGCGAATCCACCGGCGTCTTCTTCACCGGCGGCGACCAGGAGCGGATCTCGTCGGTCATCGGCGGGACGGCCACCGACGCGGCGCTGCAGGAGCATCACCTGATCGCGGGGACCAGCGCGGGCGCGGCCGTCATGTCCGGCACGATGATCGTCGAGGGCGACGGGCCCGGGGTGACGCGGGCCAGCGTGCGCACCGGCCCCGGCCTCGAGCTGCTGCCCGGCGTGCTGATCGACCAGCATTTCGCCGAGCGCGGCCGGGTCAACCGGCTGCTCAGCGCCGTCGCCCTCTATCCGCACGAGCTGGGCCTCGGCATCGACGAGGACACCGCGATCCTCACCGACGGCGACCGTTTCGAGGTGCTCGGCTCGGGCGCGGTCACCGTGATCGACGCCGGCGCCGCCACCGACATCCGGGTTCCCGCCCAGGGCCCGATCACCCTGGCCGGCGCGCGCATCCACGTGCTCGCCGCCGGGCACACCTTCCACCTCACGGGACGCCGGCCGGTCGTCGACGCACCCGCGCCTGAACGGGGAGTCGTATGAAGATCGAGAGCCTGCGCCGCCTGCGCGGACCCAACGTGTATCTGTCCCGGCCCGCGATCGTCGCCGGCGTGCGGCTGGAGGAGCTGGCCGGCCGGGAGACCTCGGACGTCACCGGCTTCGCCGAGCGGCTGCTGCGCGCGCTGCCGGGGCTGGCCGACCATCATTGCGCGGCCGGCGCGCCGGGCGGGTTCGTCAGCCGGCTGCGCGGCGGCACCTATTTCGGCCACGTCACCGAGCACGTCTGCCTCGAGCTGTCCCAGCTGATCGGGCGGGACGTGAGCTTCGGCCGTACGGTCTCGGCGGGGGAACCGGGGCTCTATCACCTGATCATCGAGTGCCCGGTGGACGAGCCGGCCGAGTCGGAAGTGCCGGGCGACCTGCTGGCCGTCGCCGTCGACCTGGTCACCGAGATCGTGGCCGGGGTGTCGTACTCGAGCGTCGCGCTGGCCGCCGCCGGCGCCGGCGTACCTCAGATGCAGCATGGATCGGCGGCCCGCCTGGCGTTGCTGGCCGCGACCGCCGAACGGGAGGCCACCGGCCCGAGCACCCGGGCGATCATCGCGGCAGCACGACGGCGTGGCATCCCGGTCGAGCGCTGCGCCGACCTCAGCCTCGTGCGGCTCGGCTGGGGCAATCGGCGCCGGCTGGCCTGGGCCGCGATGAGCGACCGCACCAGCGGCGTGGGCATCGACATCGCCGGGGACAAGGAGATCACCCGGCGGCTGCTCATCGACGCGGGCGTGCCCGTACCGGCCGGTGGCGTCGCGCGGTCGGCCGCCGAGGCCGCGCGACTGTTCGCCACGCTCGGCGCGCCGGTCGTCGTCAAACCACGCCAGGGCCGGCAGGGCGATCGGGTCACGCTCAGCGTGACGACCGGGGCCGAGACCGCGTACGCCTTCGCGGCGGCCGGCCAGGACGTGGTCATCGAACGGCAGCTGGGCGGGCGGGACTACCGGGTGCTGGTGGTGAACGGTGAGATCGTCGCCGCGGCCGAGCGGATCGCCGCCCACGTTGTCGGGGACGGCCACAGCACCGTCGCCGAGCTCGCCGACCGCACCAACACCGATCCGCGCCGGGGCGCCGGCCACTCCCGCGTGCTGACCCGGATCACCGTGGACGACGCGTCGATGCGGGTGCTGGAGCGGCAGGGCTGTTCTCTCGGCGACATCCCGGCGACCGGGGAGACTGTCTGGCTGCGCGAGACCACGAACCTCTCCACCGGCGGCACCAGCCACGACGTCACCGACCGGGTGCATCCCGACGTGGCCCGGCTCTGCCTGCGGGTCGCCGCGCTGGTCGGGCTGGACATCGCCGGCATCGACCTGCGGCTGCCCGGCATCGCTGAGCCGCTGCCGCCGGTCGCCGACGGCCAGGAGGTCGCGAGCGGCGTGATCGAGGTGAACGCGGTGCCGGGCCTGCGGATGCACCTGGCGCCGGTGCGCGGCCGGTCGCGCGACGTGGGCGACGCGATCGTCCGGGCGATGTTCCCGGCCGGCTCCGACGGCCGCATCCCCACCGCCGCGGTGACCGGCACGAACGGCAAGACCACGGTGGCCCGGCTGACCGCGCATCTGCTCGGCGACACCGGCATGCGGGTCGGGCTGACCACCACCGACGGCGTGAGCATCGACGGCCGCACGATCTTCCGGGCGGACGCGACCGGGCCGCTCTCGGCGCAGATGGTGCTCGGCGACCCCGGCGTGCAGGCCGCGGTGCTGGAGACGGCACGGGGCGGGCTGCTGCGGCGCGGACTCGGCTACGACTGGTCGGACGTCGGGGTGATCACCAACATCACGGCCGACCACCTCGGGCAGGACGGGCTGGACACGATTGAGGACCTCGCGCACGCCAAGGCGCTGGTGGCCGAGCGGGTGCGCGACGGCGGCACGCTGGTGCTCAACGCGGACGACCCGTGGGTGCGCTCGCTGGTGGACCGGCCGCGGGTGCGCGCCGACCGCAAGCGGCTCGTGTGGTTCGGGCTCGACCCGCGGGAGCCGGTGGTGGTCGAGCATCTGGCCAAGGGCGCGACCGCGTATCTGATGCACGACGGATGGCTGGTGCAGGCGACCGGCGCCCGGCGGACGCCGCTGCTGCGGGTGGCCGACCTCCCCGGGGCGTACGGCGGGGCGGCGCCGCACGCGGCCGCGAACGCCCTCGCGGCGGTGGCGGCGTCGCGGGCGCTCGGGGCCGGCCAGGAGTCGGTGGCGAGCCGGCTCGCCGACTTCGACCCGCCGGTGGCGAACCCGGGCCGGGCCACGCTGCTGCGGATCGGCGACGTCTCGATCTTCGTGGACTACGCGCACAACCCGGCCGCGCTCGCCGCCACGCTGCGCACCCTGCACCGGCTGTGGGGCGTCGAGCGGTGCGTGGCCGCGGTGACGCTGCCCGGCGACCGCCGCGACGACCTGCTGGCGGCGTGCGCGCAGATCGTCGCCGACGGGGTGGGCCGGGCCGTGCTCTACGACGACGAGGATCCGCGCGGCCGGCAGCCGGGGGAGGTGTCGGCACTCGTGGAGCGGGAGATGCGGGCGCGCCGGCCCAAGCTGCTGGCGCTGCGGGCGGACGGCTACCGGGACGCGATCACCGAGGCGCTGCGGCTGGCCGGGCCCGGGGACGTGGTGCTGGTGCTCTACGAGTCGCTGGCGCCGGTGCTCGCGTTGCTGGCCGAGCTGGGCGCGGTGCGCGGGTCGGACGTGCCGGTGCCGTCCGCGATGGCGCTGCCGGCGACGAAAGCGCCGGGGGCGGCCACGTCGCCGGCCCGCGAGCTGGCGCCGGGCGTTCTGCTGGGATAACGGGCCGGGAGTCCGACTTATCGGAGAAGGACACGCCGCGTGATGATGTTGGCACGCGGAAATGGCTGATCAGTCGGGCGGATCACCCGATCAGATGGGGTTGCACAGGTAGATCCTTCAACATTTGCCATAGGGCGAGTAATTAAAGATCATCAGTACGTGACGGGTTTGGTCTCTCTGCGTGACGCGTTGACGACAGCAAGTGGAGCTGTTGGATATGGACATTCAGAAACTAGAACTAGCGACGCATCGGCCTTATCCAGAAAAAATAGGATATGTACGGCGAATCGGCACGGTAAACAGTCCTTGATCCGACTTTCAGCCCCTTCTAGATCACCCCGACGGGTGGCATATGCGCGGAAACGGTCCGTAACGATCCGCAGGTAGAGCACGCTTCCGGCGTCTCGTGATAGTGCCCGAGGTGGGCTAACATCCTCGCCGTCGAGGGGGAACGCCCGGTCCGACCGCGGTCCTGGCATACCCCGGCGTCGGGTGGCATGGCGGTGCGACCCGGCGTTTCTTCGGAGCGCGCATGTGGGGGCACATGAGCACGACGGACCTGCCCGGTTCGAGCCTGCTGGCCGGTAGATACCGGCTGGTAGAGCGGCTCGGCGCCGGCGGGATGTCAGTGGTGTGGCGAGGGTTCGACGAGGTCCTCGGACGGCAGGTCGCGGTCAAAGTCCTGCCGCCGTCGACGAGCGCCGACCCGGCCTTCCGGCGCCGGCTACGGGCTGAGGCCCAAGCCGCTGCCCGGCTCAGCCACCCGAACATCACGAATGTCTACGACTACGGCGAGGCCACCACGGTTGATGGCGAGCCCGTCCCGTACGTCGTCATGGAATTGATCGACGGCGAGTCGCTCGCCGCCGTACTGGCCCGGACCCGCCGGCTGCCCTGGCAGCACGCGGTCCGGATTACCGCCGAGGTCGCCGCGGCGCTCGCGGCCGCGCACTCGCGCGGCATCGTGCACCGCGATGTCACCCCGGCCAACGTCATGCTGACCCCGACCGGGGCCAAGGTTGTCGACTTCGGCATCTCGGCCCTGATCGGGGAGAACGACATAGACCCCGACGGCAGCCTGCTCGGCACCCCGGCGTACCTCGCGCCGGAGCGGCTCGAGGGCGGCCAGGTCAGCCCGGCCACCGACGTGTACGCGGTGGGCCTGCTGATCTACCGCACGCTGATCGGCCAGCTGCCCTGGGACGTCGGCACCACCACGGCGCTGCTGCGCGCCCATCAGTACGTGGAGCCCGACCCGCTGCCGCAGGTCGAGGGCCTGCCGCCGGCGATCGACGCGCTGGTCGGCCGCTGCCTGGAGAAGCACCCGTCCGACCGGCCGTCCAGCGCCGAGCTCGCGCAGGTGCTGGCCCAGCTCGCGGCCGGCGCGCCGATGGCCGCCCGCGGCTACGTCCCGGACTGGGGCGAGAACGGCGAGGACACCACGATCCTGCCGGCGCAGCGGTCCTACCCCGACGTGATCCGCAAGGAGCCGGAGCCGGTCGGCGAGGAGCCGGAGGCCCCGGCCCGCAACAGCCGGTTCGCCGAGCTCAAGTCGGGCCCGGTCATGATCGGGGCAGCGGCCGCGGGTGCGGCAGCCGCCGCCGAGGCAGCCGCGGCCGAGGGTCCCAACCTGCGTAAGGCCTTCGACAACAAGCCCGGCGACCCGCCGCCCACCGACCAGGACAAGGCCCGCAACAACTCGCGTGTCCACACCCGCCGGGTGCTGGTCGCGGCGGGTGCGGTCCTGCTGCTCGGCGCCGGCACGTACGGGTGGAGCCTGACCAGCAACCTCAACGGCGGATCCGGGGGCGCGAACGCCGCCGGCCGCCCGCAGCCCAGCGTTGTTCCGGCCACCGGCAAATGCGTGGTCAGCTACGCGGTCTGGTCGGACGGGAACGGTCAGTTCAAGGCTCAGGTGACGCTGGCCAACCGGGCCGACGCCGCGGTGAACAACTGGAAGCTGTGGTTCATCATGCCGGGCGACCAGGTCGTCTCCGGCAACGGCAAGTCGCAGCTCACCCAGGCCGGCCAGACGGTGACGGTCAGCTCGGCCGCCGCGCTCGAGCCGCAGACCGCGCTGACCGTGCCGATCACCGGCCGCTACCAGCTCAACAACACGGCGCCGCTGGCGTTCATGCTCAACAACCGCACCTGCGAGACGTTCGTGTCGTCGAAGCCGGGCGAGCCGTCCCGGCAGGTCGAGCACCTGTCGGACGGCACCGCGCGGCTCGCGGCGACGCCGTCGACGAGCAACCCGACGGTGGGCATCTCGGTCGACCCGGGCGGCATCGTGCACATCACGCCGACCACGGCGCCGGCCACGACGCCCGGCGGGGGCGGCACGACGACCACCACGCCGACGCCGACGGCGACCGAGACCACGACGCCGACCACCACCTCCACAACGACGCGGGCCAACCCCGGTGAGCCGCCGGAAAGCACGTCGCCGCCGACCACCACGCCGACCGCCGAGGTGACCAGCGATCCGGTGGTCGACCCGACCACCAGCTCCGCGGTCCCACCGCCGCCACCACCGGACTCGTGCGACGTGGCCGACCCGAGCTGCAGCTGATCGCCGTTGATCGGCCGTCCGGCGGAAAACCACAAGCCGGGCGGCCGATCAACGCGTTAGGGTGAAAGCGATGTGAGCAGGCACTTTCTGGAGCGATCCGCGATCTGCGTGCCTGAGCTACCGATGAGAGACGACCGCACGGCGTGGCTGCCACCGGCCTCCGTCCGGGCGGGCAAGAATCGCTCCAGCGGGGCCATATCGTCGTACATCGGGGAGTCCGAGCAAATGATCAGCATTGTGAAGGATCTGGCGGCGGAGGCGCTGTTCGTCTCGTGCCTGCAGCCGTCCGAGTACCCCAGCAGGCAGGCGGTGGAGCAGGCGGTCACCGCGATGATCCTGCTGCACGGCAGCGACGGCTGCGCGGCCGAGGTGGCCACCGAGTTCGGTGATCACCCGGAGATCGCGGTCCGCCGTATGCACTGGGTGCATGACGAGCTCATCGGCGTCGTCACGCCCGCCATGAACTGAAACCTGAGCTTTTCTCGCAAAAAGCACCCCAAAAGCAACCGAGTTCGGCCGTCGCTGCACCTTTCGGCGACCAACGTCTTCCTCGTCAGCCGGTTTTCACCAACCGGTCGTATGAGCGAGGAGGACCACGTGACGACCACGACCGAGCTCCCCGCCACCATCGGCACGACCCACGACGCGCCATCCGCGCGTGACATCGAGGACCTCGTCCGCGAAAACATGCCGATGGTTGGCCATCTGGTCCGGGAACTGCTCAACCGGGTCCCGGGCCATGTACACGCGGATGACCTGTCCTCGGCCGGATTCGCCGCTCTGCTCGGCGCGGCCCGATCATTCGACGTGACCAGGGGAATTCCCTTCCACCGCTTCGCCGCGGTCCGCATCCGCGGCGCCCTGCTGGACGAGCTGCGCGGGCAGGACTGGGCCAGTCGCTCGGTGCGGGCCCGGGCCCGGCGCACCGCGGCCGCCCGCCAGGAGCTCACCGCCGCGCTGGGCCGCACGCCCACCGACGCCGAGGTCGCGGAGTTGCTGGGCATCGGCGTGGCCGAACTCGCCACCGTCGAGGACGACGTGCAGAAGGCCGCCCTGCTCAGCCTTCAGGGCTTTCCCACGGGCGCGGCCGAGGAGATGGTTCCGGAGATGTCGGAGGGGCCGGAGGACCTGCTGCTCAAGCGCGAGCGGCTCGGCTACCTGCACCAGGCGATCCAGGCCCTGCCCGAGCGGCTGCGGCTGGTGGTGACCGAGTCGTTCCTGCAGGAGCAGCCCCTCAGCGACGTGGCGGCGCGCCTGGGCGTGACCGAGTCCCGCATCTCCCAGCTGCGCACCGAGGCCCTTCAGCTGCTCCGTGAGGGCCTGAACAGCTCACTGGCGCCCGAGCTGCTCACCGTGGCGGCCGGCGGCCCACGCACCCGCAAGGGGTGCCTGCAGCGCCGTCGCTCGGAGTACTTCGCCCGGGTCGCTCAGCAGGGCAACCTGCACACCCGGCTGGCGATCACCGACAGTCACGGCGTTCCCATCGCCGTCGCGGCGTGAGAAGCGAGGGCCGGGGCGGGCCGTGGCTTTTCCGCGCAGAGTGGGTCCAGCGCCGCCCGTACCTCGCGGATGTCCCTTCCCACGGCCGTGGCGAGCACGCCCGGACCAGCCAGCTTCATGATCGCGGCCTGCGATGTCGCGAGGAGGGCGCCGGGCAGGCCGGGGACGCCCACGAGGGTGCCCAAGGCCCGGAAGTCGCCGAGGACGGCGGGGGAGCGCAGATCCGGGCCCACCGCGAGGTCGTGCCGGTAGAGGGTCCGGCCGGCGTGGCGGATCGTGGTGGACAGGCGGACCGTGCCGGTGGGCTCGGCGTGCCGGCCGAGGACCAGGTCCTCCCGCCACAGCAGGTTGCCGCCGTCGGCCACCTCGACCCGGGTGTCGGTCCGGTGGTCGCACCCCGTTGCCGCGATCAACGGCTCGGGCTGCCAGTCGAGCGTGCCGGCGACCTGTGCGTCCACCGAAAGCAGGGACGGCCGTAGCCCCGGCTTGCCGGGCAGCGCCAGTTGCGCGGCCACGCTCCGTACGATCAAATGCGCAGCCGCACCCACCGTGACCTCCACGCGGAGCTCGTCGCCACGCAGCGGCCCGGCCGCGCCACCGACCAGATGGACCGTCACGCTCACGCCGCCACGACCGCCGGTGCGGCGAAGCAGCAACGGCGACTCGCCGCGCAGCACGGCCAGCCGCGTGCCGCCGCGGCCGTCCGACTCGGCGACGATGCGCGCGACCGCCTTCACCTCGGGGGCAGGAGCGCGCTGATCCAGTCGGCGACCGCGGTGGCGTTGCGGTCATCGACCAGCGAGACGAAGACGGTGGGCAGGTCGCCCCGGCGTTCCTTGGCGTCGTGCTCCATCACGGCCAGGTCGGCGCCGACGAGCGGGGCCAGATCGGTCTTGTTGATCACCAAGAGGTCGGCGGCGGTGACGCCGGGACCGCCCTTGCGCGGCACCTTGTCGCCGCCGGCCACATCGACCACGAAGATCTGCTTGTCGATCAGGCCCTTGCTGAACGTGGCGGTCAGGTTGTCGCCGCCGCTCTCCACCAGCACCAGGTCGAGCGGGCCCAGGGTGGCCTCGAGGTCCTCGACGGCGTCCAGGTTGGCGGAGATGTCGTCGCGGATCGCGGTGTGCGGGCAGCAGCCGGTCTCGACGGCGCGGATGCGCTCGGCGGGGAGCACGCCGTTGCGCAGGAGGAAATCGGCGTCCTCGGTGGTGTAGATGTCGTTGGTGACCACGGCGAGACGCAGTTGCTCGCCCAGGGCGCGGCACAGGGCGGCGACCAGGGCGGTCTTGCCGGAGCCGACGGGACCGCCGATCCCGATCCGGAGCGCCCGTGGTCCCGCCGCGAGCGCCTGGTGCGGGTCTTGATCCGGGTGCGGATGCGTGTGTGGCGTCGGCGGGACGTAGTTGTCGGAGGGCCGGGGCCAGGCCCCGCCGGTGGAATGGTCAAGATGCAAAGAGACGCACCTCCCAGGTCGCGTGGTGTTCGGCGCCGATGTCGAGCAGGGGAGCGCCCGCCGCCGGCAGGTCGTCGACCGGGTCGTCGGCGCGGCGTGCGGCCTCCCGCGCTATCCGGTCACATTCGGGTGCGTTTTGTGCGATCAGCGCATGCGTCGCATAGGGGTCGAGACCCAGCAGTCGCACGGCCGCGCCGGCCACGCCGGCGACAGTTCCGTGCGCGGCGGCGACGGCGGCCTCCCCGGGGCCCAGACCCGCGGCGTGCGCGAGGACGCCCAGCGCGGTGGGCTGGTGCGGGGAGCGGCCGATCGCCGGCAGCGCCCACATGGCCCGGCCGGCCCGCAGCAGTGCCCGGCCCTGGGCGCGCGAGGCCTTGCGCAGTGCGGGGGAGGGCGTGCGGGCGTCGAGGCCGTCGTCGAGAGCCTGCCACTCGGCCGGTCGTCGGCAAGCGGCCGCGGCGAAGGCGGCCGAGACCAGGCCGGCGGTGGCCAGCTTGCCGCGGAGGAACGCGCCCACGTCGTCGAGGTCGCGTACGCGGCCGGCGGCGACCTGGGCCTCGAGACCGCCGGAGTGGGCGTGCGCGCCGGACGGCAGCCGGCCGTCGGCGAGCACCAGCAGCGTCGCGAGGCTCATGGTCATCGTCAGAAGCTCATGGTCATCGTCAGAACAGGAAGTAACGCTGGGCCATGGGGAGCTCCGTCACGGGATCGGGATCGATGACCTCGCCGTCGATACGGACGGTGAACGTGTCCGGCTCCACCTCGATGCGCGGGAGGGCGTCGTTCAACGGCATGTCGGCCTTGCGCACCCGGCGGGTGTCGGCGACGGGGGCCAGGGCGCGCTTCACGCCGATGCGGTCGGCCAGCAGGGCGTCGATCGCGGCCGGCGCCACGAACGCCAGCGAGGTCTGGGCGGGCACGGCGCCGTACGCGCCGAACATCGGCCGCGGGAGCATCGGCTGGGGGGTGGGTATCGAGGCGTTGGCGTCGCCCATCTGCGCGTACGCGATCATGCCGCCCTTGATGACCAGCGCCGGCCGGACGCCGAAGAAGGCCGGGTCCCACAGCACCAGGTCGGCCAGCTTGCCCTTCGCGACCGACCCGATCTGCTCGGCCATCCCGTGCGCCACCGCCGGGCAGACCGTATATTTCGCGATATAGCGTTTCACGCGCTCGTTGTCCGCTTTGGTGTCGCCGGACAGGGCGCCGCGGCGGGCCTTCATCACGTGGGCGGTCTGCCACGTACGCATGATGACCTCGCCGACCCGGCCCATCGCCTGCGAATCGGAGCCGATCATCGAGATCGCCCCGAGGTCGTGCAGCAGGTCCTCGGCCGCCATCGTCGACGGGCGGATCCGGCTCTCCGCGAACGCCAGGTCTTCCGGCACCGCCGAGTTCAGATGGTGGCAGACCATCAGCATGTCGAGGTGCTCGCTGAGCGTGTTGCGGGTGTACGGCCGGGTCGGGTTGGTCGACGAGGGCAGCACGTTCGGGTGCCCGGCGACCGTGATGATGTCCGGCGCGTGCCCGCCCCCGGCGCCCTCGGTGTGATAGGCGTGGATCGACCGGCCGGCGATCGCCCGCAGCGTCTCCTCGACGAACCCGGCCTCGTTCAGCGTGTCGGTGTGGATCGCGACCTGCACGCCTGACGCGTCCGCCACCCGCAGGCAGGCGTCGATCACCGCCGGCGTCGTGCCCCAGTCCTCGTGCAGCTTGAAGCCGCCCGCCCCGCCGCGCAGCTGCTCCCACATCGACTCCTCCGACATGGTGTTGCCCTTGCCGAGCAGCAGCACGTTGATCGGGTAGGTGTCGATCGCCTCGAGCATCCGGGCGAGGTGCCACTGGTTGGGCGTGACCGTCGTGGCCTTCGTCCCCTCGGCCGGGCCCGTCCCGCCCCCGATGATCGTCGTGATCCCGCTGGCGAGGGCCGTGTCGAGGATGGTCGGGCTGATCAGGTGCACGTGGCTGTCGACGGCGCCGGCGGTGAGGATCTTCCCGTTGCCCGCGATGATCTCGGTGCCCGGCCCGATCACCAGGTCGGGGTGCACGCCGTCCATCGTGTCCGGGTTGCCGGCCTTGCCGATCGCGACGACCCGCCCGTCGCGGATGCCGACGTCGGCCTTGACGATCCCCCAGTGGTCGACGACGACCGCCCCGGTGATCACGGTGTCCGGGGTGCCCTCGGCCCGGGTGGCCCGCGACTGCCCCATCGACTCCCGGATGACCTTGCCGCCGCCGAAGACGACCTCGTCCCCGGCGTGCGGGCCGCCGCTGTGGTCCTGTTCGACCTCGATCAGCAGGTTGGTGTCGGCCAGCCGGATCCGGTCGCCGGTGGTCGGGCCGTAGAGGGCGGCGTAGCGCCCGCGGTCCAGGATGGTCATCGCGGGCTCCCGTTCTCGGGCTCTTCCGGTGCGCCCGGCGGCTCCGGCGCCGGCGGTTCCACCGTCGCGTCCAGCGCCCCGCCCGCCAGCCCGCGCAGGCCCGGCACGATCCTCTTGCCGCTCAGCGCCACCAGCTCGACGTCGCGGGGCATCCCCGGTTCGAACCGCACCGACGTGCCCGCCGGAACCGCCAGCCGGCGTCCCCAGGCGGCCGCGCGATCGAACTCGAGCGCCGCATTGGACTCCGCGAAGTGGAAATGTGATCCCACCTGCACCGGCCGATCGCCGGTGTTACGCACGGTCAGCGCGGTCACCTCACGTCCCGCATTGATCTCGATCGGCCCGTCACCCGGAATGACCTCGCCCGGAATCATGAGATCGGCCCGTGCACGGTGACGAGCTTGGTCCCGTCCGGGAAGGTCGCCTCGACCTGCACCTCGCCCAGCATCTCGGGCACGCCCTCCATGACATCGTCGCGCGTCAGCACCCGCCGCCCGGCGTCCATCAGATCCGCGACGGTCCGCCCGTCCCGCGCGCCTTCCAGCAGGAACGCCGTGATGATCGCGGTGGCCTCCGGGTGATTGAGCTTCAAGCCCCGCTCCCGCCGCCGCTGGGCCACCTCGGCCGCCACGTGGATGAGCAGGCGTTCCTGTTCGTGCTGGCTGAGGAACAACCGAACCTCCCTGGATCCCCGGCGATGCTCGCACCCCGACGTTTCCCGCCTGTTACCGGTTGTCGCTGATCAAATCATGCGACAGCGCGACAGTCCGGATATCGCGCACCGCGGATCAACTTTGCCAACAAGTGTTTGCCAACAGCCGTTGGCATAGACTATCGTCGTGCCAACAGTTGTTGGCAAGTGGAGGAGTGGTCATGCGGAACACCGATGTGCTGATCGCCGGGGCCGGGCCGGTCGGGCTCGCCCTGGGCGCCGCGCTGACGCAGCGCGGGCTGGCGGTCGTGATCGTCGACAAGCAGGCGGAGGGCGCCAACACGTCGCGCGCCGCCGTCATCCACGCGCGGACGCTCGAGGTGCTCGACGAGCTCGGCGTCTCGCGCGAGCTCGTGGACCGGGGCGTCGTCGTGCCGCGGTTCACCGTGCGCGACGGGGACCGGGCGCTGCTCACCGTGGACTTCGGCGGGCTGCCCACGGCGTACCCGTACACCTTGATGTTGCCCCAGGACGAGACGGAGCGGATCCTCGCCGACCGCCTGAACCACCTCGGGGTCTCGGTCCGCCGGTCGGCGGAGCTCGTCGGCGTCCGGCCGGACGCCGACGGTGTGACCGCCACGCTGCGCGACGGCGAGACGATTCGGGCTCGCTATCTGGTGGGCGCCGACGGCATGCACAGCACGGTGCGTGAGCTGAGTGGCATCACTTTCAGCGGCGACGCGTACGCCCAATCGTTCGTGCTCGCCGACGTGCGCATGGACTGGCCGCTGCCCGACGACGAGGTGACGCTCTGGTTCGCGCCCGAGGGACTGGCCGTGGTCGCGCCGCTGCCCGGCGGCCGGCACCGGATCGTCGCGACGCTCGACGACGCGCCCGAGCACCCCACCGCGGCCGACGTGCAGGCGCTGCTGGAATCGCGCGGCCCCCGCAAGCGGCCGGGCCGGGTGCGCGACGTGGTCTGGAGCTCCCGCTTCCGGGTGCACCACCGGCTCGCCGACCGCTACCGCAACGGCCGGATCTTCCTGGCCGGCGACGCCGCGCACGTGCACAGCCCCGCCGGCGGCCAGGGCATGAACACCGGCATCCAGGACGCGATCGAGCTGGCCGCGGTGCTGGCCGGCGGCGCCGATCTCGACGGCTACGAGGCCCGCCGGCGCCCGGTCGCCGCCGAGGTGGTCGCGCTCACCCACCGCATGACCCGGATCGCCACGCTGCGGAGCCGGCCGCTGATCGCGCTGCGCAACACCGTGCTGCCGCTCGTGGGGAAGGTGCCGGCGGTCCGGCGAGGGCTCGCGATGAATCTTTCCGAGCTGTCTACGATCCACCGGGAGAAAATGGCGACGGGAGCTTAGAAATGGCCGAGCGGCGTTCCGACGCCACGCGTGCGGCGATCCTGCTGGCGGCCCGGGAGCGGTTCGCCAGCGACGGGTACGAGCGGGCGACCATCCGCTCGATCGCCGCCGACGCGGACATCGACCCGTCGATGGTGATGCGCTACTACGGCAACAAGGAGAAGCTGTTCGCGGCGGCCGCCGAGTTCGACCTGCAGCTCCCCGACGTGTCCGCGGTCCCGGCTGGGGAGCTCGGCGACACCCTGGCCCGCCACTTCCTGCACCGCTGGGAGGGCGACGACACGCTGACCGCCTTGCTGCGCGCGGCCGCCACGAACGAGGCCGCCGCCGACCGGATGCGCAATCTGTTCGGCGCGCAGCTCCTGCCGGTGGTGGCCGCCGTCTGCCCCGACCCGGCGTCGGCGCCGCGGCGGGCCGGGCTGGTCGCGAGCCAGATGCTCGGCCTGGCGCTGTGCCGGTTCGTGCTGCGCCTCCCGCCGATCGTGACGATGCCGGCCGCGGAGGCCGCGGCCTGGGTGGGCCCGACGATTCAGCGCTACCTGACGTCGCCGTCCTGACGACGTCGACGCGGCCGTCCGGGAGGCGCTGCACGAGCAGCGTCAGAACTCTCTCCACTCGTTCTCGATGCCGGTGATGTCCACTCGCACGTCGGCGTCGCGGTAGCGGGTCTCGATCGCGGCCGCCGCCTTGCGGTACAGGCCGTCGCACACGAGCCAGCTCAGCGACGGCAGCTCCGGCAGGGTGCGTGCGCTCATCCCGTACGCGCCGATGAGCTTGACGTCGGTCAGGCGTGACATGCTGCTCAGCGCGAACGCCCCGCTCAGCTCGCCGGGCGCCGACCGCCAGGTCAGGCGCAGGCGCCGCAGGTCGCGCAGGTCGCGCACGGTGTCGGCGGAGATCGTGCCGTCGCCGGTCAGCTCCAGGTCCCACAGGCCGTTCAGGCCGCGCGGCACCTCGGCGTGATCGGTGGTCAGCCGCAGCCAGCGGCCCTCGTCGGCCGCGACGACCGACGCCACCCGGGTGTCCTCGTCGAGCTTGAGCGTCTCGAGGTCGTCGGGCAGGCGCGCCACGTCGACGTCGGACGCGGACAGACGCAGGCGGGTCAGGTACGTGCCCGTGAGGTCGACCCGGCGCGGCGCGTCCACCCAGGTCAGGTCGCTGACGATCGGGTGGGCCACGAGGGCCTCGCGCAGGCCGCGGTCGGGGCCCGACCAGACCAGCGACCGGCACCGGGGCAGCCGGTCGAGCTCGGCCCACGACGCGGACGTGCCGGTCATGTCGAGCAGGGACGTCGCCTTGCCCTGGCCCGTCCGGTAGGCCTCTTTGGCGAACGCGGGAAGCGTGTGATCCCAGCGGCGCTGGGCGGCGATCTGCGCGGGCAGCCACGACCAGCCGGCGTGCGAGTCGACCCGCTCGGACACGCCGGACGGCAGGTCGCGCCGGCCCAGCCACACCCACCAGGGCGGGGGCGGCTCGTCCCCGATGACGTTGATCTCGGTAGGCTGCCCGCGGAGGACGTGATGATCGAGGATGAGCGGCTCGGCGTCCGCCAGCTCGTCCACGGAGGGCATCTCGGCGGAGAAGAAGTCCAGCGCGCACGCCATGGGGCCGAGACCGGTCACCAGGCAGGCGCCGTAGCCGTCACGCAAAGGGATCGCCGCCACGTCCCCTACGTTCGGCATACGATCCGTCACCGCAGCAGGTTACCGCGATATGTCATCGACGGAGAGCCATGATCTCGGCTCTGTCGGGCTTCGTGCTCATCGGCGTCATCGTGTTCACGGGGTGGGCCGCGAAGCGCTGGGCGGGGCTGCCGCCGAACGCCGAGGCGGTGATCGGCCGGCTCGTCTACGCGGTGCTCAACCCCTGCCTGTTGTTCATCGGCGTCGAGGGCGCCGACCTGGGCGTCCTGTTCAGCGAGCCGCTGGTGGTGTCGACCGCCGCGGCCGGGATCTGCTTCGGCCTGCACCTGCTGTTCACGCGGGGGCGCACGCCGGGCACGCGGATCATGGGCTCGCTCGCCGCCGGATACGTCAACGCCAACTACATCGGGATCCCGATCGCCACGTATGTGCTGGGCGACGCCGCTCTGGTCGTACCGATCATCATGCTTCAGCTTTTGATCGTCACCCCGATCGCGCTGGCATTGCTGGAGATCGCCGAGACCGGGCACGCCTCGTGGCGCTCGACCGTGCTGGCGCCGCTGCGCAACCCGATGATCGTGGCGGTGCTCCTCGGGGCACTCTTCTCCGTGACCGGAATGCGCCTACCGACCGTCATCGCCGAACCGATCACCACCATGGGTCACGCCGCGGTCCCGGTCGTGCTGATCGCGTTCGGCATGTCGCTCTCGGGCCGTCGCGTCCTCGCCGCCGGCCCCGACCGCACGGCAACGGTCGCCGCGGTGCTCCTCAAGGTCGCCGGAATGCCGGCGATTGCCTTCCTTCTGGCCGTCGTGCTACGGCTGCGTGCCGATGAGGTGTACGCCGTCAGCGTGCTCGCCGCGCTCCCCACCGCCCAGAACGTCTTCCTCTACGGCCAGCGCTTCGGTGTCGGCCTCGTCCTGGCTCGCGACGCCATCTTCCTGTCCACTGTGCTGTGTGCTCCCGCTCTGCTGCTCATCGCGCTGCTGAACAACCTGTAGCGTCAGGGTCGATGCCTGACCTCACGCCCCGCCGGTCCTGGGCCGGGCTGGTCGTGCTGTCGCTGTGCGCCTTCGCGTTCGTCGCCACCGAGCTGCTGCCGATCGGCCTGCTCACGGTGATCGCCGACGATCTGGACCGGTCCCGCTCGCAGATCGGCCTGCTGGTCGGCGGGTACGCGATCGTGGTCGTGCTGGCGTCGATCCCGCTGACCGTGCTCACCAAGAACATGCCGCGGCGGCGGGTGCTCGGCGCCACCCTGTTCCTGTTCGCCGTCGCCAATCTCGCGGGGGCGCTGGCTCCGTCGTACGAAATCCTGGCTGTCTCCCGTCTTCTCACCGCGTTGATGCAGGCGCTCTTCTGGTCGATCGCGCCGGCGGTGGTGAGCGGCCTGTTTCCGCTGACCATGCGCGGGCGGGTGGTCGCGTTGTTCTCGACGGGCGCGGCGCTGGGACCGGTCCTCGGCGTGCCGCTGGGCACCTGGCTGGGGCAGCAGGCCGGCTGGCGAGCGGCCTTCGCGGTGATGGCGGCCACCGGTCTCGCCGCGATGGTCGCCGTGGTGGCGCTGCTACCGTCCTATCCGCCCGGCGACGGCGGCGCGGCCCGCGGCACCGCGCCCGACCGGCGCGCCTTCGTGGTGCTGCTCTTCGGGGTCGCCGCCGCGATCACCGGCTTTCTGGCCTTCAACACCTATGTCACGCCGTTCCTGCTGGACGTGAGCGGGTTCGGGCCGGCCGCACTGGCGCCGCTGCTGTTCGTCTCGGGCGTGGCCGGGATCGCGGGAACCATCACGGTCGCGCGGACTCTGGACTCGTGGCCCATCGCGTCGCTGCTCACGCCGCTCGGGGTGGGGTCGGCGTCGCTGCTCGGGCTGTACCTGCTCGGCTCGTTGCCGGTGGCGACGGTGGTGCTGCTGGCGGGGATCGGGATCTCGTTCTCGTCGTTCGCCACCGCCCTGCAGAACCGCATGCTGCAGGTCGCGCCCGGCAACACCGACATCGCCTCGGCCGGCGTGAGCACCGCCTTCAATCTGGGGATCGCGGCGGGGTCGCTGGTCGGCGGCGCGCTGCTGCCCACCCACGGGCCGCGGGTTCTGGCCGGGGTGGGCGCTCTGCTCACGCTGAGCGCGCTGGTCACGCTGGCCATCGAGCGCCGCGTACGGGTCGCTGTTCCGTGACGGCCTGTTCCTTGAGGGCCACGGCGGCGCGGACCAGCTCGGCGTTGCTCTGGGCCGGGGAGCCGTCCGGAAGGTAGATCGAGTCCTCGAAGCCGACCCTGGTGTCGTGCCCCCGGCGGAACGCGTCGGCGACCAGCGGCCAGGTCCAGTCGTTCATGCCGTGCGTGAGCCGCGGGCACGCCGACCCGGCGGCGTCGAGCGCGTCGTTGACCCGCCGCGCCACCGCCGCCGGGTCGCCGGTCAGGAAGTAGGGCTCGCCCGGGCCGAGCTCGATGCTGACCCGCTGCGCGTCCGGCAGGAACCCGGACGCGATCAGAAGGTCCATCTCGACGGGCGCCCACAGCCCCACGTCGATGCCGATGCCGGCCTCGAGCATCGCCCGCATGACGCCCTCGAACCCGTTCTCGGAAAGGTTGACCGTCGCGCAGTCGACCCCTTCCCACTCCCGGATCATCGCGATGCGCTCGCCCAGACCGGGCACGATCCACGCTCCGGTGGTCAGCCCGACCTCGACCGCGATGCCCTCCTCGGCCGCCAGCTCCCGCACCCGCCGGCAGCTCTCGTTGACGACCTCCGGCCGCAGCGTCTCGGCGCCGTTCTCGTCGCGCACATGCAGGTGCACGCCGGTGGCGCCGGCCCGGAAGCACTCCCGGAGATCGGCGAGCACCTCGTCGAGCGTGACCGGCATGTTCGCATGAACGTCTTTGCCCCAAGGCCCGTTGGGCGTCACCTGCAACATGACCCGACGCTAACCGCGCCGCCGCGGCCCCGCGACCCGGGCTATCCCACGTAGAGGATGGCGTCGATCTCGATGTCGAACTCCTCGAACGCGATCGGCAACGTGGTCCGGACCGGGAGATTGTCGCCCTTGATGTACTGCTGGTAGATCTCGTTGAGCTCGCCGAAGTCGCCGAAGTCGCGCAGGTGGACACCCACCCGCACGGCGTCGTCGAGCGAAGCGCCCGCGGCGGCCGCGCAGGCGGCCAGATTGCGGAAGGCGGCGTGGGCCTGCTCGCCGAAACTACCGGTCACGCGGGTGCCGTCGGGCAGGGCGGGGATCGCGCCGGCCAGGTAGATGGTGTCGCCGGCCACCACCGCGTGGGAGTACGGGCCGCCGGCCGGGGCCGCCTTGTCGGTCATGATGGCGCGCTTGGGCATGTCAGGAGCTCCTGTGGTCTCGTGGGAACTGGTCTTCCAGGGCGTCGGCGCCGACCAGCGGGGTGCTGAGCAGGGCGCGGATGTCACGGTCGCGGCGGGCCAGCGCCGCGCGCTGGGCGTCGGTGAGCGGGATCCAGGGTGGCACGGGCGGCGGCAGCTGCGGGGGCAGGAGCCTGCCTTTCGCGTACGTGTAATGGTTGATCAACCGCAGGGGCGACCGCCGCGTCCGGAGGTGGGCGTCGGTCACCTCGAAGTCGTCGGCCCGGACCTCGAAGACGGCCAGGTCGGCGGGGGCGCCCACCTCGAGCGTGCCCCCGGGGAGGCCGAGCGCCCGCGCGGGCCGGACCGTGACGGCCTCGAGCACCTCGTCGAGCGGCAGGCCGGCCGCGAGCAGCTTCGCCATCGTGGTGGGCAGGTCGAACGCGGGCCCGTGCAGCGACCGGGCGTGCAGGTCGGTCGAGATCGTGTGCGGCCGGATCCCCAGGTCGAGCTGCCGTTCGAGGATGTCGAAGGCGAACCCGCCCGAGCCGTGCCCGATGTCCAGGAGCACGCCCCGCCCGACCGCCTCGACCAGCGCCCGCCCGAGCGGCGACGCGAGGCCGCTGGAGCAGTGCGTGACGATGTCGCCCGGCCGCAGCAGGTCGAGCACGTCGTCCACCGCCGGCGGCGCCACCCCGACGTGGACCATCACCGGCACCCCGCACGCTTCGGCCGCCCGCAGCGCGCGCCGCAGCGGTTCGACGCCGTTGTCGCCGACCGCCTCCCGGTCGATACGCACCTTGATGCCGTGCAACAGATCCCGATGCTGCTGGATGGTGTCGACCGCCAGCGGCACGTCGCAGTGGGCGAGGTCGCGGTTCTCCCCGGTGCGCCCGGCCAGCCCGACCGCCGAGATGTTCAGCAGCGCCGCCACCCGTACGCCGGCCGGCGGGAAACGCAGCGTGTAGGCGCCGGTCGTGCCCGCGTCGACCCAGGTGGTCACGCCCGTGTACCAGGCGATCGGGTCGGGCGCGATTCCCCAGTAGCCCGGCCCCACGTGGGTGTGCAGGTCGATCAGCCCCGGCGTGACGAGCAGCCCCGGCACGTCGACGATCGTGCCCGCGTCGCGAGGCAGGCCCTTGCCGGTCGCGGCGATCACCCCGCCGGCGACCGCCACGTCGAAGGGCTCGCCGCCGGTCAGAAGGAGATCCCAGCTCATCCGGCCGCCATGCCTCCCCGTTGACAGAAATTGCCAGGTCAGCGAACTATATCCGAGCCCTGTCCGCCATGGAGGTGTGCGTGATTCCGCGGCCGTCGTCCGTCCACCTCGACGAGGAGACTTTCGCCCTCGACCCGGAAATCCGCCTGTCCGCCGATCCTCGTCTCGCCGGCGTCGCCGCCTGGCTCCGCGACGCGATCTCGTTGCCGCTGACGCCGGGCGAGGGCGGCCTGCGCCTGGCGATCGATCGAAGTCAACCGCCTGACGGGTACGCCCTGAGCACCGCGCCCGCCGGAATCGAGATCTCCGGCGGCTCGGCGGCGGGCGTCTTCCACGGCGCGCAGACGCTCCGCCAGCTGCTCGAGAACGGGCGGCTCCCGCGCGCCCGGATCGCCGACGCGCCCCGCTTCCGGTGGCGGGGCGTCATGCTCGACGTCGCGCGCCACTTCATGCCCGTCGCCGACGTGCTCCGCTTCGTCGACCTCGCCGCCTATCACAAGCTCAACGTGCTGCACCTGCACCTGACCGACGACCAGGGCTGGCGCTTCGAGGTACCCGGATGGCCGCGGCTCACCTCCGTCGGCGCCCGGCGGAGCTCGACGATGCAGGGCGCCCGCCAGCACGCACGGTATGACGACCGCCCGCACGGAGGGTTCTACACCGCCGACGACCTGCGACAGATCGTGGCCTACGCGGCCGAGCGCTTCGTGACGGTCGTCCCCGAGGTGGACATGCCGGGGCACATGCAGGCGGCGATCGCGGCGTATCCCGAGCTCGGGAACGGCTTTGCCGGAGGCGTACGCGAATCCTGGGGGATCTCCACCCACGTGCTGAACGTGACCGACCGGGCCCTGGATTTCTGCCGCGACGTGCTCACCCACGTCTGCTCCATCTTCCCCACCGAGTTGATCGGCATCGGCGGCGACGAGTGCCCGGTCGACGAATGGGCCGGCGCGCCCGATCCGGCGGCGGTGCAGCCTTGGTTCACCGCACTGATGGCCGAGCATCTCGCCTCGCTGGGCCGCCGCGTCTACGGCTGGGACGAGCTGCTGAGCCGAGGCGCCCCCCGGGACGCCGTGATCGCCGCCTGGCGGGGACCGGCGCCGACGGTCGCCGCCGCGCGCGCCGGCTTCAGCGTGGTCTCCTGCCCCGACATCTCGTGCTATCTCGACTACCGGCAGTCGGACGACCCCGGCGAGCCCACCCCGGTCGGCACGCTGCTCACCCTCGACGACGTCTACGCCTTCGACCCGATCCCGCCGGGCCTGACCGGCGAGGAGGCCGGGCGGGTCATCGGCGCCCAGGTCAACGTCTGGACCGAGCACATGGAGTCGGCCCGGCGGGTCGACTACATGACCTACCCGAGGCTGTGCGCGTTCGCCGAGGTGGTCTGGGGAACGCGGCAACCCGAGTCGTTTCGCGCCCGCCTGGAAAGCCACCTGTCCCGGCTCGCGGCGATGGGCGTCAACTTCCGCCCGCTCACCGGGCCGCGCCCGGCCGACGCCCGCCCCGGCGCCCCCCGGCAACCGCGCGACCTCGACGACCGCCTCGAGGAGCTGCACGAGATGACGGCCGACCTGCGCAAGGCCGGCCTGGTCTAAGACCCTCCGGCCGGATCACCTTCACGATGTAGCGGGCGGGCCCTCGACGACCAGCGTCACGCAGTCGAGGAAGAGATCGTCGACGGTGCGGCCCGGCCGGAAGTACTCCGTGATGCCGGCGATCACCGTGGGGTAGGGGGTCAGGTCGAAGGACTTGGCGGTCTCCTCGTCGGGGCGGGGGCCCTGCTCCTCCAGAACGAAACCGATCGTCATCCGCTCGACCGTCAGCACCATCACCCGGGCCTGGTGCAGCGACATGCCCTTCGCCACCAGCGTGCTCATCGCCGACTCCGACAATGCCACCATATTTCGGGACAGCTGGGCCATCGAGATGATGCGGGCTCCGTCGGGGTGGGCCAGCAGGGCCCGCCGCAGGCCGAGCGCTACGCCGATGAGCCACTCCTGCCAGCGCTCCTCGGGAGCCGCGGCGCGGGCGGGCAACGAAGTCAAGATCTCGTCGGCGATCGCCGTGATCAGGGCGGCCTTGTTCGGGATGTGCCAGTAGAGGGTGGGCGCCTGCACCCCGAGCCGTGCCGCGAGTTTGCGCAGCGTGACGTTGTCGAGGCCCTCGGCGTCGAGCAGCGCCACCGCCTCGTCGACGATCTGCCGCCGATCCAACGCCATGACGATCGACTCTATCAGTGTTAGAGTTCTCTAACACTGTAAGAGAGGAGAACGCGATGAAGGCCGCAGTTCTGCACGAGCGCGACGGTGTCCCCCGTTACGAAGACTTTCCCGACCCGGTGGCCGGCGAGGGCGAAGTGGTCGTCGAGGTGGTGGCGGTCGCGGTCGAGAACGTCGACCGCGCCGTCGCGGCCGGAACGCATTTCGCGGGGCGGGCGATGATGCCGGAGCTCCCGGCGATCCCCTGCTTCGACGGGATCGGCACGCTGCCCGACGGGCGGCTGGTCGGCTTCGGCAACCCCCGCCCGCCGTACGGCGCCCTCGCCGAGCGCACTGTGGTGGCCGAGGGCGCGTACGCCCCGATCCCGGAGGGACTCGACCCGGCCGCCGCCACCGTGCTGCCCAGCGCGATCACCGGCATGTCCATGAAGATCGCGGCCGGCCTGGCCCCGGGCGAGTCGGTGCTGATCCAGGGCGCCACCGGCGTCGCGGGCCGCCTCGCCGTCCAGGTCGCCCGGCTGCTCGGCGCGGGCAAGGTCGTCGCGACGGGCCGGGACGACGAGCAGCTTCGCGGGCTCGGCGCCGACGAGGTGATCAACACCACGCTGAGCGACGAAGACCTGCTGCAAGCCTTCAAGGCCGCCCGCACCGACGTGGTCGTCGACTTCCTCTGGGGCCGCCCCACCGAGATCCTGCTGCGCGCGATGGTTCCCGACACGTTCGCCTTCCCGAAGCCCCTGCGCCTCGTGCAGATCGGTGAGGTCGCGGGCGCCGACCTGCGCCTGCCGGCCGAGAGCCTGCGCACCTCGGGCGTCGAGATCTACGGCGCCGCCAAGGGGCTCGGCCCCGAGACGATGGGCGCGGCGTACGGCCAGGTCGTCGAGTGGGCGCAGGCCGGCAAGCTCACTTTCGGGCTCGAGCGGGTACCGCTGCGCGACATCGAGGCGGCGTGGCAGCGTACGGACCTTCGCGGCACGCGGCTGGTCGTGGAACCCTGAGGCGGTAGAGGCCGAACGAGGGGGCAGACGTGGACGTGCCGGAGCCGCGGGTCGACTGGCGCAGCAAGGGATTCTTCGTCCCGGACGGGGAACGGACCGCATCCGACTACGCCAAGGAGAAGCCGAGCCTGTTCGGCGGCGGCTTCACCTGGCCGGTCATGGCGGTGCGCCGCGAGGCCGTGATGGCGAACATCGCAACCATGGCCGCGTACGCCGAGCGGCACGATCTCGACTTCGCCCCGCACGCCAAGACCACGATGGCGCCGGGCCTGATCGCGGCGCAGCTCGACGCCGGCGCGTGGGGGATGACGGTCGCCACCCCCAGCCAGGCGCTCGTGCTGCGCCGCCTCGGCGTGGGCCGCATCTTCATCGCCAACGAGGTGCTCGACCCGACGGCGCTGCGCTGGCTCGCCACCCAGGAGGACATCTACTTCCAGGTCGATTCGCCGGCCGGCGTGGCGGCCGCGGCGGCGGTGCCCGAGGGCCGTCTGCGCGTGTTCGTCGAGCTCGGCCATGCTGGTGGGCGCACCGGCGCCCGTACCCTTGAGGATCTTGAAGTGGTGGCGCGCGCGGCGCGGGACGCGCAACGGCTGGAACTCGTCGGCGTGACCGCGTACGAGGGTCAATTGACCACCCAGCACGAGGTGGACGAATTCCTCGACCTGCTCGTGGCCGGGGTTTCCCGGCTGCGGGCCGGGGGGATCGCGTTCTCGCTGGTGTCGGCGGGTGGCAGTGCCTGGTTCGACCGGGTGGTGGCTCGGCTCGCCGCGCTGCCGCGCGACGTGCGCCTGATCTTGAGGAGCGGCGCGTCGGTCACGCACGACGACGGTTTCTACCGATTGCGTACGCCGTTCCGCCGCGTTCCCGCGGAGGGGCCACTGACCGCCGCGCTGGAGATCTGGGCGCAGGTTCTGTCCACACCGGAACCGGGGCTGGCGATCGCCGGGATGGGCAAGCGCGACGCGCCGTTCGACGAGGGCCTCCCGGTGCCCATGGAGGTCCACCGGGACGGCAAGCCGCTCGCGGTGACCGCCTCGGTGACCAAGTTGAACGATCACCACACCTATCTGGCGGCCGACGGCCTGGTCCCCGGCGACCTGGTCCGCTTCGGGATCTCGCACCCGTGCACCGCCTTCGACAAGTGGCGGCACCTCCCGGTGATGGACGATGACCATCGCGTGGTCGACGTGCTCCAGACGTTCTTCTGACGACTGGGAACTTGTCGTACCCCTGCGAGAGCATGACCCCATGACGAACTTCTGGCTCGAGCCGTGGGACAAGCGAGGCCCGGCGTTGGAACGCCGCGCCAACACCCCCGAGATGCAGGCCTTCCTCGGCGGTGTCGAGTCGGAGGAATCGATCATGTCGCGCCACAAACGCATCCTCGACGGGGTTCGCGACGGCACGACCGGTTTCTACCTCATCATGGTCGACGACTGTGAAGATCCGGTCGGCTCGGTGGGGTACTGGGAGAAGGAGTGGCTCGGCCAGACCGTCTTCGAGATGGGCTGGAAGGTGCTGCCCGGCTTCCAGGGCCGCGGCCTCGCGGTGGGCGCCACCATCGCGGCGATCGGCCTGGCCGCCGCCGAGGGCCGCCGGCGGTTCGCGCACGCGTACCCCAAGGTCGACAACGCCGCCTCCAACGCCATCTGCCGCAAGGCCGGCTTCGAGCTGCTCGGCGAGTGCGATTTCGAGTACCCGAAGGGCCATCCGATCCGCTGCAACGACTGGCGCTTCGATCTGAAAGAGGTCGGCGGCCCACCCTGAGATTCATCCGTGACGATGTCTTCACCTAGAGTGAGGAACATGAGCCTCGCTGACGGGCAGGGCGGGTACCGCGTGCGTTTCGACTGGGGTCCGGTCGGCGCCGACGCGGTCTCGCCCGGAGCGGCGTTCGTCGCCGTCGTCGACGTCCTCTCCTTCACCACGACGCTGACCGTGGCGGTCGAGCAGGGCCTGCACGTGCTGCCCTACCGCTGGCGCGACGACTCGGCGGTCGCCGTGGCCCACCGGCACGGCGCGATGCTCGCGGTCCTGCGCAAGGAGGCCGGCCCCGGCCAGGTCACCCTTTCGCCCGAGAGCATCCTGCACGCCAACCTGCGGGCCGACGGCATCGACCGGCTCGTGCTGCCGTCACCGAACGGCTCGGCCATCTCGGTGCGGCTCGCCGACGCCGGGGTGACCGTGATCGGGGTGTCGCTGCGCAACGCGGCGGCCGCGGCGGCGTGGGTGCGCGAGCGGGCCGGCGACCGGCCGATCGGCGTGGTCGCGTCGGGGGAGCGGTGGCCCGACGGCTCGCTGCGGCCCGCGATCGAAGACCTGCTCGGGGCCGGAGCGTTCCTCGACGGGCTCGCCGAGGGCTCTTTCCCGGCCGAGGGCTTCTCGCCCGAGGCGGGCGCGGCGTTGTGGGCGTGGCGCGGCGTCGCCGAGGGCGCCGGCGATGCCCTGCGCGAGTCGGTCAGCGGCCGTGAGCTGCGCGGTTTCGGCTTCGCCGGCGACGTGGCGGTGGCCTCGGCGATCGGCGTCAGCAAGGTCGTCCCGGTGCTGCGGGACGGCTGGTTCGTCGATGGCGGATCCTGACCGTCAGGCCTGACGGCATGGCAGATTCCGTCGTCCCTTCATGACGGGCGGCGGAAACCGCTCGATTCTCGCCGCCGGCTGGGTGAACGGGCCGGTGCGGGCCGATCGTGGGAGCCGCAAACAGCTCCGGAGCCGCGAAGGAAGTAAGACCATGCGCAAATGGTGGCCGTTGGTGACCGTGTGTCTCGGCACCTTCATGCTGCTCATCGACGTGACCATCGTGAACGTGGCGCTGCCGCAGATGGCCACCGACCTGAGCACCTCGTTCAGCTCGCTGCAGTGGGTGGTCGACGGCTACGCCCTCGCGCTCGGCGTGCTCCTGCTCGGCGCGGGCGCCCTCAGCGACACGCACGGGCACCGCCGCTTCTACGTCGGCGGCCTGATCGTGTTCGCGCTCGCCTCACTGGCCTGCGGCCTCGCCGCCAACCCGGCGCTGCTGGTAACCGCCCGGGTCGTGCAGGGCGCCGGCGCCGCCGCCATGTTCACCACCACGTTCGCCCTTCTCAACAGCTCGTACCAGGGGCGCGACCGCGGCGTCGCGTACGGCGTGTGGGGTGGCGTCTCCGGCGCCGCCACCGCGGTCGGCCCGATCCTGGGCGGACTGCTCACCGAGGCGTTCAGCTGGCGCTGGATCTTCCTGGTCAACCTGCCGATCTGCGTCGCCGCCGTGATCATGTGCTTCACCACGCTCCGCCGCGACGGCGCCCGTCTCCCGGGCCGCTTCGACCTGTGGGGCACGGCGACCTTCACGCTCGCCGCCGGCACGCTCACCTTCGCCGTGATCCGCGCCAACGACGAGGGCTGGTCCTCGATCAAGACCTGGGGCCTGCTCGCCGTCTCCGCCGTTTCCCTCGCCGCCTTCGGCCTGATCGAATGGCGCTCCGCCGACCCGATGTTCGACCTGCGCCTGCTGCGCAACCGCTCGTTCACCGGCATCCTCACCGCCGGCCTGCTGGTCAACTTCGCGGCGTTCGCGGCCTTCACGTACACGTCGATCTGGCTGCAGTCGGTGACCGGCCTGTCCCCACTGCGAGCCGGCCTGGTCGGCCTTCCCATGTCGGTCGCCGCGATGCTGGCCTCCGGCTTCGCCGGCGCCCGCCTGCACGGCAAGTCCCCGCGCCTGATCATCACCGGCGGCATGGTGCTGATCGGCGCCGGCAGCCTGCTGCTGGCCCTGCTGGTCGGCCCGGCGTCCGAGTGGCCCGCGCTGCTACCCGGCTACGCCGTGATCGGCCTCGGCGTCGGCCTGGTCATGCCCGCCCTGGCGTCGTCGGCGATGGCCGCGGTGCCCCACCAGCGCGGCGGCATGGCGGCCGGGGCGCTGAGCACCGCCCGCCAGCTGGGCTTCGCGATCGGCATCGCGGTGTTGGGCACGGTCTTCGCCTCCCGCGCCGCCGACCATCTCGGCTCGTCGTCGGCTGCGCACGCGCTGGCTGCTGGTCAGGCCGGTCGGCTGGCCGGCTCGGTGCCGTCGTCGGCGATCCACGGGGCGGCAGCGGCCGGTCTGGACGCCGGGTTCGTCATCAGCGGGGTGATCGGGCTGATTTGTGCGCTGGCGGTCTTCGTTCTGGTCCGGCCGGTTTCCGCGCCGGAGCCGTCTGTTCGTGAAGCCGTGGGGGTTTAAGACCGGCCCCGGCCCGCCGAGTGGCGTGCCTTTCGGCTTGCAAAGCCACCCACCACCGCAACCAATACCGCGAGGCGGGTCTCCGAGCGATGGCCGGGGTTTGGGGCAGCGCCCCAAGGTCCTAAAAGACCAGTCCGCAATAGACAAGCCTTGTTTCGGCCGCAGTCGATCCAGGTTCACCCGCCCTGCCTACCGTCCCGTCCCATGGCAAAGATCAAATCCGGCCTTGCGATGGCCGGCGCCGTCACGCTGACCCTCACGCTGGCCGGCACCCCCTCCACGGCCACCACCCATGACAAGGTCAAAACCCCGACCTTGACAGCCTTCGCGTCCCTACCGGCCGCCACGTTCGTCCTCGGCAGCGAGCCCTCCGGCGCCAAGGCCACCGGCAACACCAACGGCCACGCCGTTCCGTTCGCCGACCAGCCGATCCAGGGCTTCTCCGGCATCCTCGACAACGGCGACGGCAGCTACGACGTCCTCTCCGACAACGGCTACGGCAACCAGGCGAACTCCGGCGACTTCCTCCTGCGCATCCAGCGCCTCGCCCCCGCGTTCGCCACCGGCACGGTCGACGTCGTCGGCGGCATCACGCTCAGCGACCCGGACAGCAAGGTCTCCTGGCCGCTGACCCGCGCCGACCGCGTCCTCACCGGCAGCGACTTCGACGTCGAGTCGATCACCCGCGGCTGGGACGGCACCTACTGGATCGGTGACGAGTTCGGCCCGTACCTGCTGCACTTCGACCGCGGCGGCCGGCTCCTCGACGCGCCGATCCCGCTCGACGGCGTGATCGCCCCCGAGTCGGCCGCCCGCCTCGGCGTCCCGGCCACCACCAACAGCAGCAAGGGCTTCGAGGGTCTCGCCGCCACCCCGGACGGCCGCTACCTGTACGGCCTGCTCGAGGGCACCGTCAACGGCGACATCCCCGGACAGTTGCGCTTCAACGAGTTCGACAAGCGCAAGAAGGCGTACACCGGCAAGCGCTACGTCTACCAGCTCGGCGACCCCAGCCTGGCGATCGGTGACGCCATCGCCGTCGACGAGAATCGTTTCCTGGTGATCGAGCGGGACGGCGGCCAGGGCAGCACGGCCGTCATCAAGCGCATCTACCTGGCCGACAAGCGTGACCGCAACCGCGACGGTCTCTTGGACAAGACCCTCGTGGTCGACCTCATGAACATCGCGAACCCGCGCCGCCTCGGCGGTTTCGGCACGACGTTCACCTTCCCGTTCCCGACCATCGAGGACGTCGTGATCCTCGACGAGAACACCATCGCCGTCCTGAACGACAACAACTTCCCGTTCTCGAGCGGCCGCACCGCCGGCGTCGCCGACAACAACGAGTGGATCACCATCGATCTGCCGAATTCGCTCCACCCCGACAAGCGCATCCTCAAGTAGGGCATCACCGGGAAAGCCGCCGCTTGGTCACCCGCGGCGGCTTTCCCACGCCCATTTTTCCGTACGCGGCAGCGCCTTACCGAAACACGCGGCGGCCGTTCCCGCCGCACCACGCGGCCACCTGCCACTCGAGGCCATAGCGCGACCATCGCGCCAGGGGTCACCGCCGGCCGTTGAGTGAATTCAGGAAGCGTTGCTCGAAGGCCGCCCGGTCCGCGCCGGCGGCAGCCCGCACCCGGTGGCCCGCCGGCGTCACGACCGTGCGGCCCGACTGCACGCCGTCGAGCACGATGTCGATGCTCGTGGGGCCGAACGTCGCGATCGACCCGTCGTCGTGGGCCAGCGATACCGCCGCGAGGGCGTCCCACCAGTACATGATCCCGAGGTCGATCAGCGCCGCGAGGTCGGGCTGCGTGGCGATCCGGTACACCAGCCGCGCCCCCGCCCCCTGCTGGTCCGCGCCGATCCGGGCGACGTACTCCTGCGTGATCGGCACTGCCGCGGTCGCGTCCAGCGGCACCAGCCGCACCGTCCCGGGCCGGGCGCGTCGCAGCATGTCCCGCGCCGACACCGGGTCCATCCACATGTTGAACTCCTGCGAGTTGTCGTAGCCCGGCAGCGCCGACCCGTACAGGTTGCCCGGCACGTGCAGCGCGCCGCCCATCAGCTGGATGCGTCCGACCCGTGCGGCCACCCGCGGCGAGGCGAGCGCGTCGGCCACGTTGGTCAGCGGCCCGGTGGCGAGGATCGTGACCGGCCGCGGCGACCGCAGGGCCGTGCGTGCGATCAGCTCACTCGCCGTCAGCCGCGAGACCACCGGCGGCAGATCCCCGTCGCCCAGCGCCCCGCTCAGCACGGTCTCGATCGTCGCCACCAGCTCGGCCGGCGCCGGATGCACGCCCTCGCCCGCCGCGCCCGCCGCGATCGGCACCTGCGGCAGCCCGCACTGGGTGAGCACGCTGTGCGCGTGCCGCAGCGTCCGCGACGGCACCCCGAAGCCGTCCTCGGCCACGGTCACCGCCCGCAGGTCGATCCGCCCGAGCTTGTCCTCCTCGCAGAGGTAGGCGAGCGTCGACGCGTCGTCGAAGTCCATGTCGCTGTCGTAGATCACCGGGATGGCGTCGCGCGGGCGGGCCTGCGCGGGCGCGACCCCCGCGAAGGCGATGAGAACAACGGCCACCGTCACCCCGAGAAACCGCACGATCTACCCCCGATCGAACTCGAACTCCGCCGCCACCAGAAGGATCAGCGCCACCGCCCCGACGCCGGCGACCACCACGCCGGCCGGCACCAGAGCCCCGAACGCCGCAGCGAGGATCCCCAGCGACGTCACCGCGATCAGCGTCCACCGCGCCGCCCGGACCGCCGGCCGCCAGCGGGCCGGCACCGATACCCGCGACGCCACCCGCACGGCGATCCCGACGACCACCGCGAACAACGCTACGGCCAGGACGAAGATCACGCTGCCCGGCAGCGACCCGAAGTACGTGCCATCCTGCGCGCCCGGGATCGCCGCCGTCTGGGCGAACAGCCCGGCCAGGCCGAGCACCGCCGCCACCGAGGCGAAGATGACGCTGGCCGACTTGAGCGCCTCGCTCTGGTTGAGCAGCCCCTGCGTGGAGCGCGCCACCGACAGCTGCTGTTCCGCCGTCTCCCGTGCCTCCTGCACGCTGCGCAGCTGCTGCTCGACCGCGAGCGAGGCGCCCAGCTGCTCGAGGAGGTGCTGGGTGGCGGCGAGCAGGGTAGGCAGCTCCGATTCGGCGACGACCGCCCGGTGGTAGCTGACCATCGGCCGTCCACCGAGGACGGCCGCGCCGATGGCGTGCGTCTCGGCGTCGCGATTGAGCTCGTGCCGCAGCCGGGCCACCCGCCGGATCCGCTGCTCGGCCCGGTCCCGCAAGGTCTCCGCGGGCTCGTCGGAGGCGGGGGCGGGCGTGTCGAGCTCGGTGAGCGCCGCGGCCCGGATGATGCGGGCCGCCATCGACGCCGCGATCGTCTGGCAGTTCGACAGCGCCAGGCCGAGCGCCCGCAGCCGGCCCAGCTCGCCGTACTGGTCGAGGCCCTCGGCGACGGTGTTCGTCGCCCAGACGTAGACGGCCTGCCGGTCGGGCCCGTTGATGTCGGCCGGCACGCGCACCGCCATCTGTCCCGGCCGGTATCCGATGTCGGTGTCCTTGATGAGCAGCTTGCGCAGCGTGCCGGCCCGGGACACGGGCAGGTCGTCCGGATCGCCGTGCGCGAACAGGGCGTCCGGCCCACCGGGCAGTAGCAGGATCTGCTGGCGGTCCGCCGCGTACTCGAGGGAGGCGGAGTCGCCGAGCACCGCCGCCGCCAGGGGCGACGGCCCGAGTTTGATCTCGACGGCCGGGTCGTACGCGTCCCGCTCGGCCTGGATGATGCCGTCGAGCGCGCCGGTCACCGCGATGTCCAGCAGCACGACCTCGAAGCCGCCGGTCATCCGCGCCGCCGCCGTGGTCACCCCGGTCACCCGGTAGGCGCTGCCGGCTTGCGGCGCGCCGTAGTCGGCCGGATCCCACGACCGCACCCCGGTGATCACCGGACGCCAGGGCGACGGAGCGAACTCGGACTGCCCGTCGCGCGGCGTGATCCCGAAGAGCAGCGCGGACTGGTCGACGCCGGAAGAGCCCGCCGACCGGGGAGAAACCGGGTAGAGAGTGATGACCCTCGCTCGGATGTCCACGAATTCGAATGTACGTAGCGCGCCCAACCCTTAGGTTCGAGCCGTGACGGAGCGACGCGCGATTCTGAGTGGCTCGACGTTCGAAGAGCAGATCGGCTATGCCCGGGCCGTGGTCGACGGCGACTGGGTGCACGTGTCGGGCACGACCGGCTTCGACTACTCGGCGATGACCATCGCCGACGGCGTGGTCGAGCAGGCGGAGCAGTGCCTGCGCAATGTGGGCGCGGCGCTCGCGGAGGCGGGTTGCGGCTTCGCCGACGTCGTACGCGTGCGTTATCTGCTCCCGGACCGCGACGATTTCGAGCCGTGCTGGCCGGCGCTGCGCCGCACCTTCGGCGAGGTCCGCCCGGCCGCGACCATGATGGTGTGCGGCCTTGCCGATCCCCGCATGAAGATCGAGATCGAGGTGTACGCCCGCCGCGCCGGTTAGCGGGGTGGCTCTCTGACCAGGCCCCCCACGATGAGCGAGTGGGACTGCTTCAGGCGGGTCACGTGCGGGACGATCTCGACGTTCTGGATGCCCTCGATCGCCGCGACCTTCGTGGTGATGTAGCGGTACAGCGCCTCGGCGTCGACGGCCCGGGCAGCGCCCATCAGGTTGGCGCTGCCGGTCATCGCGGCCACGAAGGCCAGCTCGGCGTGGTCGGCCAGCCGCGCGCCCACCGATGCCAGGTGCGCGGGCGCCACGGTGAACCACAGGCTGGCCGCCGAGGCCATCCCGACCAGCGTGTCGGCGATGTCGAGGTGGTAGTAGATCGCGCCGCTGCCGACCAACTCGCCGACCCGATGCGCGACCTGTCGCTGGCTCCAGCCGGTCGCCTCGGCCAGCGCCGCCCAGCCGGCCCGGCCGTCGCGCTCGAGCGCCTCCACCAGCGGCAGGTCGGCCCGTTCGATCCGGGCGTCGCCGCCCCGGGCCGCCGCCGGCTCGGCGAGGAACTGCCGCTGCTCGGCCGTGACGTCGTTGTCGGGGAGGATCCAGTCGAACTCGCCGCGGCCGGGGAAGTGGTGCAGCATCTGGTGGGCGTTGAAGGTCAGCACGTTCGACGCGCGGGGCACGTGGTGCAGCAGCCCGGCCTGGTCGCCCTCGACCTCGATCTGGCAGGTGATCTCGGCGCCGCCCCCGCCGATGCTGATCCACGAGGTGTCGGGGCGCCGGGCGAGGGCCTCGGCGAGCGTGGTGGCGGTGCCCGGCCGGCAGCCGATGCGCAGCGACCAGTACGACGCGTTGGGCCGGCGGATCGCCTGGGGGCGGGCCGTCACCCGCACGATGCCGCTCCCGCGCATCCGCTGATAGCGGCGGGCCACGGTCTGCTCCGAGATGCCGAGCACGGCGGCGAGGCGGGCGAACGGCGCACGCGGGCCGATGCCGAGCGCGTGGAGGATCTGACGGTCGACCAGGTCGAGCGTGCGGGATTCCGACGCCATCCGAGCAGTCTACGGCGGAGTGCCCCGGAGAGGTGAGTCCCCTCGGCGGGGGATGGGATCGAGCGATGAACCTATATATGGTCCCGTTTACGCCTTTGCCGGACAAAACTCAAAATTCGGAGCCGCCCCATGTCCGTCTTCCGCGCCGCGAACAACGTCAACAAGGTGCCGGCCGACCGCCCGTACCCGATCAATCAGCGGCCTCGGGACGAGGCCATCCCGGACGGACCCACCGAGCGTATCGACGACCGGAAATCCCGGGTCCGCCGGGACCGGATCGCTTCGCTCGGCGTGGTCTTCGCGGTCTTCGCGCTGATCACCTCGTCGATCGCGGTGCTCGCCGCCTGGCGGGCCGTGAGCCTGGCCCGGCTGGTCGCGATGAGCATGCCGGCCGCGGCCGGGGCCACCGCGCCCCCGGGGAGCGCCGGCTTCTCCGTCACCTACGCCCGGGAGCCGCTGCGCGTGCAGGTCGGCTGCTCGGCGGTGCTCTTCGTCGACCTCGACGAGCCGCGGGCCAACGCCGACGAGCAGGTCAGCGACCTGCGCTACGACAGCCGTTGCGGGCAGGACGTGCCGCGGCTGACGCTCGGGCCGGGCGCGGCGGCCGGCGCGCAGGTGAAGGACTCGGACACCGATGCGGACGGCTGCCAGCGGGCGATCCGGACCACCCCGATCGGTCCCGGCGGTGGCGTGCAGGTGCGCAAGGGCGCGGTGCTGTGCGTGCTGACCGCCGCGATTCCGCCCTCGATGTCGCTGGTGGAGATCACCGACGTGGGCACCACCGGCACCGCCGGCATGCGGGCCACCTCCTGGAAAGTGACGGGTTGACTCCTGACAGAATGGCCCTTGCGCCCCTGGTCCATTTGTTGAGGAGACGAGTTCCCGTGATCCGTACCCATGACGCCGGCAGCCTGCGCGCGAGCGACGCCGGCACGACGGTGACGCTCGCCGGGTGGGTGGCCCGCCGGCGCGACCACGGCGGGGTCATCTTCGTCGATCTCCGTGACGCCTCCGGTGTGGTCCAGGTCGTCTTCCGCGAGGAAGACGCGCACGCGCTGCGCAACGAGTTCTGCGTGCTCGTCACCGGCGAGGTCGCGGCGCGCCCCGAGGGCAACGAGAACCCCGAGCTCGTCACCGGCGCCGTCGAGGTGGTCGCCCGCGAGCTGACCGTGCTGAGCGAGGCGGCGCCGCTGCCGCTGCCGGTCGACGACACGATCACCGCGTCCGACGACCTCCGGCTCAAGTACCGCTACCTCGACCTGCGCCGCTCCGGCCCGGCGAACGCGCTGCGCCTGCGCAGCCGCGCCAACCAGATCGCCCGCGAGGTGCTGCACGCCCGCGACTTCAACGAGATCGAGACGCCGACGCTGACCCGGTCGACCCCCGAGGGCGCCCGCGACTTCCTGGTTCCGGTCCGCCTGCAGCCCGGCACCTGGTACGCGCTGCCGCAGTCCCCGCAGCTGTTCAAGCAGCTGCTGATGGTGGCCGGCATGGAGCGGTACTACCAGATCGCCCGCTGCTACCGCGACGAGGACTTCCGCGCCGACCGGCAGCCCGAGTTCACCCAGCTCGACATCGAGATGTCCTTCGTCACGCAGGACGACATCATCGCGCTGGGTGAAGAGATCGTCTCCCGGCTGTGGGGCGAGCTCGCCGACTACCAGGTGCAGCTGCCGATCCCGCGGATCACCTGGACCGACGCGATGAACCGGTACGGCTCCGACAAGCCCGACCTGCGCTACGGCGTGGAGCTGGTGGAACTGACCTCGTACCTCGCGGGCACCGAGTTCCGCGTCTTCTCGGGCGCGATCGCGGCCGGTGGCTACGTCGGCGCGGTGGTCATGCCGGGCGGGGCCGCCCAGACGCGCAAGGAGCTGGACGGGTGGCAGGACTGGGCCAAGGCCCGGGGTGCCCGGGGTCTCGCCTATGTGGTGCTGGACGCCGAGACGGGCGAGCCGCGAGGGCCCGTTGCGAAAAACCTGTCGAATGAGCACTTGTCCGGGTTGGCGGACGTGGTCGGCGCGAAGCCGGGTGACGCGATCTTCTTCGCGGCGGCTTCCGAGCGGCGCGAGGCGCAGGAACTGCTCGGCGCGGCCCGCATCGAGATCGCCAAGCGATCCGGCCTGATCGACGAGAGCGCTTGGGCGTTCTGCTGGGTCGTCGACGCGCCGATGTTCGAGAAGACCGAGGAGGGCGGCTGGACCGCGGTCCACCACCCGTTCACCTCGCCCAACAACGAGTGGCTCGACCGGTTCGAGGAAGCCCCCGACCAGGCCCTGGCCTACGCGTACGACATCGTCGTGAACGGCAACGAGATCGGCGGCGGCAGCGTCCGTATCCATCGGGCCGACGTGCAGAGCCGGGTCTTCGACCTGCTCGGCATCACACCCGAGGAGGCGCAGGACAAGTTCGGCTTCCTGCTCGAGGCGTTCAAGTACGGCCCGCCGCCGCACGCCGGCATCGCCCTGGGCTGGGACCGCACCTGCATGCTGCTGTCCGGCAACGAGTCGATCCGCGAGGTCATCGCGTTCCCGAAGACCCGCGGCGGCTACGACCCGCTGACCAACGCCCCGACGCCGATCACCGCGCAGCAGCGCCTCGAGGCCGGCATCGACGCCAAGCCCAAGGCCGCGGCCGGCGCGCCCGGCACCGGCGGCCAGGCCGCCCCGGTCGAGCACTCCAACTAGTTTCTTGGACGACACGCGGCCGGCCTGGCGACGGCACACCGATGCCGAGCACCGCTGGCCGGCCGCGCTGGCCATCGCGGCGCTGATCGCGCTGCAATGGTTCCTGCCCGACCGTCTCACCCCCGGCCCGCGCTGGCTGCTGCCCGGCGCCCAGGTCCTGCTGGTCGCCGTCCTGGTCGCGGCCGACCCGGGCCGGATGAAGAAGGACACCCCGGCGCTGCGCATGTTCGCGCTCGGGCTGATCGCCGTGGCCAGCCTGGGCACGGCCTACTCGGTGGCGATGCTGATCCGCGACATCACCACCGGCTACGACACCGGCAGCGCCGCCCAGTTGCTGGCGACCGGCGCCGGGATCTACCTCATGAACGTGCTGACGTTCGCCGTCTGGTTCTGGGAGCTCGACCGCGGTGGCCCGGTCGCACGGGCGGCCGGCTCCGACCCGTACCCGGACTTCTTGTTCCCTCCCATGACCTCGCCTGACATGGCGCACAAGGACTGGGAGCCGAAGTTCGCCGACTATCTCTATGTCGCGTTCACCAACGCGACCGCGTTCAGCCCGACCGACACCCTGCCGATGACCCGGGGCGCGAAGGCGGGCATGGCCCTCGAGTCCGCGATAGCGCTCGTCACCGCCGCGCTGGTGGTCGCGAAGGCGGTCAATGCGCTCGGATAGATCCAAGGTGGAGTTTGGCGAACACGCACTGGTGGGTAAACGCAGGCCAGAAGGCTCTTACCCCCGGAGGATCCCCATGCTTGCTATCGCCGCTGCGATCGTTTTCGGTATCTGGCTCGTGCTCGACCTGCTCGACACGAACCTCGGCGCTCCCGACCTGTTCAACTTCCCGACGATGGCCTCGATCGGCTTCCTGCTGATCTCGCTCTACCTGGCCGGCATCGGCAGCGGCCCGCGCACCGGCTCGGGCTCCGGCCGCCGCTTCTACGGCCGTCGCCCCGGCCGCGGCTGATTCCGCACCGGCCCGCCCTCTTGGTGCATTTCCGGCATCGCCGGGCGGGCCGGTACTGTCGGTGCCGATGGAAATGGACGGGCTCTTCTCGCTGGCTCAGCCGGGTGGCGTTCAGGTCGCGTCGTCGGCTGCCGCCTTCACCCCACCGTCCGCCGATTCGCCGCTGCCCGTCCGCATGCGCCCCGCCGGCCTCGACGAGCTGGTCGGCCAGGGGCATCTGCTCGCGCCCGGCAGCCCGCTGCGCCAGCTGGTCACCAGCTCCAGCCCGATGTCGGTGATCCTGTGGGGCCCGCCCGGCACCGGCAAGACCACCATCGCCCACCTGGTCGCCGCCGCCACCGACCGCAAGTTCGTCGCGATGTCGGCGCTCTCGGCCGGCGTCAAGGACGTGCGCGCGGTGATCGAAACGGCCCGCCAGGAGCGGCGCCGCGGCGGCCCGCCCACGGTCCTGTTCATCGACGAGGTCCACCGCTTCAGCAAGACCCAGCAAGACTCGCTGCTCGCCGCCGTCGAGGACCGCACGGTCACGCTCCTCGCGGCGACCACCGAGAACCCGTACTTCTCGATCATTTCGCCCTTGCTCTCCCGCTGCGTGCTGCTGACCCTGCAGGCGCTGGGCGACGACGACGTGCGCCAGTTGGTGCGCCGCGCGCTCACCGATCCCCGCGGCCTGAGCGGCGCCGTCACGCTTTCCGCCGAAGCAGAAGACCATCTCGTACGCCTGGCGTCCGGCGACGTCCGCAAAGCGCTGACCGCCCTCGAGGCCGCGGCCTCCACGGCACAGGCCCAGGGCAGCGTCGAGATCGACCTGGCGACCGCCGAGAAGGCCGTCGACGTCGCGGCCGTGCGCTACGACCGCGACGGCGACGCCCACTACGACGTGATCAGCGCCTTCATCAAGAGCATGCGCGGCAGCGACCCCGACGCCGCGCTGCACTGGCTGGCCCGCATGCTGGTCGCCGGGGAAGACCCGCGCTTCATCGCCCGGCGCATCGTCATCTTCGCCAGCGAAGACGTGGGCATGGCCGACCCGCAGGCCCTGGTCGTCGCCAGCGCGGCGGCCCAGGCCGTGCAGCTCATCGGGCTGCCCGAGTGCCAGCTCAACCTGGCCCAGGCGGTTGTGCACATGGCCACCGCCCCCAAGTCGAACGCGGTCACCACGGCCCTCGGCGCCGCGATGGCCGACGTGCGGGCCGGCCGGGGCGGCGCGGTCCCCGCTCCGCTGCGCGACGCCCACTATCCCGGCGCACGTGGTCTTGGTCACGGTCGCGGTTACCGATACCCGCACGACGATCCACGCGGAGTAGTCACCCAGCAGTACATCCCCGACGACCTGACGACCGCCGAGTACTACCGGCCGACCGACCACGGCGCCGAACGCGCAGTCAGCGAGCGTGTCCCACGCCTGCGCCGCATCGTCCGGGGGCTCGCCGCGCCGCCGCGGCCACCCGCATCCGCGGGGTCCGACGCGACCGCCGGGCCACCCACACCCGACCGCGCGGCGGGTGGTGGATCGGCCGCAGATGCGTCACGCTCTTCGGTTAGCACCGAGCCAACGCCGCCTCCCGCGGCCGAGTTCGGTGCTGACGCCGAGCCGCAGCCAGCGGTTTCCGCAGGTCAGCCGTCATCGCCCGCCGCGGTGGCGGCCGATGAGCAGCCGTCGCCGGCCTTGCCGGCGCCGGCCGGGAACGAGTCGTCACCGGTTTCGCCGGTGACGGTTGGTGAAGAGTCGTCGCCGTCCGTGGCGGCGGGTGGCAGGTCGCCGTCGAAGCCGCAGACTTCGGCGGGGAGGAAGGCGTCGCGGTCCCGGGCCGCGGCGAGCAGGAAGCCGTCGTCGGTAGCGACAGCGGGCGAGAACGAGCCGTCGCCGGCAGCGACGGTGGGTGAGCACGAGCCGTCGCCGGCAGCGACGGTGGGCAAGGGGAAGCCGTCGCCGGCAGCGACGGTGGGCGAGGGGAAGCCGTCGCCGGTAGCGACGGTGGGCGAGGGGAAGCCGTCGTTGGCAGCGACGGCGAGCGAGGACGAGCCGTCGGCGACGCCGCCGGCGGGGGATGGGACAGAGGCGGCCGGCGAGGCCGCAGGCAGGGCAGACGACAGCGGCGAGACCGCCGGAGAGGAACAGCCGTGAATTCGCGCGGTGCCGAACGGCCCGACGACGAGGCCGACCTGCGCAAAGACACCGGTTCCCGGAAGGGACGCCGGTTCGGTCGAGGCCGTCCCGAGCCGGAGGTGCCCGAGGCGGTGCCCCAGGAGGAGACCGGCTGGCTCGACGACCTCCGCACCGCCAAGCAGCAGCGCGGCGCGATCGGCCCCGGCACCCTGGCCGGCGAGACGCGCCCCAGCAAGAGCGGCCGCATGGCGCCCGGCCCCGACGACCACCCCGACGACCAAGATCTCCCCTTCGGCGGCGCCGCCTCCGGCTGGCAGTCGCCCAGTGGCTCTTTCCCGTCCGGCGTGGCCCCCACGTCTCCGGCCCAGCCCGGCCGTCCCGCTGGTGATCCGGCCCAGCCCGGCCGTCCCGCTGGTGATCCGGCCCAGCCCGGCCGTCCCGCTGGTGATCCGGCCCAGCCCGGCCGTCTCGCCGGTGATCCGGCCCAGCCCGGCCGTCTCGCCGGTGGTCCCGCCCAGCCTGGTGGTCCCGCTGGTGGTTCCGCCCAGCCCGGTCGTCTCGCCGGTGGTCCCGCCCAGCCTGGCCGCGCCGTCCCGCCGCAGGGCCAGCCCGGCCGCGCGGTTCCTCCCCCGCAGCCCGGCTGGCAGTCGCCGAGTGGCACGCACCCCGCGGCCCATTCCGGTCCCATACAGCCGCCCGCCGGTCGGGCGGCGCCCGGCTGGCAGGACGCCAGCGGCGCCCACCCCGCCGGCGGTTGGCGTGACGATGCTCCGCCCGCTCCCGGCCCGGTGAGCCCCGCGGGCGGTCGCGCAGGCCGGTCCCCTGCGGTGCCGCGGCAGGCGACCTCTTCGCCGGTGTCGCCGGCGCAGCAGAACCAGCCCGGCCGGATGACGCCGGGACAACGCTCCGGCCCGATCGTGCCGGGTCAGACGTCGGGCCCGATGGGGCCCGGGCAGCCTCCTCCTGGTGGTCCCGCGAGACCCGGGCAGTATGCGCCCAGCAACCCGATGAGGCCTGGGCAGCACGCGCCCGGCGACTCGATGGAGCCCGGGCAATACGCGCCCGGCGACCCGATGGGGCCCGGGCAGTATCCGCCGGGCGCCGCCCCCGTGTCGCCGGCCGGCTCGCGCCGGGGCGGACCCGGCGGCCCGCCGGTACCCGGCCAGGGCCGTGGCCGCGTCGACCAGGCCGCCTACGCGACCCGGCACGGCGCCGCCGCGGAGGAGGGTCGTCGCCCACTCGACCCGTCGACCTCCGGCCCGATCCCCGGCGTCCCGCTCTCCGGCAACGCGCCCGAGGTGCCGACGCCGCGGCCGGTCTCCCCGGCGTCGCGCCCGGTCTCTCCGGCCTCCCGCCCGGTCTCCCCGGCTTCGCGGCCCACTTCCTCGGCGGGCCCGCGCGACCGCTTCCGCACCGACAGCCCATCCGGCGGCCGTGCCCAGGCGCCGGGCACCCCGATGCCCTCGTCGCCCGCCGGTCCGCCTTCCGGCCGCTCTCCCGGCGACACCGGCCCGGCGTTCCCCGGCTCGGGTCCGGCGCGTCCTGGCGGCGCGGGCCCGGCATCCCCTAGCTCCGGCCCGGTGTTCCCCGGCTCGGGTCCGGCCCGTCCTGGCGGCGCGGGCCCGGCGTCTCCCAGCTCCGGCCCGGCGTTCCCCGGCTCGGGCGCGGCCCGTTCCGGCGGCGCGGGCCCGGCGTCTCCCAGCTCCGGCCCGGCGTTCCCCGGCTCGGGCGCGGCCCGTTCCGGCGGCGCGGGCCCGGTGTTCCCCGGCTCGGGTCCGGCCCGTTCCGGCGGCGCGGGCCCGGCGTCCCCCCGCTCCGGCCCGGCGTTCCCGGGCGGTGGCCCCGGTTACCCGGGTGACCCCTCGGGCGGCAGCGGCTTCACCGGTCGCCACGGCGCTGACGGCCCGTCCTATCCGGGCGGCGACACGACAGGCCGCCACGGTGGTGATGGCCCCGGTTTCGGCGAGTCGACCGGCCGCCACGGCGCCGACGGCGCAGGCTTCGGCGACTCGACCGGCCGGCGCGGTGGCGACGGTGCCGGTTTCGGCGAGTCGACTGGTCGGCGGGGTGGCGACGGTGCCGGTTTCGGCGAGTCGACTGGTCGGCGGGGTGGCGACGGCCATCCCGGTGGCGACCCGGCGCGGCGGCGCGGCGGCGACTATGCCGGCGGCAATTCGACCGGCCGCCACGGCGGTGACGGTGCCGGCTTCCCCGGTGGCGGCGACCCCTACTCGAACGATGACCCTGTTGGACGGCGCGGCGCCGACGGCCAAGGCGGTGGGCCGGGTTTTTCCCGGGGTGGCGAGTCCACCGGACGGCATGGCGGCGACGCGGATGACTTCCCCGGCGAGCCGGGTTACCAGAACGAATCGACCGGGCGGCACGGCACGGCCGGTCGTCGCGGCGAAGGCACAGGCCGGCACGGCACGCCCGCAGCAGACGGTCTTGAGGGCGGCCGCAGGCGTCCCCAGGATCTAGCCGGCGCGCAAGGCCCCGGCCCGCGTGGTCGCGGTGGCCGCCCGGCGCCCGGACGGGGCGGACCCGATGACGGCGGCGACACGGGCGGCTTCCGACCCGGTGGCCCGGGCGCGGGTGGCCCCGATGGTTCGCGCGTGGGTGGACCTGGCGGCCCGGGCGCGGGAGGCCCCGGTGGTTCGCGCGCGGTTGGACCTGGCGGTCCGGGCGCGGGTGGACCTGGCGGTGCAGGCGTTGGCGGGCCCGGTGGTCCGGGCGTGGGTGGCGCGGGCGGCGGTCCGGGCATGGGCTCGGCGCCCAGTTCGGGTGGGCCCGCGGGCGGTCAGCCCGTGCGGGCGGCGGCCAAGGTCGTTGTGGTGCCCGGGCGTCAGGGCGCCCGCACCCCGGCGGTGCCCGGACGTGCGGGTGCCATGGCAGGCGGGGCCGCGCAACGCCCCGGCGAGACTTCCGGCCCGATCAACCCGCCGCGCGGCGGCCGCGGCCCGCGCAACGGCCCGGCGACGGGCGCGATGCAGGGCCCCGGGGTCGACGGCATGCCGTCCGGCCCGATCGGACGGCCGGGCTCCGACGAGATGCCCTCCGGCCCGATCCGGCGGGGTCCCGGGGCGATGCGCCCGGACTCGGATGACGTGCCCTCCGGCCCGATCCGGCGTGGTCCTGGGGGGGTGCGTCCGGAGTCGGATGAGATGCCTTCCGGTCCGGTTCGGCGCGGTCCTGCGGGGTTGCGGCCGGAGTCGGATGAGATGCCTTCCGGTCCGGTCCGGCGTGGTCCTGGGGGGATGCGTCCGGAGTCGGACGAGATGCCCTCGGGGCCGATCGGCCGGCCGGGGCCGGGTGGAATGCGTCCCGACGTTGATGATTTGCCGTCGGGGCCTGTTGGCGTGCGCTCGGGGCCGGCGGGGCCGGTTTCGCCGGGGCGGCCGCCGATGCCGGGCTCGCCACAGCACAGTCAGGCTTTGCCGGCTCGGCCGGTTTCGGGGCCGCAGGGGCAGCCGTTGCCGGGGCGTGTCGGAGCGTCGCAGGCCGGGCCGGGCCCGGGTGGGCGCGGACAGGCCTCCGGGCGTAACGGCGGGCCGGGTGGCGGATCGGGCTCGATGGGGGCCGCGTCCGCCGGCGCCGCCCCGGTCGGGTCGGCCTCCGTGGGCGCTGCGTCCGTGGGTACCCCGTCGGGTGCCGCATCGGTGGGTGCGGGCGCGGGCGCCGGCGCCGTCGGGGCAGGCCCGGGTTCCGCATCCGTGGGTGCTGCGAGCGTGGGGGCCGCGAAGGCGGGCTCCGCCGCGCTGGGTGCCGCGAGCGTGGGTGCCGCGAGCGTTGGTGCTGCAGGCGTGGGCGCTGCGTCCGTGGGTTCTGCGAGCGTGGGTGCTGCGAGCGTGGGGGCCGCCAAGGTGGGCTCCGCCGGGCTGGGTGCGGCGGGCGTGGGGTCTGCGAGCGTGGGCGTTGCGTCGGGGGCTGCGAAGGTGGGCGCGGCGTCCGTGGGGGCCGGGCCGGGCCGGCTCAACGGCGCGGCGGGCGTGGGTGAACGCTCGGCGAACCCGCGTACGAGTGCTCCGGGCGTACCCCCAAGGGGTGAAGAACGTGGGGCAGCGCCTGTTGTCGGCGCCAAGGCCGGTGCGGCGAAAGCCGCCGCCGGCTCGCCGGAGAGCGCGGCGGGGCTTCGCGGAGCCGGCAACGAGCTTCGTAACAAGATGCGGACCCAGCGGCGGCTCCGGGTGGTGACGCTGCTCTCCCTCGCGGTCGTCGTGCTCATGGTGATGCCGGCGTTCTTCGGGCTCCGGTCGCTCGGCAAGGACCCGGTGTTCGGCTCGCTGGACTCGCTCGGCGTGCCCTCGTGGGCCGAGCAGGACGTGCGGGACAACGGCAGCGGGAGCCTGTGGTGCTTCCTCGACTGCCGGTTCCGGGAGCGGATCGCGCAGTCCTCGAAGCCGTTCAAGGAGACCGCCGCGGCCTACACGACGGCGCTGGAGAAGGCCGGCTGGACGCCCTGGAGGGTGAGCGAGTGCCCGGAGACCGCGATCGCGGCCGATCAGGGCACCTACACCTGCTTCAAGCGGGACGAGTTCACTCTGGACCTGTGGGTGCGGCTGCCGGAATGCGCCGTGGACCAGGTGGCCGCGCAGGATCCGACGGTGGTGCTGCCTTCCTCGGCGGTCACTCCGGAGCCGAAGAAATGCGTGGGGTCGACGATCAGCATCAAGGTGACGAACGCGATCGCCGACACCCGTGGCAAACCGGAGCCGAAGCAGGACAAGCCGCTGGTCGGCGAGACGCCGGAGCCGGGGCTCTCCAACGATCCGCTCTTGGAGCCGACACCCGCGGCGTCGTGAAGCGGGGCGAGGTCACGGACGGTAGGGTCTGCACGTTGACCCGCCACCCGTAGAGGAGTTGCGCCAGATGGACGCCGGAGAAATCGCTGGACTGATCGCGGCGGGCGCCTTCCTGATGCTCGTCATCGTGCTGGCCGTGCCGATCCTCAAGCTCGGCCGCACGGTCGACGCCGCGACCCGGGCGATCAACGACCTGACCGACCGCACCGGCCCGCTGCTCGGCAACGTCAACGAGACGGTGGAGAATGTGAACACCGCCCTCGGCCAGGTGCAGGTCTCTTTGGACGGTGTCAACGTCCAGCTCGCCAAGGTCGACACGATCACCGAGGGCGTCGCGCACGTCACCGCCAATGTGGCCAACCTGTCCACGGTCGTCGCCGCGGCCGCCGCCAGCCCGCTGGTCAAGGTGGCCTCGTTCGGCTACGGGCTGCGCAAGGCCGTGAACAACCGGCGCCGCGCCGAGGAGGACCGCGAGGTCCGCGAGACCGTCAAGCAGCGCCGCAAGGCTCGCCGTTAAAACCGAAGGGAAAGAAAATGAAGCGCCTGCTGTGGCTGGGCGTCGGCCTGGCCGTCGGCGCCCTCGTCGTTCGCAAGCTCACCAAGAAGGCGAACGAATTCACCCCGTCGGGCATCGCGACGTCCCTGTCGCAATCCGCCGGCGGTCTGGTCGAGTCGATGCGTAGCTTCGTTGACGACGTCCGCGACGGGATGACCGAGCGGCAGGAGCAGATCTCCCAGGCGTTCGCCGAGGGTGAGCTGTTCGAGGACGGGCTGACTGAGTTCGATCAGGATGGCCAGGAGGGGAACCGATGAAGACGGCGGAAGTCAAGCGGCGCTTTCTCGCGCATTTCGAGGCCAACGGGCACACGGTGGTCCCGAGTGCCCCGCTGCCGGCCATCGACGACCCGAACCTGCTGTTCATCAACGCCGGCATGGTGCAGTTCGTGCCGTTCTTCCTGGGGCAGCGCACCCCACCGTATTCGCGCGCGGCCAGCGTGCAGAAGTGCATCCGGACGCCGGACATCGACGAGGTCGGCAAGACCAGCCGGCACGGCACGTTCTTCCAGATGAACGGCAACTTCTCGTTCGGTGACTACTTCAAGGCGGGCGCGATCCCGCTCGCCTGGGAGCTGTCCACGAAGCCGGTCGAGCAGGGCGGCTTCGGCCTCGACCCGGAGAAGATCTGGGCGACCGTCTACCTCGACGACGACGAGGCCATCGAGATCTGGAAGCAGACCGGCATGCCGGCCGAGCGGATCGTGCGCCGCGGCAAGAAGGACAACTTCTGGTCGATGGGCATCCCCGGCCCGGCCGGCCCGTGCTCCGAGCTGTACTACGACCGCGGCCCGTCCTATGGCCCCGAGGGCGGCCCCGAGGTCGACGAGGACCGGTACCTGGAGTTCTGGAACCTGGTCTTCATGCAGCACGAGATCACGAACGTGAAGTCGAAGGAGGACTTCACGATCGTCGGCGATCTGCCGAAGCAGAACATCGACACCGGCATGGGTCTCGAGCGCATCGCCTCGATCCTGCAGGGCGTCGACAACCTGTACGAGATCGACGAGGTGCGCCCGATCCTGGCCCGCGCCGCCGAGATGACCGGCAAGCAGTACGGCGCCCATTCGGGGCATGCGGCAAACCAGTCACACCCCGACGACGTACGCCTGCGGGTGATCGCCGACCACGTCCGCACCGCGCTGATGCTCATCGGCGACGGCGTGATCCCCTCCAACGAGGGTCGCGGCTACGTGCTGCGGCGGATCATGCGCCGCGCGATCCGGGCGATCCGGCTGCTCGGCTGGCAGGCCCCGGCGCTGCCCGAGCTGCTGCCGGTGGCGCGCGACTGCATGGCACCGTCGTACCCCGAGCTGGCCACCGAGTTCCAGCGGATCTCCGAATACGCGTACGCGGAGGAAGATTCGTTCCTTTCCACGTTGCGGGCCGGCACGACGATCCTGGACACGGCGATCACGGATGCCAAGAAGTCGGGCACGCCGGCTTTGTCCGGATCGCAGGCTTTCCAGCTGCACGACACCTATGGCTTCCCGATCGATCTGACCCTCGAGATCGCCGGCGAGCAGGGCCTTTCCGTTGACGAGGACGGCTTCCGGCGGCTGATGGCCGACCAGCGGGCCCGCGCGAAGGCGGACGCCGCCGCGCGCAAGACCGGCCACGCCGACCTCAGCGCCTACCGCGGCGCGCTGGACGAGGGCGGCCCGGTCGAGTTCACCGGCTACCAGGAGGTCACCCGCGAGTCGCGGGTGCGCGCGCTGCTCGGCGACGGCGGGCGTCTGCAAGCCGCCGGCGAGGGCGACTTCGTCGAGATCGTGCTCGACACCACCCCGTTCTACGCCGAGGGCGGTGGCCAGCAGGCCGACACCGGCGTGATCAACGTGGGCGCGGGTCAGCTCGAGATCGTCGACGTCCAGCAGCCGCTGCCCGGCCTGATCGTGCACAAGGCCCGGGTGATCCGCGGCGAGGTGCGGGTGGGCGAGTCGGCGGAAGCCGAGATCGACGTGACCCGGCGCCGGGCGATCTCGCGCTCGCACACCGCGACCCACCTGATCCACCAGACCATGCGGCACTTCCTCGGCGAGTCGGCGACCCAGGCGGGCTCGCTCAACGCGCCGGGCCGCCTGCGGTTCGACTTCAACACGCCGGGGGCCGTCTCGCCGACCGTGCTGCACGACGTCGAGCAGCAGGTGAACGAGGTGCTCCTGCGCGACCTCGAGGTGCACGCGTTCATCACCTCCCAGGAGGAAGCGCGCCGGCTCGGCGCGATGGCTCTCTTCGGGGAGAAGTACGGCGATGAGGTCCGAGTGGTTGAAGTCGGCGACTACGCGCGTGAGCTTTGCGGCGGCACGCACGTGGCCCGCTCCGGCCAGCTGGGCCTCGTGAAGATCCTCAACGAGTCGTCGATCGGCTCCGGCGTGCGCCGGGTCGAGGCGCTCGTCGGCATCGACGCGTTCGGCTTCCTCGCCAAGGAACACCTGCTGGTCTCGCGCCTGGCCGAGCTGTTCCGGGTGCCCGGCGACCAGGTCGCCGACCGGGTCGAGCAGACCGTCACGGCGCTGCGCGACGCCGAGAAGGAGCTCGACAAGATGCGGGCACAGATGGTGCTCGGCGGCGCGGGCGCGCTCGCCGGCCAGGCCCGCGATCTGCACGGCGTCGCGTACGTCGGGACCGAGGCGCCCGAGGGCGCGGCCGGCAACGATGTGCGTACCCTTGCCCAGGAGATCCGGGGCAAGATCGACTCCGCTCGACCGGCGGTGGTCGCGGTCGCGTCCCGGGCCAACGGCAAGGCGTCGCTGATCGTGGCGATCAACGCTGCCGCTCTCGGCAAGGGCCTCTCCGCGGCCGACCTGGTCAAGGGAGCTCTTTCCGGTCGAGGTGGCGGAAACAAGGAGCTTGCGCAGGGTGGCGGCATCCCGGCCGACCAGGTTCCGGCGCTGCTCGCAGCGGTGGAGAAGGCGGTGATCGACGCCGCCGCATGACGGGGACTACGGAGGGTAACCGGATGAGCGCGCTGTCGCGGGGTAGGCGGCTGGGCGTCGATGTCGGTAAGGTGCGCGTCGGGGTCGCCATAAGCGACCCTGACGGGATCCTGGCCACCCCCCTGGTCACGGTGCCCCGTGACATGGGCGCGGCACCCAACGCCGTGCCTAGCGACATAGCCGAGCTCGTTCGTCTCGTGGGGGAACACGAGGCGGTCGGGATCGTGGTAGGGCTTCCCGTGCGCCTCAACGGGCTCGAGGGTCCTGCCGCCATCGACATTCGTGCGTACGCTGGGCGACTGGCGGAGGTGGTCGGCCTCCCGGTCGTCATGGCGGACGAAAGGATGTCAACCGTGGTCGCAACCCGACGGCTCGCCGAGCGCGGCGTCCGGGGCAAACGGCAGCGGGCGGTCGTCGACCAGGCGGCCGCGGTGGAGATCCTGCAGAGCTGGCTGGACGCGCAGCGGAGGCAGAGATGATCGACGAGCTGGACCTGGCGTTCGACGAGCACGCCGAACGCGGACGGCCCCGCCACCGGCGGGGAAGCCGCGGTGGAAAGAAGGGCTCGGGTAAGTCCGGCGTCGCGTTTTTGATGGCTTTCATCCTGTTGGCCCTTCTGGGCGGCGGAGTCTACTTCGGCTACAGCAAGGTGAAAGACTTCTTCGTCGCGGCCGACTACAGCGGCGAGGGAACTGATCCGGTTCAGGTGACCATTGCCAAGAACTCGACCCTCACCGAGATCGGCAACACCCTGGTCGATTCCGACGTGGTGAAAAGCACCAAGGCGTTCGTGAATGCCGCGGGCGAGAACCCACGCGGAAAGAACATTCAGTCCGGGACGTACAAGATGCGCAAGCAGATGTCGGCGAAGAGCGCGGTCACTCTGCTGCTCGACCCGAAGTCGCGGATCACCTCGGGTGTGACGATCACCGAGGGCCAGACCTCGATGCAGATCTTCGCGACGCTGTCGAAGGCGACGAACATTCCGGTCAAGGACTTCCAGGAAGCCGCGAAGAAGCCCACCGAGCTCGGCGTGGCCGACTTCTGGTTCAAGCGGCGCGACAACAAGCCCGCGGCCACCGGCAGCATCGAGGGATTCCTGTTCCCCGACACGTACGAGTTCGACCCGAAACTGAACGCCGCGCAGATCCTCGAGGTCATGGTGCAGCGGTTCAACTCGGTCGCCGAGGAGCTGGGCTTCGTCGACAACGTGCAGAACAACCTGTCCGTGTCGCCGTACGAGGCGCTGATCGTGGCCTCGCTCGCGCAGGCCGAGGCGGGCGTCCCCAAGGACCTGCCGAAGATCGCGCGGGTCGCGTACAACCGGGCGTACAAGGCGAACATGCCGCTCGAGTTCGACGTGACCGCGAACTACTGGCTCGAGCTCAACGGCAAGGGCGCCAAGCACTCGGGCAGTCTCACCGCCGCCGAGATCGATGACCCGAAGAACCCGTACAACACCAAGAGCAAGCGCGGGCTGCCGATCGGGCCGATCGACAACCCCGGCCACGCGGCGCTGCAGGGCGCCATGCAGCCGGCCGCGGGCAACTGGCTGTACTTCGTGGCGATCGACAAGGACGGCAACTCGATCTTCACGAACGACTACGCGCAGCACCAGAAGAACATCGCCCAGGCCTGCAGGAACGGCGTGCCGCTCTGCTGAAGTTCTTGTCGTACCGACCGGATACGGTGTGTCGGTGACCGCCGCCGACACACCGTTGCGCCGGGCCGCCGTGCTCGGCCGGCCGATCGCACACTCGCTCTCCCCGGTGATCCACAACGCGGGTTTTGCCGCGGCGCGCCTCACCGGCTGGAGCTATGTGGCGATCGAGTGCGGCGTGCCCGATCTGGCGAGCCTGCTCGACGGTCTCGACGCGTCGTGGGCGGGCCTCTCCCTGACCATGCCGCTCAAGGAAGAGGCGCTGCGCCTTGCGGCGACAGCGACGAAGGTCGCGCAGGCGACCGGCGCGGCCAATACTCTGGTACGCGATGAGCACGGCGCCTGGCACGCGGACAACACCGACGTCGCCGGCATGGTCCGGGTGCTCCGCGACGCGGGCCTCGGCACGTCGCCGTCGGTGACCGTGCTGGGCGGGGGAGGCCTCGGCACGTCGCCGTCAGTGACCGTGCTCGGCGGGGGAGGAACCTGCCGGGCGGCGCTGGGCGCGGCGGCCGAGCTGGGCGCGACCGAGGTGACCGTGGTGACCCGCCGGCCTTCGGTGCGCGACGAGCTGGCGCCGGCCGCCGACGCGCTGGGCCTGAAACTGCTCGGCGCCGACTGGTCCGAGGCCGCGTCGCTCTTCGAGGCCGACGCCGTGATCTCCACCGTTCCCAAGGGCGCCGCCGACCACCTCGCCGGCGATGTCACATGGCGGCCCGGGACCGTGCTCTTCGACGCCATCTACGACCCGTGGCCGACGCCGCTGGCCGCCGCCGCTGCCGCCGCCGGGGTGCCGGTGGTCTCCGGGCTCGACCTGTTGCTGGGGCAGGCGCTGAGCCAGTTCGAGCAGTTCACCGGGGTTACGCCCGCCCCCGAGGCAGCGATGCGCGCCGCGTTGTTCGAGGCGGCCAGCCGCCGGTCAGCAGCGTGACCGACAGCAGCGCCGCCGCCGCGCACGCCAGGATCACCACGGCCACCGGCAGGCCCGTACCGATTGCGCCGAGCCCCGCCAGTGGCGCCGGCACGGCCGCTACCACCGGCTGAAGGCCACCCCGCCCGCCCCGCCGGCAGCTCAGCCCGGCGGTCGCGGCACCGGGCGCGACCCACCGGAGAGCTCGCGTGCGGCAGCCGCCGGAGGCGGGGTTCGCACGCGATGCGGTTGTCCGGCCGGTCGAGGCGTACCCGAGCCGGATTTGACGTTGGAATTCCGGAGGGCGGGACGCGGGCGGGGCCACCGCGAGCGAATACGGGCGCGTGCGAAACTGACGTCGTGTTGCGCTGGCTTACTGCAGGTGAATCCCATGGACCGGCGCTCGTCGCGATGCTCGAGGGCGTTCCCGCCGGGGTGGAAGTGACGAGTGCGGAGATCGGCCGCGATCTGGCTCGGCGGCGGCTCGGCTACGGCCGTGGCGCGCGCATGGCCTTTGAGCAGGACGTCATCGAGATCATCGGCGGTATCCGGCACGGTGTGACGCTGGGTAGCCCGGTGGCGATCCGGGTGGGCAACTCCGAGTGGCCGAAGTGGCAGACGGTGATGGCGGCCGATCCGGTCGACCCCGCTGAGCTCGCGGCGCAGTCCCGGAACGCGCCGCTGACCCGGCCGCGGCCCGGGCATGCCGATCTCGCCGGAATGCAGAAATATGGGCATACGGACGCTCGGCCGATTCTCGAGCGGGCCTCCGCGCGAGAGACCGCCGCGCGCGTGGCCGTCGGCGTGGTGGCCAAGGCGCTGATCAAGCAGGCGCTCGGCATCGAGATCGTGTCGCACGTGATCGAGCTCGGCTCGGTGGCGGCCAAGTCCGGCCTGATCCCGACGCCCGAGGACGCCGAGCGCATCGACGCCGACCCGCTGCGCTGCCTCGATCCCGAGGCGAGCGCGCGCATGGTCGCCGAGGTCGACGCGGCCAAGAAGGACGCCGACACGCTGGGCGGCATCGTCGAGGTGCTCGCCTACGGCGTGCCGCCGGGCCTCGGCTCGCACGTGCAATGGGACCGCAAGCTCGACGGCCGCCTGGCCGCCGCGCTGATGTCGATCCAGTCGGTCAAGGGCGTCGAGATCGGCGACGGCTTCACCCAGGCCCGCTCGCGCGGCTCGGTCGCCCACGACGAGATCATCCCGACCGCCGACGGCGTGCGGCGCGTCACCGACCGTGCCGGCGGCCTCGAGGGCGGTATCACCAACGGTGAGCCCCTGCGGGTACGCGCCGCGCTCAAGCCGATCTCGTCGCTCAACCGCGCCCTCCAGACGATCGACGTGATCACCGGCGAGCCGGCCACCGCGATCAACCAGCGCTCGGACGTCTGCGCGGTCCCGGCCGGCGCGGTCGTCGCCGAGGCGATGGTGGCGCTCGTGCTGGCCGAGGCCGCGGTCGAGAAGTTCGGCGGCGACTCGGTCGCCGAGATTCGCCGCAACCTCGCGAGCTACATCGAGTCGCTGGTGATCCGCTGATGGCGCCGGCGGCCGTGTTCGTGGGCGCACCCGGCGCCGGCAAGTCGACGATCGGTGAAGCGGTGGCGGGCCGGCTGGGCCTGCCGTTCCGCGACGTCGACACCATCATCGAGGAGAAGGCCGGCAAGCCGATCCCCGAGATCTTCTTCGACGACGGCGAGGACGCCTTCCGCGCGCTGGAACGGGAAACGATCGCGGAAGCGCTGGGGGAGTTCGACGGCATCCTGGCCCTCGGCGGCGGCGCGATCCTCCATGAGCGCACCCGCGAGTTGCTCGCTTCGCAGACGGTGGTCTACCTGTCGGTCGAGCTGAGCGATGCGGTGAAGAGGGTGGGTCTCGGCGGCGGGCGGCCGCTGCTGGCGATCAACCCTCGGGCCACGCTGAAGTACCTGCTCGACCAGCGGCGGCCGCTGTACGCGTCGGTGGCCACGCATTCGGTCGTCACCGATGGGCGCGAGCCCGAGGAGATCGCGGCCGAGGTCGCGGCCCTGCTGAAGGTGTGACAGACGAGACCGGGTAGCCGGCGCCCCCACGGGTTAAGACTGACCGCATGACACGAGCGGTGCGATTCGATCAGTACGGTGACGTCGACGTTCTCCGGATCGAGAACGTCGAGCGTCCGCAGCCGGCGGCCGACCAGGTCCTCGTCGAGGTGGTCGCGGCCGGGATCAATCCCGGGGAGATCGCCATTCGGGGCGGGTTCCTGCACGACCAGTGGCCGGCGACGTTCCCGTCCGGCGAGGGCAGCGACTTCGCGGGCCGGGTCATCGAGGTGGGCGGTTCGGTCAGCGAGTTCGCGGTCGGTGACGAGGTGCTCGGCTGGTCCGACTCGCGGTCGTCGCACGCCGACTACGTGCTGGTGTCCGCCGACCACCTGACCCGCAAGCCCCTGGCGCTCGACTGGATCCGGGCCGGTGGCCTTTTCGTCGCGGGCGTGACCGCGTACGCGTCGGTGCGCGCCGTGCAGCCGGTGGCCGGCGAGACGGTGGTCGTCAGCGGCGCGGCCGGCGGCGTCGGCTCGATCGCGGTGCAGTTGGCCCGCAACACCGGCGCCACCGTGATCGGCATCGCCGGCGAGAACAACGCGGCCTGGTTGCGCTCGGTGGGGGTCACCCCCGTCGCCTACGGCGACGATCTCGCGGAGCGGTTGCGCAAGGTGATCCCGTCCGGCATCGACGCGTTCATCGACACGTACGGCAATGGCTATGTGGACCTGGCCGTCGAGCTGGGTGTGGACCCTTCCCGGATCAACACGATCATCGACTACGCGGCCGCGCAGAAGGCCGGCGCCAAGGCCGAGGGCAGCTCCACGGCCAGCGACCCCGAGGTGCTGGCGTTCGTGGCCGACGAGATCGCCTGGGGCCGGATCTCGCTGCCGATCGCCGCGGTCTACCCGCTGGAGGCGGTCAAGGACGCCTACACCGAGCTGTCCGCCCGCCACACCCGCGGCAAGATCGTCCTGTCGACCGAGCTGCCGTCGAACGCGGGCCGCCAGCCGGCCGCCTGAGCCAGAGCGGCCCGTTCGCCGCGACCTCAGCTCACCCGACTTTCCAGCCGTTCGATGCGCTGGATCAGCGGGGTCAGCTCGGCCCGGAACGCGGCCACGAGCGCCGGGGGAAGGGCCGGCGCTCCCGCGCTGGCGCGTAGATGGGCGTACCCCGCGAGCGCGGCCGCGACGGCCCGGCGGACGGAGCGGGCGTCGGCGCCGCGGGAGCGCAGCAGCTGTCGCGTACGTCCGAGGGGTGGAACCCCACCCGGGCGGGGCGACCGGGCGAGCGTGGCGTGGATAGGGTTGCCGCCGTGGTGACACGCATACACGTAGGTGGTGACCGGCCGTACGACGTGCTGGTCGGGCACGACCTTGCCGGGGAGCTGCCGGGGCTGATCGGCGACGCCGCGCGGGTCGCGGTGCTCTACTCGGCGCCCTTGCGGGAACGCGCCGCGGCGATCGGCGGCGCGCTCGAGGCCAAAGTCACGCCGATCGAGGTGCCGGACGCGGAGAAGGGCAAGACCGTCGAGGTCGCGGCCCGCTGCTGGGACGCGCTGGGTGAGGCCGGCTTCACGCGGTCCGACGTGGTGGTCGGGGTCGGCGGGGGAGCGGTCACCGACCTCGCCGGGTTCGTCGCCGCCTCCTGGCTGCGCGGAGTGCGCTGGGTCCCGGTGTCGACGTCGCTGCTCGGCATGGTCGATGCGTCGGTCGGCGGCAAGACGGGTGTGAACGTCGCGGCCGGGAAGAACCTGGTCGGAGCGTTCCACCCGCCGGCCGGGGTGCTCTGCGATCTCGACGCGCTGGCCACGCTGCCGGCCGACGACCTCACCGCGGGGCTGGCCGAGGTCATCAAGTGCGGCTTCATCGCCGATCCACGCATCCTCGAGCTGATCGAGAGCGACGGCGCCGGGAAGCACCTGCGCGAGCTCGTCGAGCGGGCCATCCGGGTCAAGGCCGAGGTGGTCAGCGTCGACCTCAAGGAGTCGGGGCCGCGCGAGATCCTCAACTACGGGCACACGCTCGGGCACGCGATCGAGAAGCGCGAGAAGTACACCTGGAAGCACGGGCACGCGATCTCGGTCGGGCTGATCTTCGCGGCGGCGCTGTCGCGGCTGTCCGGGCGGCTCGACGACGAGACGGCCGCGCGGCACCGGGCCGTCCTGGAAAAGACGGGGCTGCCCACGGCGTACGCGAAGGACGCCTGGACCGATCTTCTCGGCGCGATGCGCGTCGACAAGAAGGCACGGGCCGACACGTTGCGGTTCGTTGTTCTCGACGGCCTGGCGAAGCCGGGCATTCTCACCGGCCCCGACGAGGGGTTGTTGCGTGAGGCGTACGCGGAGGTGGCGCGATGATCTACGTGCTGAACGGGCCGAACATCGGGCGGCTGGGCACGCGGGAGCCCGAGATCTACGGCCGGACCACCTATGCCGACCTTGTCCAGATCTGTCAGGACGCGGCCAAGCAACTCGGCCTGGAGGTCGAGGTGCGGCAGACCGAGGCCGAGTTCGAAATGATCCGGTGGCTGCACGACGCGGCCGACGAGGGCGCCGACGTGGTGATCAATCCGGGCGCGTGGACGCACTACAGCATCGCGGTTCGCGACGCGTGCGCGATGCTTCGCGGACGCCTCATAGAGGTGCATATATCAAATATCCACCGCCGCGAGGAATTCAGGCACAAGTCGGTCATCACCGGCGTCGCCACCGGAGCGATCATCGGGCTGGGCGTCGACGGTTACCGGCTGGCGCTGGAGCACCTGGCCCAGGTGGGCGACGGGGCGTAAGCGCCGGTAGACTCGTTCGGTCACCGACAAAATTCAAGATCAAGGCAGACGAGGGCTCGCAAAAAACATGGCTACCACGAACGACCTGAAGAACGGCCTGGTGCTCAACCTCGACGGCGATCTGTGGTCCGTCGTGGAGTTCCAGCACGTCAAGCCCGGTAAGGGTGGGGCGTTCGTCCGCACCACGCTGAAGAACGTGCTCTCCGGCAAGGTCGTCGACAAGACCTTCAACGCGGGCACCAAGGTCGAGACCGCCACGGTCGACAAGCGCACGATGCAGTACCTCTACCTCGACGGCGAAGACTTCGTCTTCATGGACCTGGACACCTTCGACCAGATCACCGTCCCCGTCGGCACCGTCGGCGAGAACGCCAACTACCTGCTTCCCGAGGCCGAGGCCACGGTCGCCACCCACGAGGGCGTCCCGCTGTACATCGAGCTCCCGACCAGCGTCTTCCTCGAGGTCACCTACACCGAGCCGGGCCTGCAGGGCGACCGCTCCACCGGCGGCACCAAGCCGGCCACGGTCGAGACCGGCGCCACGGTCAACGTCCCGCTCTTCATCACCACCGGCGAGAAGATCAAGGTCGACACCCGCGACGGCCGCTACCTCGGTCGTTCCTGACGATGGCGGATGCCCCCAAGACCCAGATGCCCGCGCGTCGCAAGGCGCGCAAGCGGGCGCTGGATGTCCTGTACGAGGCCGACCTGCGTGACCTGCCGCCGAGCGAGGTGCTGCGGACCTACGTCGACCGCATCGAGAAGCCCCGCCCCGACCACATGGACTACGCGGAGAGCCTGGTCGAGGGCGTCGCGAAAAACCTCGACCGCATCGACGAGCTGATCGCGAGCTACGCCGAGGGCTGGACGATCGACCGCATGCCCGTGGTCGACCGCAACCTGGCGCGCATCGCGGTGTACGAGCTGCTCTACGTCCCCGAGATCGACGACCCGGTCGCGATCACGGAGGCGGTCGAGCTCGCGAAGCAGATGTCCACCGACGACAGCCCGCGCTTCCTCAACGGCATCCTCGGCCGCATCGCGGAGTTCGCCACCCGGTAATTCCCCTCACGTGAGCCGCTCCGCAGGTTGGGGGCGGCTTCGTGCTTTCCGGCTTCTTGCCCGGCGGCCGTGACGGTGCGGTCGGAGAAATGCGAAGGAAGGGTTTGAGTTTTCGCGTTCGCTCAATGTGCGAAAACGGGCGATGGTGTGTGGGTGCGAACGGTGGTCCGCACGGTCGGTGATATCGAGCGCCGTGGGGTCGCGGGACAGCGTCACGGGCAGTGGCGGCTGGGCCGTGCACGCCGGCTCGATCGGGGACGATGGCTGCCGCCGGCCTACGCGTGAGACGTCAACGGAAAAAGAGATACGCGAAAGGCCCGCGGGATGATCGCGGGCCTTTCGGGTAAGACTGACTTGCTGCCGGGAAGGTCAGCTGGCGAAGAAGGCGCGGGGGTCGGCTACCAGGACACCCTGCTCCGTGAGGCGCTCGATGAGGCCGCTCGGGGAGATGTCGTAGACGATGGCGAGCGCGCGCAGGTCGTCGGCTCGGATGGAGAGGACGCGGCCGTTGTAGTCGCCGCGTTGCTGCTGGATGGCCCGGGCGTACCGTGCGACGTAGGCGAGGTCCTCGCCGGTGGTGTCGTACAGCTTTTCCAGGTCGAGCACGATCTTGTTGGTTGCCTCGAGGCGGACGCCGCTGCCGTCGGGCAGCAGCTCCGAGACGGGCACGCGGTAGAAGTCGGCCAGCTCGGCGAGGCGGGAAACGGTGACCGCGCGGTCACCACGCTCGTACGAGCCCACCACCACGGCCTTCCATCGGCCGTTCGACTTCTCTTCCACACCCTGCAGGGACAGGCCCTGCTGCTGGCGGATGGAGCGCAGGCGGGCGCCCAGCGACTTGGCGTACTCAGACGGCATTCGGAACACTCCCATGTGCTTGCCCGGAGGGTTCTTCCTCCGCGATCGCTACGCAGCGTGACGGTACGCAGTGTGAGTCCGCCGGTCAAGTGTTGGTTACCGATGAGTCGTGCGGCCCATGGGGGTTATGCCGGATTCGTCCCACTGATTCCGGAGGTTGGGCAGGTCACCATGGTCGACGCTGCGGCCGCTGGTAACGTAGCGTCAGCCATCGGGCAACCTCCCCTGGAGGTTCCCGTCGACGTCCTTTAACGACCCGTCCCGTGAGGCGGGGAAGGAGGTCCGCCGTGGCTTCGCCGCGCGCTGACACGAGCACGAAGATCATTCTGACCGGGTCCGACCTGCATCGGGTCGTCGACCGGATCGCTCATCAGATTCTCGAGAAGACGTCGGGCGCCACCGGCACCGTGCTTCTCGGCATCCCCACCCGCGGCGTCCCGCTCGCGAAGCGGCTGGCCGCCCGCATCCACGCCTTCGAGGGCATCGACGTGCCCGTGGGCTCCCTGGACATCACGCTCTACCGCGACGATCTGCGGCTGCACGCCACCCGGGCGCTCGGCAAGACCGAGCTTCCGGGCGGCGGCATCGACGGACGTCGCGTCATTCTGGTCGATGACGTGCTCTTTTCCGGGCGTACGGTCCGAGCCGCGCTCGACGCTCTCAACGACGTCGGCCGTCCCAGCTCGGTGCAGCTCGCCGTCCTGGTCGACCGCGGGCACCGGCAGCTGCCGATCCGCGCCGACTACGTGGGCAAGAACATCCCGACCGCGCTGAGCGAGAGCGTGCGCGTCTCGCTGACCGAAACCGACGGGCTCGACGAGGTCAAGCTGGCTGGCGGCGTCTATGGAGGTCAAGCGTGATCAAGCATCTGCGATCGGCCGCCGATCTGGACGCGGCCACCGCCACCCTGATCCTGGACACCGCCGGCGAGATGGCGGCGCTGGCCGGCCGCGAGGTCAAGAAGCTGCCGACGCTGCGCGGGCGGACCGTGGTGAACCTCTTCTACGAGGACTCGACCCGGACCCGGATCTCGTTCGAGGCGGCGGCCAAGCGGCTTTCGGCGGATGTCATCAATTTTTCCGCGAAAGGCTCGAGCGTCTCGAAGGGTGAGAGCCTGAAGGACACCGCTCTCACATTGCAGGCGATGGGCGCGGACGCCGTGGTGATCCGGCACTCCGCGTCGGGCGCGCCGCACCGGCTCGCCTCCTGGGTGGACGGCTCGGTGATCAACGCGGGCGACGGCACGCACGAGCACCCGACGCAGGCGCTGCTCGACGCGTACACGATGCGGTCGCGGCTCGGTCGTCTCGACGGGCTGCGGGTGGCAATTGTCGGGGATGTCCTGCACAGCCGGGTCGCGCGATCCAATGTGCTGCTGCTCACCACGCTGGGCGCGCAGGTGACCCTGGTCGGGCCGCCCACGCTGATCCCGGTGAACATCTCCGCGGCTTTGTCGCCGGCCACAAAAGTGTCGTACGACCTCGATAGCGTCCTGCCCGACATGGACGTCGTGATGATGCTGCGGGTGCAGACCGAGCGCATGCAGGACTCGTACTTCCCGTCCGCGCGGGAGTACAGCCGGCGCTACGGCCTCGACCTCGCGCGCATGCGCAAGATGCCGGAACACGCGATCGTCATGCACCCGGGCCCGATGAACCGGGGCATGGAGATCACGCCCGAGGTCGCTGATTCGTCCCGATCCACGATTGTCGAACAGGTCGCCAACGGGGTCAGTGCCCGCATGGCGGTTCTCTATCTGCTGCTGGGGGGCAAGGCGTGAGCTCGTATGTCTTGAGGAATGTCTCGGTTCTCGGCGCCGCGCCGGCCGACCTGGTTCTGCGCGACGGGGTGATCTCGTCCGAGGCTGCTTCCGGCGCGCAGGTCATCGACGCCTCCGGTCTGGTGGCCCTGCCCGGCCTGGTAGATCTGCACACCCACCTGCGCGAGCCCGGCCGGGAAGACGCCGAGACCGTCGAGACCGGCTCCCGGGCGGCCGCCCTGGGCGGGTACACCGCGGTCTGCGCGATGGCGAACACGTCGCCGGTCGCCGACACCGCCGGCGTCGTCGAGCAGGTCTGGCGCCTGGGCCGCGAGGCCGGGCTGGTCGACGTGCAGCCGATCGGCGCGGTCACCGTCGGGCTGGCCGGCAAGCAGCTCGCCGAGCTCGGCGCGATGGCGACCTCCGCCGCCGGCGTGCGGATCTTCTCGGACGACGGCTTCTGCGTCGCCGACCCGCGCCTGATGCGCCGGGCGCTGGAGTACGTGAAGGCGTTCGACGGCATCATCGCCCAGCACGCCGAGGAGCCGCGGCTCACCGAGGGCGCGCAGATGCACGAGGGCGAGGTCAGCACCCGCCTGGGCCTGACCGGCTGGCCGGCCGTCGCCGAGGAGGCGATCATCGCCCGCGACGTGCTGCTGGCCGAGCACGTCGGCAGCCGCCTGCACGTGTGCCACGTCTCCACCGCCGGCTCGGTCGAGGTGCTGCGCCAGGCCAAGGCCCGCGGCGTCCGGGTAACCGCCGAGGTGACGCCGCATCACCTGCTGCTCACCGACGAGCTGGCCGCCTCCTACGACCCGGTTTTCAAGGTCAACCCCCCGTTGCGTACGGCGGCCGACGTCGCCGCCCTGCGCGCGGCGCTCGTGGAGGGCGTCATCGACGTGGTGGCGACCGACCACGCCCCGCACGCGGTCGAGGACAAGGAATGCGAGTGGGCGTACGCCCGGCCCGGCATGCTCGGGCTCGAGACCGCGCTCTCGATCGTGATCAGCGTCCTCGGCGAGCGGTGGGACCTGATCGCCGACCGGATGTCGCGCACCCCGGCCAAGATCGCCGGGTTGGCCGGGCACGGCGCCGACCTCGCGGCCGGCTCGCCGGCCAACCTCACGCTGGTGGACCCGTCCGCCCGCCGGGTCGTCGACCCGGGCGAGCTGGCGAGCCGCAGCCGCAACACGCCGTACACGGGCACCACCCTGCCGGGTCGCATCGTCGCGACCTTCCTCCGGGGAGAGCCGACGGTCCTCGACGGGAAGGCTGTGAAATGAGCAAAGCGATCCTCGTGCTCGAGGATGGGCGAACGTTCCGGGGCAATGCCTATGGCGCCCTGGGGGAGACGTTCGGCGAGGCGGTCTTCACCACCGGCATGACCGGCTACCAAGAGACGCTGACCGACCCGTCCTATCACCGGCAGGTGGTCGTGCAGACCGCCCCGATGATCGGCAACACGGGTGTCAACGACCAGGACGACGAGTCTTCTCGCATCTGGGTGGCCGGCTATGTCGTGCGTGACCCGGCCCGTCGTCCGTCGAACTGGCGCTCGACCGGTGACCTCGGTGATCGGCTCGCGGCCGAGGGGATCGTCGGGATCAGCAGGATCGACACCCGGGCGCTGACCCGGCACCTGCGCTCTCGCGGCGCGATGCGGGTGGGGGTCTCCAGCGTGGATCTCGACCCCGCTTCGCTGCTGACGCGGGTTTTGTCGTCGCCGCAGATGGTTGGCGCCGATCTGTCCGCTGAGGTCTCAACGCCGGATAAATACACCGTTCCGGCCGTCGGTGAACACCGGTACACGGTGGCGGCGCTCGACCTCGGGATCAAGCGCAACGTCGCCCGCCGGCTCGCCGCCCGCGGGGTGACGACCCACATCTTCCCGGCCTCGTCGACGATCGAGGATCTGCTCGCGGTCAGCCCCGACGCGGTCTTCTTCTCGCCCGGCCCCGGCGACCCGGCCACCGCGGACGGGCCGGTGGCGCTGGCCCGCGAGGTGATGCGCCGGCGTACGCCGCTGTTCGGCATCTGCTTCGGCAGCCAGATCCTCGGCCGCGCGCTCGGCTTCGGCACCTACAAGCTCGGGTACGGCCACCGCGGCATCAACCAGCCGGTGCTCGACAAGACCACCGGCAAGGTCGAGGTCACCTCGCACAACCACGGCTTCGCGGTCGACGCCCCGCTGAACACGGTGATCGACACCGAGTTCGGCGGCGTCGAGGTGTCGCACGTCTGCCTCAACGACAACGTGGTCGAGGGCCTGCGGGGGATCGACGTCCCCGCGTTCACCGTTCAGTACCACCCCGAGGCCGCCGCCGGCCCGCACGACGCCGACTACCTGTTCGACAGGTTCGTCGAGCTCGTCGAGAAGAAGGGCTGATCATGCCGAAGCGTGAAGATCTCAAGCACGTGATGGTGATCGGCTCCGGGCCGATCGTCATCGGGCAGGCCTGCGAGTTCGACTACTCCGGCACCCAGGCCTGCCGGGTGCTGCGCGCCGAAGGGCTGCGCGTTTCGCTGGTCAACTCCAACCCGGCCACGATCATGACCGACCCCGAGTTCGCCGACGCCACCTACATCGAGCCGATCACCCCGGAATTCGTCGAGCTGGTCATCGCCAAGGAGCGGCCCGACGCGATCCTGCCCACGCTGGGCGGGCAGACCGCGCTGAACACCGCGGTCGCCCTGCACGAGAGCGGCGTGCTCGAGAAGTACGGCGTCGAGCTGATCGGCGCCAACATCGACGCGATCCGCCGCGGCGAGGACCGGCAGCTGTTCAAGGACATCGTGGCTCGCGCCGGTGGGCAGACGCCCCGGTCGCGCGTCTGCCACTCGCTCGAGGAGGTTCTCTCCACCGTCGAAGATCTTGGTCTTCCGGTGGTGATCCGGCCGTCCTTCACCATGGGCGGGCTCGGATCGGGCATGGCGCACACCCCCGAGGACCTGTCGCGCATCGCGGGGGCCGGCCTGGCCGCCTCGCCGGTGCACGAGGTGCTCATCGAGGAGAGCGTGCTCGGCTGGAAGGAGTACGAGCTCGAGCTGATGCGCGACAAGCACGACAACGTCGTGGTCGTCTGCTCGATCGAGAACATCGACCCGATGGGCGTGCACACCGGCGACTCGGTCACCGTCGCGCCGGCCATGACCCTGACCGACCGGGAGTACCAGGACCTGCGCGACCTCGGCATCGCCGTGCTGCGCGAAGTCGGCGTCGACACCGGCGGCTGCAACATCCAGTTCGCGGTCAACCCGAGCGACGGCCGCCTGGTCGTCATCGAGATGAACCCGCGGGTCTCCCGCTCGTCGGCGCTGGCGTCCAAGGCGACGGGCTTCCCGATCGCGAAGATCGCGGCGAAGCTGGCCATCGGCTACACGCTCGACGAGATCCCGAACGACATCACGCTCAAGACCCCGGCCGCCTTCGAGCCGGCCCTCGACTACGTGGTCGTGAAGATCCCGCGGTTCGCGTTCGAAAAGTTCCCGGGCGCCGACCCCGAGCTCACCACGACGATGAAGTCGGTGGGCGAGGCGATGTCGCTGGGCCGCAACTTCGCCGAGGCGCTCAACAAGGCGATGCGGTCTCTCGAAACGACCGCGGCCGGGTTCTGGACCCAGCCGGATCCGGCCGGGTCCCTCGACGAGGTTCTGGCGGCCCTGCGCATCCCGCACGACGGCCGCCTCTACACGGTCGAGCGGGCGCTGCGGCTCGGCGCCACCATCGAGCAGGTCTTCGAGGCCAGCGGCGGGATCGACCCGTGGTTCCTCGAGGAGATCCAGGGCCTGATCGAGCTGCGGCGCGACATCTCGGACGCCGCCGTGCTGGACGAGGAGCTGCTGCGCCGGGCCAAGCGCTCCGGACTCTCCGACCGGCAGCTCGCTGCGCTGCGGCCCGAGCTCGCCGGGGAGGACGGCGTGCGCATACTGCGGCACCGGCTGGGCATCCGGCCGGTCTACAAGACCGTCGACACCTGCGCCGCCGAGTTCGAGGCGAACACGCCGTACCACTACTCGTCCTACGACGAGGAGACCGAGGTCGCGCCGTCCGACCGCCCCAAGGTCCTGATCCTGGGCTCCGGACCGAACCGGATCGGCCAGGGCATCGAGTTCGACTATTCCTGCGTGCACGCCGTCATGGCGTTGCGGGGCGTCGATTACGAGACCGTCATGGTCAACTGCAACCCTGAGACCGTGTCGACCGACTACGACACCGCCGACCGGCTCTATTTCGAGCCGCTGACCTTCGAGGACGTGCTCGAGGTCTTCCACTCCGAGGACACCTCCGGCAAGGCGGCCGGCGGCCCCGGGGTGGTCGGCGTGATCGTGCAGCTGGGCGGCCAGACCCCGCTCGGCCTCGCCAACCGGCTCAAGAAGGCCGGCATCCCGATCGTCGGCACCTCGCCCGAGTCGATCGACCTGGCCGAGGACCGCGGCCTGTTCGGCGCGGTGCTGCACAAGGCCGGCCTCCGCTCGCCCGACCACGGCACCGCCACCAGCTTCGAGGAGGCCAAGGCGATCGCCGACGCGATCGGCTACCCGGTGCTGGTGCGTCCGTCGTACGTGCTCGGCGGCCGGGGCATGGAGATCGTGTACGACGAGCCGACGCTGGCCGGCTACATCGACCGGGCCACCCAGATCTCGCCCGACCACCCGGTGCTGGTCGACAGCTTCCTCGACGACGCCATCGAGATCGACGTGGACGCGCTCTGCGACGCCACCGGCGAGGTCTACCTGGGCGGCGTGATGGAGCACATCGAGGAGGCCGGCATCCACTCCGGCGACTCGTCCTGCTCGCTGCCCCCGGTCACCCTGGCCGGCTCGCACCTGGCCGAGGTGCGGCGCTACACCGAGGCAATCGCCCGCGGCGTCGGGGTGCGCGGCCTGCTCAACGTCCAGTACGCGCTCAAGGACGACACCCTCTACGTGCTCGAGGCCAACCCGCGCGCGTCCCGCACCGTCCCCTTCGTGTCGAAGGCGACCGCGGTCCCGCTGGCCAAGGCGGCCGCTCGCATCATGCTCGGCGCCACGATCGCCGCCCTGCGCGAGGAGGGCCTGCTGCTGCCCGAGGGCGACGGCGGCACGACCCCGGAGAACGCGCCGATCGCGATCAAGGAGGCGGTGCTGCCGTTCAAGCGGTTCCGCACCCCGTCGGGCAAGGGCGTCGACAGCCTGCTCGGGCCCGAGATGAAGTCGACCGGCGAGGTGATGGGCATCGACGCCGGCTTCGGGCAGGCGTTCGCCAAGTCGCAGGCCGCCGCGTACGGGTCGCTCCCGACCAGCGGCAAGATCTTCGTCTCGGTCGCGAACCGCGACAAGCGCACGATGATCTTCCCGATCAAGCGGCTCGCCGACCTCGGCTTCACGATCGTGACGACGGCCGGCACCGGCGAGGTGCTGCGCCGGCACGGCATCTCCTGCGAGATCGTGCCCAAGCACTTCGAGAGCCCCGGCCAGAACGCGGTGGCGCTGATCCTGGCGGGCGAGATCGCGATGATCATCAACACGCCGCAGGGCTCGGGCGCGAGCGCTCGCTCCGACGGCTACGAGATCCGCAGCGCCGCGGTCACGGCCGACATCCCGAGCATCACCACGACCCAGGGCGCGGCCGCGGCCGTGATGGGCATCGAGGCCCTGATGCGCGGCGACATGACGGTCCGCCCCCTGCAGGAGCTGCACGCCGCTCTCCGGGGTGGCAAATGACCCTGTTCGAGTCCGCCGTCCGGCCCGTCCTGTTCCGGGTCGGCGGCGGCGACGCCGAGAGGGCGCACGAATTCACGCTCGGCCGGCTCGCGCGGCTCGGTGGGAGCGTCCGCGCGGTGCTGCGGGCGCGCTACGCGACCGATGACCCGGTCCACGTGTTCGGAGTGCGGTTCCCGAACGCGGTCGGGCTGGCGGCCGGGATGGACAAGAACGGGGTGGCGCTGTCCGCGTGGCCCGCGCTCGGGTTCGGGTTCGTCGAGGTCGGTACCGTCACCGCCAAGGCGCAGCCGGGCAACGACAAGCCCCGGCTGTACCGGCTGCGCGACAGCGAGGCGATCATCAACCGGATGGGCTTCAACAACGCGGGGGCGGCCGCGCTGGCGGCCCGCCTCGCCGCGCTGGGGCCGCTGCGTTCATCCAACCTGGGAGTGCCGCTCGGCATCTCGCTCGGCAAGTCCAAGGTGACGCCCCTCGAGGAGGCGGTCGAGGACTACCTGGCCTCCTACGAGCTGCTGCATCCCTACGCCGACTACATCGCGGTCAACGTGTCGTCGCCGAACACGCCGGGCCTGCGCGCCCTGCAGGACAAGACGGCGATCGCCGACCTGCTGGGCGCCCTGGTCGGGAAGAAGCCGGTGCTCGTGAAGATCGCGCCCGACCTCACCGAGCCGGCGATCGCCGAGCTCCTCGAGGTCTGCCTGAGCCACGGCGCGGCCGGTGTGATCGCCACGAACACGACGCTCGCCCGCGACGGGCTGGCCGCGGCCGACCAGCCGAGGGCCGCCGAGCAGGGCGGGCTCTCCGGCCGGCCGCTCACCGAGAAGGCGCGCAAGATCGTCCACTTCGTGCACACCGAGACCGACGGCCGGCTCCCGATCGTCGGCGTCGGCGGCGTGATGTGCCCCGAGGATGCCTTCCGCATGCTCGATGCGGGCGCCTCGCTGGTGCAGCTCTACAGCGGCTTTATCTACCACGGGCCTGCCCTGGTGCGCGGCGCGGCACGGGCGGCGGCGGCGCAGCGGGCCCGGGCCGGTGCGGTGGAGATTCGGTGATCGCCATGCCGCCCGTTGCTTCCGATGAATCAGAAATGTCGGAAATGGGGTGGGCGGCATGAGTGGAGACGAGCGCGCGTTGCTGGCGCTGGATCGGGCACACGTCTGGCATCCCTACGGGCCGATGCCGGGCAGGAGCGAGCCCTATCTGGTCGAGAGCGCCCACGGGGTCCGGCTGCGGCTCGCGGACGGGCGGGAGCTGGTCGACGGGATGTCCTCGTGGTGGGCGGCCATCCACGGGTACCGGCACCCGGTGCTCGACGCGGCGCTCGCCGAGCAGGCGGGACGCATGAGCCACGTCATGTTCGGCGGGCTCACCCACAAGCCGGCCATCGAGCTCGCCACCACGCTGGTCGAGCTCGCGCCCGACGGACTCGAGCACGTTTTCCTCGCCGACTCCGGGTCGGTGAGCGTCGAAGTCGCGATCAAGATGGCGCTGCAGGCTCAGCTCGCGCTCGGGAAACCGCGGCGACGGCGGTTGCTGACCTGGCGTGGCGGATATCACGGGGACACGTTTCACCCGATGACCGTGTGCGACCCGATCGGCGGGATGCACTCGCTGTGGACGGGTGTGCTGCCGCTGCAGGTCTTCGCGGACCTGCCGCCGGTCGACTTCGATCAGGGCTACGCCGATGGGTTGCGGGCGCTGATCGCGGAGCACACGGACGACGTCGCGGCCGTGATCGTCGAGCCGGTCGTGCAGGGGGCCGGTGGGATGCGGTTCCACCATCCGGAGTACTTGCGGGTGCTGCGGGAGGCGACCGCCGCGTACGGAACCTTCTTGATCTTCGATGAGATCGCCACCGGATTCGGGCGCACGGGCGAATTCTTCGGGGCGGACCACGCGGGGGTCAGCCCGGACATCATGTGCGTGGGCAAGGCGCTCACGGGCGGCTATCTGACCCTTGCGGCGACCCTCTGCACGACCGCGGTGGCCGAGGCGATCTCCTCGGGGGACGGCGGCGGGCTCGCGCACGGTCCGACCTTCATGGGCAACCCGCTCGCCTGCGCGGTCGCCGGCGCGTCCCTGGGGCTGCTGCGCGACACGGACTGGCGATCACACGTACGGGTGATCGAAAGCGGTCTCCGAGACGGCCTGGAGCCCTTGCGCGGGGTTCCGGGAGTCGACGACGTGCGGGTCCTGGGCGCGATCGGCGTCGTGCAGCTCGACCGTCCGGTGGACATGGCCAAGGCGACCGCCGCGGCCGTCGAGGCGGGCGTGTGGCTGCGGCCGTTCCGGGACCTGATCTACACGATGCCGCCGTACGTGGCGTCGACTGACGACGTGGCCCGGATCGCCGCGGGGATCGCCGCGGCGGTCGCGGCCACCTGAGAACCGCGGCCGCGGGGTCGCGGCCGCCCGGCAACGGTGGTCGCGGGTCGCGGCCGCCCGACAACCGCACCACCGCTCGCGCCGCCGCCGGGGTGGCGGCGACCTGACACTCGCACTACCGCGTGAGCCGCCGCCGCGGTGGCGGCTACCTGACACGGAAGAGGTATCGCAGCGATGGAGACCTTCGGACTGCGGCTCACGGACGCCATCGGGAAGCGGGGGCCGCTGTGTGTCGGCATCGATCCGCACCCCGCTCTGCTCACCCGCTGGGGGCTCACCGACGACGTGGCCGGCCTGGAACGCTTCGCCCGTACGGTCGTCGAAGCACTGGCCGATCGGGTGGCCGTGGTGAAGCCGCAGTCGGCGTTTTTCGAGAGATTTGGGTCACGTGGCATCGGCATTCTTGAGTCAACTATCCGACAGTTGCGCGAGGCCGGAGCACTTGTCCTGCTGGACGTGAAGCGCGGCGACATCGGCTCGACGATGGCCGCGTACGCCTCCGCCTACCTTGATCCTGCGAGTTCGCTGTGTGCCGACGCGATTACTGTGAGTCCCTACCTCGGAGTCGGGTCGTTGCAGCCGGCATTCGACCTCGCGGCCGCCAACGGCGCCGGCGTGTTCGTCCTCGCGCTGACGTCCAACCCGGAGGGAGCGAGCGTCCAGCATGCCCTCGCTTCGGACGGCCGGACGGTCGCGCAGGCCGTGATCGATGAGATTTCCCAGGTCAACACGGGTGCCCAGCCGCTCGGCAACCTTGGTCTCGTGGTCGGCGCCACGATCGGACGGACCGGGCACGACCTGTCCCAAGTGAACGGTCCGTTGCTCGCTCCGGGCCTCGGAGCACAGGGCGCGACCCCCTCCGACCTGCGCTCCGTCTTCGGCGAAAGCCTGCGCAACGTGCTGCCGTCGTACTCACGGGAAGTTCTCAACGCGGGACCTTCCGTATCCGCGCTGAGAGACGCCGCGGAGCGTGCCGTCGCCGAATGCCGCGCCGCTCTCGGGTGAAACGGGCCTGCTTATCAGGCCGGGGGACACCCGGGTCGGGGGTACCCCCACGTTGCCGAAAGCGCCGTTGACCGCTAGTTTTCCCCGCGCCGGGAACCACATGCCCCTTTGGTTCCCTGGCACACCACGTTTCACAGAAGCGCCGGTATTCGACTACCGCCGCGATAGGGACCTGAGGAGAACTGGTGCCGCTCCCGTCACTGAGCCCCGAGCAGCGCGCTGCAGCGCTGGAGAAGGCCGCGGAAGTTCGCAAGGCTCGGGCTGAGCTGAAGGAACAGCTCAAGTCCGGCAAGACCACCCTCGCCGCTGTGCTTGACCGCGCGGAAGGCGACGAAGTCGTCGGCAAGCTGAAGGTCTCGGCCGTGCTTCAGGCGCTGCCGGGCATCGGCAAGATCCGCGCGACCCAGATCATGGAGAAGCTGAAGATCGCTGACAGCCGCCGGCTGCGCGGTCTCGGCGACCAGCAGCGCAAGGCCCTCCTGGGGGAGTTCGCTGCCAACTGACTCATGGGCTCGTGTTGAATGAGCCTGTGAGCATGGATGACGACGCGCGCCCGGCAGCCCGCCTCACCGTCCTCTCCGGCCCTTCCGGGGTCGGGAAAGACAGTGTGATCGAGCTGATCCGGGCGCGCTCGCCTTGGATCAAGCTGTCCGTGTCGGTCACGACCCGGAAGAAGCGCGACTACGAGACCGACGGCGAGCACTACCACTTCGTGACCAGGAGTGAGTTCCAGCGGCTGATCGACGGCGGTCAGCTGCTCGAGTGGGCCGAGTTCGCCGGCAACCTCTACGGCACGCCCCGGGCGCAGGTCGAGGGCTGGTTGAGCCAGGGCCAGCCGGTCCTGCTCAAGATCGATCTCCAGGGCGCCCGCCAGGTGCGGGCCGCGATGCCCGAGGCGCAGCTGGTGTTCCTCGCGCCGCCGAGCGTCGAGGAGCTCAAGCGCCGCCTGATCGGACGAGGCACGGACGACGAGGAGACGATCCGCCGTCGCCTGGCCCACGCCGACGAGGAACTGGCCGCCGAGAAGGAATTCGACCGAACGGTGGTCAACGACTTCGTCGAACGGGCCGCGGACGAGCTGGTAGGATTGCTCGGTTCATCGTTTCTGACGCCCGCGCAAGCTCCAGAGCGTTAAGGCCAAATTCCTAAGTAAGGATCTCTGAACTGTGGGAACCGTAGCCAACCCCGAAGGCATCACCAACCCGCCGATCGACGAGCTGCTCGACAAGACCTCGTCGAAGTACTCGCTGGTGATCTTCGCGGCCAAGCGCGCCCGCCAGATCAACGCCTACTACAGCCAGCTCGGTGAGGGCCTCCTCGAGTACGTGGGCCCGCTCGTCGAGACCACGCCGCAGGAGAAGCCGCTCTCGATCGCCATGCGTGAGATCAACGCCGGCCTCCTGACCGCCGAGGCTACGGACAATCCGTAGGTGATCGGGTGCATTCTGTTCGCGAAAAGCGCGAACCGAAGGCACTACGAATTGATGCCTGCTCCGGGGGCCGAGCCCCCGGACGCCCCACATTTGGGGCAGCCGCGTCACAAGTGTTGTGGGTGATCCCGCGTCCCTCTGAGGGGCGCGGGATCATTGCGTTTATGACTGAGGTCGTCCTGGGGGTCTGCGGCGGGATCGCCGCCTACAAGGCGTGTGAGCTGTTGCGGCTCTTCACCGAGTCGGGGCACAGCGTGCGGGTGGTGCCGACCGCCTCGGCGCTGAGGTTCGTGGGGGCGCCCACCTGGGCCGCGCTCTCCGGCAAGCCCGTCGCCACCGAGGTGTGGGACGACGCACACGAGGTGCCGCACGTGCGGATCGGCCGCAACGCCGGCTTGGTGGTCGTCGCGCCGGCCACGGCCGACCTGCTGGCCAAGGCGGCGCACGGGATCGCCGACGATCTTCTGACGAATACCCTGCTCACGGCGACCTGTCCGATCGTCTACGCGCCGGCCATGCACACCGAGATGTGGGAGAACGCCGCGACGCGTGCGAACGTGGCTACCTTGCGTGAGCGTGGGGCGATCGTGATCGAGCCGGCCGTGGGGCGGCTCACCGGTGCGGACACGGGCAAGGGTCGGTTGCCCGACCCCGAGACGATCTTTGAGCTTGCTCTCCGCGTACGAAATCGCGGGCTTGATCTTGATCTTGCCGGACGGCATGTCGTGGTGACGGCGGGTGGGACGCGCGAACCGCTCGATCCGGTGCGATTCCTCGGAAATCGGTCGTCCGGAAAGCAGGGATATGCGCTCGCGAAGGCCGCCGCGGCGCGAGGCGCGCGGGTCACGCTGATCGCGGCGAACGTCACGTTGCCCGACCCGGCGGGCGCCGAGATCACCCGCGTGGGTACCACCGAGGAGCTGCGGGTGGCGACCGTGAAGGCCGCCGCCGACGCCGACATCGTGGTCATGTCCGCCGCGCCCGCCGACTTCCGGCCGGCCACGATTGCGGCACAGAAAATCAAAAAGGACGATTCGGGTACGCCTGAGGCAATCGTCCTCGTGACAAACCCCGACATCGCCGCCGAACTCGGCGCGGCGAAGCGGCCGGGGCAGGTGCTCGTCGCGTTCGCGGCCGAGACCCACGACGCGTTGGAGCACGCCAGGGCTAAGTTGACCAAGAAGCGCGCCGATCTGATCGTGGTGAACGAGGTCGGTGTGGATCGGGTCTTCGGAGCCGACCACAATGACGTGACTATCCTCGGTTCGGACGGATCTACCGCCACTCTCGGTGAACTCCGCAAAGAAGATGTGGCCGATAGGATTTTGGACCGCGCTGCCGCGCTCCTGGAAACAGCAGGTCGGCGGCAGTGAGACGGCACAGCACCCCGGCGACTTCTGTCGTGCGTGGTGACTACACTCTCGCGATACGTTTGAACTTCGAATAGCTGAGGAGCACCGTGGCACGCCGCCTGTTCACCTCCGAGTCGGTCACGGAAGGCCACCCGGACAAGATCGCTGACCAGATCAGCGACGGCATTCTCGACGCCCTGCTGGCCCAGGACCCGCGCAGCCGCGTGGCGGTGGAAACGCTCATCACCACCGGCCAGGTCCACGTGGCCGGCGAGGTCACCACCCAGGCGTACGCCGACATCCCGAGCATCGTGCGCGAGACCATCCTGCGCATCGGGTACGACTCGTCGAAGAAGGGGTTCGACGGCGCTTCCTGCGGCGTGAGCGTCTCCATCGGCGCGCAGTCGCCCGACATCGCCCAGGGTGTCGACAGCGCTCTCGAGCTGCGTGAGGGTGACTCCGAGCACGTCCTCGACTCGCAGGGCGCCGGCGACCAGGGCATGATGTTCGGCTTCGCCTGCTCGGAGACCCCCGAGCTGATGCCGCTGCCGATCGCGCTCGCCCACCGCCTGGCCCGCCGCCTGTCCACGGCGCGCAAGGACGGCACGATCCCCTACCTGCGTCCCGACGGCAAGACCCAGGTCACCATCGAGTACGACGGCCTCAAGCCGGTCCGCCTCGACACGGTGGTCGTCTCGTCGCAGCACGCGGCCGACATCTCGCTCGAGTCGCTGCTCACGCCCGACATCCGCGAGCACGTGATCGCGCCCGAGCTGGAAGGCCTCGGCATCGACACCGAGGGCTACCGCCTGCTGGTCAACCCGACCGGCCGCTTCGAGATCGGCGGCCCGATGGGCGACGCCGGCCTCACCGGCCGCAAGATCATTGTTGACACGTACGGCGGGTACGCGCGCCACGGCGGCGGCGCGTTCTCCGGCAAGGACCCGTCCAAGGTGGACCGCTCGGCGGCGTACGCGATGCGCTGGGTCGCCAAGAACGTCGTGGCGGCCGGCCTGGCCGAGCGGTGCGAGGCGCAGGTCGCGTACGCGATCGGCAAGGCGCACCCGGTCTCGTTGTTCGTCGAGACGTTCGGCACCGAGAACGTGCCGGTCGAGCGGATCGAGAAGGCCATCGGCGAGGTGTTCGACCTGCGTCCGGCCGCGATCATCCGCGACCTCGACCTGCTGCGGCCGATCTACCAGCAGACCGCCGCCTACGGGCACTTCGGGCGTGAGGTGCCGGAGCTGCTGTGGGAGAACACCGACCGCGCTCAAGACCTGAAGAACGCAGCTGCCTGAGGTTTTCCGCTTTTGCGCCCCGGCTTTTTGCCGGGGCGCTTTGCGTTATGCCCGCTCGGCCTTCACGGTCAGGGTGCTGTAGTGCATCGTCACGGCGCCGCCGTGGATGTCGATGGCCTCGCCGGTGGCGGCCAGGAGCTCGGCCAGCTTCTCCGGGGTGATGTGGGCGGCCAGGCCGCCGTGGGTCTGCATCACGCTGAGCCAGTCGTCCCGCGTGTAGACAAGATCCCAGTCGGTTCGCCATTGCTCGGGCTGCCGGAAGGCGTTGGCGTCGAGGCCGGCGATCGCCTTGTCGGGGATGGCCTGGTAGGCCTGGACCATCGGGACGGAGCTGGCGTAGGGGTTGGGGATTTCGGGGAGGATCCGCGCGTTGATCTCGGCGAAGGCTCGCTTGAGGTCGGGGTCGGGTTCGAAGACGTTCCAGAGCAGCGCGAGCGACGCCCCCTTTTTCAGAATTTCTGCCGCTTTGGCGGCCCCTTTCACCGGATCGATCCAATGCCAGGTCGTTGCGGCCACGACGCCGTCGAAGGTGCGGCCACGGGGATCCCAGTCCTCGAACTTCGCGACCTCGACCTCGAGGCCCCGCCGGCGGGCCCGGTCGGCCATGCGGTCGTCGACGTCGAGGCCGAGGACGGTCGCGCCGGCCGCCTGGAGCTGGCGCGCGGCGATGCCGGTGCCGGTGCCGACATCGAGGAAGGCGGGGCCGGGAGCGGCCTCGACGATTCGCTTGATCACCTCGTCAGGGTAGCCCGGCCGGGTGCGGTCGTAGCGCTCCGCGTCGGCGCCGAAGGACTCCGCTACCTGGCGTTGCTGGTGGATGTCGCTCATCGGGCGCTCCCTCTCCGGCCCTATAGTGGGGGGGGGGGGGCGGGGGGGGGGGGCCCCCCCCCCCCCCCCAAAAAAAACGAAGGGGGGGGGGGGGGGGGGCGGCCCCGCCCCGCGGCCGCGGGCCGGCGCGCGGTGAGC
>NZ_JBITDW010000006.1:412021-525233 GCF_044454685.1 Actinoplanes sp. NPDC051513
GGCGATGGCGATCGTCATGGCGCTGTTCGGCGGGCAGATGGACGAGCCGGGGCGGGGGGGGGGGCCCCCCCCCCCCCCCCCCCCCCCCGGGGGGGGGGCCCCCCCCCCCCCCCCCCCCCCCCCCCCCCCACTCTTCAAATCAACGTGTTCAGGGGGTTGTGTGCCGACCGGCATAGCGCTGAGAGACGTACGCGAGCAGTTGTTCGCGGCGGCGGAGCGGGTGTTGTTGCGGGACGGGCCGCATTCGCTGACCGGCCGGGCGGTGACCGCCGAGGCGGGCTGCGCCAAGGGTGTGCTGTACAAGCACTTCGCGGACTTCGACGAGTTTCTCACCGAGTTGGTGATAGACCGGACCGCGCGGCTCCAGGTCGAGGCGCGGGGGCTGATCGCCCAGGCCGGCACCGGGACGGTCGTGGGAAATCTGCGGGTGGCGCTCGAGAAGCTGTTCGGGTCGGTGGCCGTGGCGATCGTCGGTCTGATCACCTTCCGGGATGATCTGCGGGCTCGGCTTCGCGCGATGCGGGACGTGCGCGGGCTGCCGCTGCTGACGGAGGCGGCGGCGATGATCACGTCGTATCTGGAGGCCGAGCGGGATCTGCGGCGAGTCGTTCCCGACGCCGATCTGCCGAGCGTGGCGGGGATGCTGATCGGGACGGGGCATCTCATGTTCGCCGACCGGGGCAGCACGCCGCCGTCGGACGCCGAGGTGGAACGTCTTCTCTTCGTCGCGTTGGCCGGCGTCCTTCGGTGAGTCCGGTCGCTCGTTCTCCCGGGGCGCGGGTGATCTTGCGGTTCTTGTCGGGGGTGCCGGGCAGAATGTTCGGCGATGACTAGCAAGAGCGCACGCGGTGAGAGGGTTCCGGCGCAACGGTTGCCGGTGGCCCGGGTGTGCGTCGACGTGCCGTTGGCACACCTTGATCGGCCCTTCGACTACCTCGTCTCGGAAGATCTCGACGAGGTGGCCCAGCCGGGGGTCCGGGTCAAGGTGCGGTTCGCGGGTCAGCTGGTCTCGGGGTTCCTGCTGGAGAGGGCCGAGTCGTCGCCGCACGGCGGCAAGCTCGCTTATCTCGACAAAGTGGTCTCGGGGGAGCGGGTTCTCGATCCCGAGGTGGCGCGGCTGGCTCGGGCTATCGCCGACCGATATGCTGGAAATCTGTGCGATGTGCTGCGGCTGGCCGTGCCGCCCCGGCATGCGCGGGTCGAGGGGCAGGCCGTGGCTGCTGACTCGCCGGAGCCGGAGCCGGAGCCGGGCTCCGATGCCGACACGTCGACTGGCTCGGACGCCGGGCCGGGCGAGATGCGGGCGCCGGCGGTCGGCGGCTGGGACTCGTACGCGGCCGGGCCCGCGTTCTTGAAGGCGCTCGAAGAAGGGCGCGGGGCTCGGGCTGTCTGGGGGGCCTTGCCGGGGGAAGACTGGGCGCTCCGGATCGCCGAGGCGGCGGCGGCCACCGCTCGGGGCGGGCGCGGGACGGTCATCGTGGTCGCGGACGCGCGTGACCTCGAGCGGGTCGACAAGGCGTTGGTCGAGGTGCTGGGGGAAGGGCGGCACGTCGCGCTGAACGCGGCGCTGGGGCCGGCCGAACGGTATCGGCGGTTTCTGCGGGCCGGCCGGCATCAGGTGGCGGTCGTGGCGGGGACGCGGGCGGCCATGTGGGCGCCGGTCGCCGAGCTGGGACTGGTCGTCATCTGGGACGACGGCGACGACCTGCACGCCGAGCCGCGGGCGCCCTACCCGCACGCGCGGGAGGTGCTGCTGACCCGGGCCCGGCTCGCGGACTGCTCGGCGATGGTGGCGGGCCACGCGCGTACGGGAGAAGCGCAGTTGCTCCTGGAAACGGGATGGGCCAAGGAGATCTCGGCGGCCCGGAACGTGCTGCGGGCGCGGGCGCCGGGGGTGGCGCCGACCGGCGATGACCCGCAGCTGGCGCGGGACCCGGGTGCGGCCACGGCGCGGCTGCCCAGCATCGCGTGGGAGACGGCGCGGAAGGCGTTGCAGGCGGGGGCGCCGGTGCTGGTGCAGGTGCCGCGGCGGGGCTACCTGCCGTCGGTGGCCTGTGCCGAGTGCCGCACGCCGGCGCGGTGCCCGCATTGCTCGGGGCCGCTCGCGCTCGCCGGGTCGCGAGACGTTCCGAGCTGCCGGTGGTGCGGCCGGGTGTCGGCGGCCTACACCTGCCCGGCCTGCGGGGAACGGCGGCTTCGGGCCTCCGTCGTCGGGGCGCGGCGCACGGCCGAGGAACTGGGCCGGGCCTTCCCGGGGGTGACGGTGCGCACATCGGGGCGCGACGAGATCCTCGGGACGATTCCGCAGGCGCCGTCGGTCGTCGTGGCCACGCCCGGCGCCGAGCCGCACGCCGAGGGCGGGTTCGGGGCCGTGCTGCTGCTCGACACGTGGGCGCTGCTGACCCGGTCCGACCTGCGGGCCGCCGAGGAGACGATGCGGCGGTGGTTCAACGCCTCGGCGCTGGCCAAGCCCGGGTCGCAGGGCGGGCGGGTCGTGGTGGTGGCCGACGGGTCGCTGGCGACGGTGCAGGCGCTGATCCGGTGGGAGCCGGGCTGGTTCGCGGCGCGGGAGCTCGCCGAGCGGCGCGAGCTGAGCTTCCCGCCGGCGGCGCGGATGGCGAGCCTCACCGGCAAGCCGGAGGCGATCGCCGAGATGCTGGCGGCGGCCCGGCTGCCCGACGGCGCCGAGTTGCTGGGCCCGGTCCCGGCCGACGACGACCAGGAGCGGATGCTGGTCCGCACGTCCCGCTCGCAGGCCGCGGCGATGGCCCACGCGCTGCACGAGGCCGCGGCGGTACGCAGCGCCAGGAAGGCGGCCCTCCCGGTCCGGACGGAGGTCGACCCATTGACGATCTTCTAAGTCAAGGAAAATGCCGGGTGAACTCCGATCGGGTGACCGAGTTTTGTCTGGGGGCCGGGCCGGCCCTCTAGCGGCCCGGTGACGATGACGGAGCGCCCGGCGGGCGGAGTGTCCGTACACGTTGCGGGGGCCGCGGCGGTCGGGGTCGGCGGGGACGTGTATGCCCCGATCACGACGAACATCTACGGCGCGGACGGGCCGCCGTTCGTCGTGGAGAGCCTTCCCGGCCCGGCGCCGCACGAGCTTGCCGACCTGGTGGCGCTGCGGGAGCAGCCGAGCAAGCTGCTGAACACCCGGCGGCGGGTGATTCCGTTCGCCGGACGACGGCGGGAGCTCGAGAGCCTGGCGCGCTGGCGGGACGAAGAGCCGCGGCGGGCGGCGTGGCTGCTGCACGCGCCTGGAGGACAGGGCAAGACGCGGCTTGCGGTGCGGGCCGCTGAGGACGCGGCCACGGCGGGCTGGACGGTGGGCTGGGCGCGCCACCGGGCCGACACCTCGCTCGGCGGGGCGCCGCTGAGTGTGGCGGACGGGTTGGGCCTGCTCATCGTCGTGGACTACGCCGAGAGGTGGCCGCCATCCGACTTGCAGGCGCTCCTTGCGCGATGTGCTGCTGGGGCGGTCGCTGGCGGGGTGGGGCGCCACCGATGCTGTCTGCGATGAGCTGGGGATCGTCGCGGAGCCGCCGCTGGAGCTGGGGCCGCTCGCTGCCGGGGAAGCCGCGCGGCGGGCGCTGTTCGAGGCGGCGTGTCACAAGTTCGCGCAGGTCTATGGGGTTCGGGCGCCGGACGGGCGGTGGATGCCGGGCGGCGCGGGGGACGGGGCCTATGCGTCGGTGCTGACCCTGCACATGGCGGCGCTCGCGGTGGTGGACGCGCACGCCCGCGGGGATCGGCCGCCGGCGCGGGCGGGGGAGCTGTCGCGGTGGCTGCTTCATCGGGAACGCCACTGGCCGATGTGGGGCTCGCGCGGGAGATCAGCGGGCGGGTTCTCGCGGCGGGGATACGGCTCGATCCGGCGGTGGCCGTGCATGCATGCGGGATCCATCAGCTGGCCGCGTTGGTGAAGAAGCGGGGTTGCGAGCACGGCGGATGATCGAGGCGCGGCGCCCGCGAATGAACCTGCGCGGCTGGCGGGAGGTCCCGGTCACGCTGGCGGGGTGACGCGGTGAGGCACTCCGTAGACTGGTCGGGTGCCGCACCGGAATGTCAGGAGTTTCGCCGCGTGACCGTTCAGCCCATCCGTCTCTTCGGTGATCCGGTGCTGCGGACACCGGCCGACCCCGTCGTCGATTTCGACAAGGAGTTGCGCAAGCTGGTGCGCGACCTGGTCGAGACGATGCAGGACGAGGGGGGCGCCGGCCTGGCCGCGCCGCAGCTCGGCGTCGGGCTGCGCGTGTTCACCTTCGACGTCGACGACGTGGTGGGCCACATCGTCAACCCGGTGCTGTCGTACCCCGACGACGAGGAGCAGGACGGGCCCGAGGGCTGCCTGTCGATCCCGGGCATCTACATCGACACCAAGCGCCGGCAGAACGTCGTCGCGGCGGGCTTCAACGAGCACGGCGACCCGATCCAGGTGGTCGGCACCGGCCTGATGGCGCGCTGCGTGCAGCACGAGACCGACCACCTCGACGGGGTGCTCTTCCTCGACCGGCTCGACGCCGCCGGGCGCAAGGACGCGATGAAGCAGATCCGCGCGGCCGAGTGGTACAGCGCCGACAAGCCGCCCGTGGTCAAGGAGAGCCCGCACGGCCGGGGCATCTTCGGGCTGGGGCGGTGAGCGGGTTGCGTCTCGTCTTCGCCGGCACGCCGGCCGTCACCCTGCCCGCCCTCGACGCGATCGCCGCGTCCGGCCACGAGCTCGTCGCCGTGGTCACCCGCCCCGACGCGCCCGCGGGCCGCGGCCGTCACCTGGTGCGCTCGCCCGCCGGCGCCTGGGCCGACGAGCGCGGCATCGAGGTGCTGACGCCGACCAAGCCGCGGGAACCCGAGTTCCAGGAGCGGCTGCGGCAGTTGTCGCCGGATTGTGTGCCGGTCGTGGCCTACGGCGCGCTGGTGCCGCCGAGCGCCCTCGAGATCCCCCGGCACGGCTGGATCAACCTGCATTTCTCGTTGCTGCCGGCCTGGCGGGGGGCGGCGCCGGTGCAGCATGCGGTGCTGCATGGCGACGAGGTGACCGGGGCCTGCGTCTTCGAGCTCGAAGCCGGCCTCGACACCGGGCCCGTCTACGGCACGGTGACCGAGGAGATCCGGTCGTCCGACACGTCCGGTGACCTGCTTTCGCGGCTCTCGGTCTCGGGGGCGGGGTTGCTGGTGGCGGTGCTGGACGCCATCGAGGCGGGAACGGCGCGGGCTCATCCGCAGCCGGCCGACGGCGTGACGTTCGCGCCCAAGGTGACGGTCGAGGACGCGCGGGTGCGCTGGGACGATCCCGCCTTCGCGGTGGACCGGCGAATCCGGGCGTGCACGCCCGCGCCCGGGGCGTGGACCACCTTCCGGGACGACCGGGTGAAGCTCGGGCCGGTCAAACCGGTCGCCAACGGGCCGTCACTGAAGCCGGGCGATCTGCTGGTGGAACGCGGTCAGGTGCTGGCCGGCACGGCCACCACGCCGGTGGCGCTGGGCGAGGTGCGCGCGGCGGGCAAGAAGGCGATGCAGGCCACCGACTGGGCCCGCGGCCTGCGGATCCAGCCGGGGGAGCAGCTTTCATGAGCGATCACCGGGCAGGACGCCCGCACGGCTCGGGACGGCCGCCCCGGGCCGCCGGCGGACCGGGTTACTCCCGCGACTCCCGCACCGGGCGGGCTCCGCGAGGCGGTCGCCCGCCGTCCGATCCGGCACGTCAGGCCGCGTACGAGGCGATCGCGGCGGTCCACCGGGACGACGCGTACGCGAACCTCGTGCTCGCCGATATCCTCCGCGGCATGGCCCTCAGCGGCCGGGACGCCGCGTTCGCCACCGAGCTCACGTACGGCACGCTGCGCGCTCTCGGCACCCTCGACCTGATCGTCGGGGCGGCCGCCGGGCGCGACGTGGCCCGCATCGACCCGCCGGCCCGCGACGCGCTGCGGCTCGGCGCCTACCAGCTTCTGCACACGCGAGTGCCGGCGCACGCCGCGGTCAACCAGACGGTCGACCTCGTGCGCTCGGTCGCGCCGGGCGCGGCCGGCTTCGCGAACGCGGTGATGCGGACGATCAGCGAAACCTCGCTGGACGAGTGGCTCGGGCGGCTCGCGCCGGCCTACGACGTCGACCCGGTCGGCAACCTGTCGGTGCTGCACAACCACCCGCAGTGGATCGTGCGGGCGTTCGCCGAGGCGCTCGGCGGCGACCTCGACGAGACGGCGCGGCTGCTGATCGAGGACAACCGGGCGCCGGTCGTGCACCTGTGCGCGCGCCCGGGGCGGGCCGACGCGGTCGAGCTCGCCGACGAGGTGGGCGGGGTGCCGGGGGCGTTCTCGCCGTACGCGGTCTATTTGAACGGCGGCTCCCCGCGGGAGCTGGCGGCGATCGCCGAGGGGCGCGCGCACGTGCAGGACGAGGGCTCGCAGCTGGTGGCGGCGGCGCTGCTGGCCGGGCCGATCGAGGGGCGCGACACCCGCTGGCTCGACCTGTGCGCCGGTCCGGGCGGCAAGGCGGGGCTGCTGGGGTCGATCGCGGCGTCGCGCGGGGCCGAGGTCACGGCGGTCGAGGTGCTGGAGCACCGGGCGCGGCTCGTGGAGCACGCGACCGAGGGCATGCCGGTGACGGTGCTGCCGATGGACGGCCGCTCGGTGGGCCGCGATCCCGACCTGCCGGAAGAGTCGTTCGACCGGGTGCTGGTCGACGCGCCGTGCACGGGCCTGGGCTCGCTGCGCCGGCGGCCGGAATCGCGCTGGCGGCGGCAGCCGTCCGACCTGCCGGCGCTGACCAAGCTGCAGCGGGAGCTGCTGGTGGCGGCGTTGCGGGCGGTGCGGCCGGGCGGCCTCGTCGCGTACGTGACCTGCTCGCCGCACATGGTCGAGACGCAGGTGACGGTCACCGAGGGCGCCCGGCGCAGCGGCGTCGAGGTGGACTTCGTCGATGCCCGGCCGCTGCTGCCGCCCGGCATGCCGGGTCTGGGGCCGGGGCCGACGGTGCAGCTGTGGCCGCACCGGCACGGGACGGACGCGATGTTCCTCGCGGTGCTGCGGCGCACTTCATGACTGTGTAGGTCGAAAAGGTCCGGGTATGAAAGTGGGCCATGGACGTGATCGGCGTGGGCTTCGGCCGGACCGGGACATTGAGCCTCAAGGCGGCGCTCGAGCAATTGGGGTTCGGGCCCTGTATGCACATGATTCCGCTGCTGGACGACCCGTGGCGGTCCGCGCTGCTGTGCCGGGCCGCCGATGGGGATATGGCGTGTCTCGATGCGGCCTTTGACGGCTATCGATCTACCGTGGATTGGCCCGGCGCCTTTTTCTGGCGCTCCTTGACGGCTCGCTTCCCGTCGGCAAGCGTGGTGCTGACCGTCCGCGACCCCAACGAATGGTACGAGAGCGCCTATAACACGATTTATCCGGTTGCTTACTCCGGACCACGCTTCGAGATGGCTTTCAAGACGGTCTGGGAGGGGACTTTCGACGGGCGGTTCGCCGACCGGCCGGCGGCGATCAAGGTCTTCCAAGATCACAATGCATCCGTACGGGCGGAAGTGGCGCCCGACAGGCTGCTGGAGTTCTCGGTGACGCAGGGGTGGGGGCCGCTCTGCGACTTCCTCGGCGTGCCCGTGCCCGCCACGCCGTTCCCGCGCCTCAACGACACGGCGGCCTTCCTGGCGGCTACCGCTTCGTATAGTGGATCTTGAGTTTGCCCGGGCCGGCGTTGCGGTAGGAGCCCTTCATCTTCTCGCCGTTGAGCCACAGGAAGCAGCGGATCGCCCGGTCGCCCATCGTCCACGCGGCGTCGTCGGGCGGGAAGCCCAGCCAGCCGATCCGGCTCGGCACGGTGTCGTCGTCCCGCAGGCCGGTGAACTTCGCGATCGCCGTGTCGCAGCCCTCGGCCAGCTCGTCGCCGGACAGCTGGGACGACTTGGCCCGGTTGGTGGCGAACAGGCCGGCGAACTCGGCGGTGTGGCTGCTCGCGCACGACGCCGGGTGCATCTCGGTCACCGAGTCGCCCTCGATCGTCGGGTTCGCGCAGGCCATCCGCAGCTTGCCGGCCGGCTTCACGGCGCCCTTCATGCTGCCCTGGCGGCGTACCAGGGCGCCGTCGACCGGTGAGGTCTCGGCGACGTCGCAGCGCGCCCAGCGGGCCCCGCCCGACCAGGCCTCCCGGCTCGGCAGCACCGGCTGCAGCACCACCCAGCCGGTACGCCAGTCGCCGCCCAGGAACGTGCTCGCCCGCTTCGAGCAGGTCGCGAAGGCCTGACTCTGATTGCTCACCTCGGCGACCGCCACGGTCTCGGTCAGGTGGGCGCCGGCGCACGGGACGGGCTCGTAGTCGTCGGCCGTCGCGTTCTGCACCAGCTCGGAGTGGCAGGCGCCGGGCTGCGGGCTGAACCGGGTGGCGGCGGCCATCGGCTGCCAGCCGTTGGTGAGGTCGCCGTCGACGCCGCGCGGAAGATCGGCCCCGCAGCCGGCCAATGCGGTGCACGCGAGCAGCGCGAGCGCGGCTGCCCACCGTCGCATGATCGCCTCCCAGGCCGTTCGGACGGGTCACTCTAACGTGTGCTTCCCGCCTGTCCGTTTTGACCGGCAGGGCAGGCCCTAGACTGCCCACGTGGACGCAAAGCCGATCATCGCTCCGAGCATCCTGGCCGCCGACTTCTCCCGGCTCGCCGACGAAGTGGCCGCCATCGAGCTCGCGGCCGACTGGGTGCACGTCGATGTCATGGACAACCACTTCGTGCCCAACCTGACCATCGGCCTCCCCGTGGTGCAGAGCCTGCGCAAGGCGACGAGCATGCCGTTCGACGTGCACCTGATGATCACCGACCCCGAGCGCTGGGCGCCGGGGTACGCCGAGGCCGGCGCGTACAACGTGACCTTCCACGCCGAGGCCTGCGAGAACCCGGTGGCCCTGGCCAAGACGCTGCGGGCCGCGGGCTCCAAGGCGGGTCTCGCGATCGACCGCGACACACCCGTCGAGCCATACCTCGAGCTCCTGCCCTACATCGACACCCTGCTGATCATGACGATCAAGGCGGGCTTCGGCGGGCAGGCGTTCATGCCCGAGATGCTCGACAAGGTCCGCGACGTGCGCCGCCGCATCCAGGCCAAGAACCTCGAGGTGCGCCTCGAGGTCGACGGGGGCATCGCGGCCGACACGATCGTCCAGGCGGCCGAGGCGGGCGCCGACGCGTTCGTGGCCGGCACCGCGGTCTACGGCGCCGCCGATCCGGCCGAGGCCGTTCGCCGGCTGCGGGCACTGGCCGCCGAGGCGTCGCCGTCGCATGATTGAGCCGTTTCGACAATTCTTGCGGGCCAGTGCGAGCAGGCGGGAGCGGGATCAGGGATGAGCACCGGCGTGGTGCGTGACGAGGTGGACGAGTTCGGTCCGGAGCCGGAGGAACGGCCCGATCTGATCCTCGTCGTCGACGACGATCAGGACATCGCGGGCTTCGTCGAGTTCAACCTGAAGGTGCACGGCTACGACGTGATCCGGGCCAAGGACGGCGAGGACGCCCTCGAGATCATGCAGGACAACCGGCCCGACCTGGCCGTCGTCGACTGGATGATGCCCCGGATGGACGGGGTCGAGCTCACCCGCCGGCTGCGTGCCGAGCCGCTCACCTCGGCCCTTCCCGTGATCATGCTGACCGCCAAGAGCATGACCGTCGACAAGGTGGTCGGCCTGACCGCGGGCGTCGACGACTACCTGGTCAAGCCGTTCGACACCGCCGAGCTGCTCGCCCGGGTCACCTCGACGCTGCGGCGCAACAAGGAGTTCCGCGAGGTCTCCCCGCTGACCGGCCTGCCCGGCAACGCCCGGGTCCGGCGCGAGATCGCCGACCGTATGAAGGCCGGCGGCGAGTACTCGGTCGGCTACATCGACATCGACCGCTTCAAGAGCGTCAACGACGTGTACGGCTTCGACCGCGGCGACGAGTTCATCACCGCCCTGGCGCGCAGCCTGCACAAGGCCGTGACCTCGGTCGGCCCGCCGTCCATCTTCGTGGGCCACATCGGTGGCGACGACTTCGTCTTCATCTGCCACCCCGACCAGGTCCTGCCGCTGACAAAGAAGTCGGTGACCGATTTCGAACAGGCCGCCGACCAGCTGTACGACGCGTCGGACGCCGAGCGCGGCTACATCGAGGTGCCCGACCGCCGCGGCAACAAGAACCGGGCGGCCCTGGTGACGCTGTCGATCGGCGTGGCCCAGGCGACGGTCGAGGGCCGCATGTTCACCGACCCGCGGGTGGTGATCGCGGTGGCGTCCGAGATGAAGAAGGTCGCGAAGTCGCAGCCCGGCTCGTACGTGGCGATCGACCGCCGCCGCAGTCCCGCCGACCCTGACGAGTAACCGGGCCGTGAGCTGCGGGGTTTTCGGGGCGGATGTGAGATGGCTCGCGCAAGTGGTGGCAAAGACGATCGCGCGTGCCACACTCGGGGGTAACCCACCACGCGCTGGCGGGACTCGGTGAAATTCCGAACCGGCGGTGATCTGACGCGCAAGCGTCGGTAAGCCCGCGACCCGGACGTCGACAGACGGACGGTGGACCTGGTGAGAATCCGGGGCCGACGGTTGATCGAGCGACACGGCAACATGCCGCACGGTCAGACAGTCCGGATGGGAGACAGCGCGCGGGATCGGACCGAGGGCTCGCGTATGCGTGCCTGACGAAGGCCGGGGCGCGCGAAGCGTACCCGTCTGTCTGATTCCTGGCGTTATCTCCCGCTTCCTCACAGCGCGTGGCCGTACCGCGCTCGAGAGGAACACAGCGGATGGTGACCGAGGACGAGGCGATGCGCCGCGCGATCGCGCTGGCCGCCCGGGGCCTCGGCACGACCAGCCCCAATCCGGTCGTCGGCTGCATTCTGCTCGACGCCGAGGGTGAGGTGGTCGGCGAGGGCTTCCACGCCTACGCGGGCGGGCCGCATGCCGAGATCGTCGCGCTGGCGCAGGCCGGCGAGCGGGCCCGGGGCGGGACCGCGGTGGTCACCCTCGAGCCCTGCAACCACACCGGCCGCACCGGGCCGTGCAGCCATGCGATGATCAACGCGGGCGTCCGGCGGGTGGTCATCGCGGTGGACGATCCGACGCCGGTCGCGGCCGGTGGGGCCACGACGCTGCGGGCCTCGGGCGTGCAGGTCGAGACGGGCGTGCGGCGCAAGGAAGCCGAGCAGGGCAACGTCGCCTGGCTGACCGCGGTGCGTCGCGGGCGGCCGTACGTGACCTGGAAGTTCGCCGCGACGCTGGACGGCCGCTCGGCGGCCGCCGACAACACCAGCCAGTGGATCACCTCGGCGCCGGCGCGCAGCGACGTGCATGTGCTGCGCAGCACGATGGACGCGATCATGGTGGGCGCGGGGACGGTGATCGCCGACGACCCGCAGCTGACCGTGCGCGACCTGAAGGACGGCACGCTCGCGATCAAGCAGCCGCTGCGGGTTGTCGTGGATTCGAAGGGGCGTACGCCGGAAAAGGCTCGCGTCCGCGATGTCGCCGCACCCACCTGGATCGTCACCACCCGCGAGGTCGGCTCGGGGCCGGATGGCCGCGTCGACCTGCATTCGCTGCTCGCCGCGCTGTTCGGGCGCGGCATCCGCTCAGTGTTGCTGGAGGGCGGGCCGACGCTGGCCGGCTCGTTCCTGGCCGCCGGGCTCGTCGACCAGGTGATCGGGTACGTCGCGCCGAAGCTGCTCGGCGCCGGCAAGCCCGCGCTGGTCGACGCCGGCGTCACCACCATCGGCGACGCCATCGAGCTTGATCTCACCGACATCGCGCAGATCGGCCCCGACCTGCGCTTCACCGCATCGCTCCGGCAGAAGCCATCCGACCACCCCGCCCACCACCCTTATTCGGAATGGAAGGACGCCTAAATGTTCACAGGCATCGTCGAGGAACTGGGTGAGGTGATCCGCCTCGTCGACGCGGGCGGCGATTCCGCGGTCATCGCGGTACGCGGGCCTGTCGTCACGTCCGACGCGCGCCACGGCGACTCGATCTCGGTCAACGGGGTCTGTCTCACCGTGATCGACAACGTCGACGGGGTGTTCACGGCCGACGTGATGGGCGAGACGCTGCGGCGCTCCTCGCTCGGCGCGCTGGCCGTGGGCAGCCAGGTCAACCTCGAGCGGGCGGCCACGGTCGGCAGCCGGCTCGGCGGCCACCTGGTGCAGGGGCACGTGGACGGGGTCGCCACGATCCTCGACCGCACGCCCGAGTCGGAATGGGAGGTCCTGCGCTTCTCGCTGCCGCGGAGCCTGGCCAGGTACGTGGTCGAGAAGGGCTCGATCACCGTCGACGGGGTGTCGCTGACCGTCATGGCGGTGGACGACGAATCGTTCAGTGTCGGCCTGATCCCGACCACGCTGAAGCTGACCGTCCTGGGGTCCAAGAGTGCCGGCGACCCGGTGAACCTCGAGGTCGACGTGATCGCCAAGTACGTGGAAAAGATGCTGGGGAGCCGATGATGTTCGAAGACATTGAGCGGGCGATCGCTGACATCGCCGCGGGCCGGCCGGTGATCGTCGTCGACGACGAGGACCGCGAGAACGAGGGCGACCTGATCTTCGCGGCCGAGAAGGCCACGCCGGAGCTGGTCGCGTTCATGGTCCGCTACACGTCCGGGTACATCTGCGCGCCGATCACCGAGGAGGAGGCCGACCGCCTCGACCTGCCTCCCATGTACCACACGAACCAGGACAGGCGAGGAACCGCGTACGCGGTGGCGGTCGACGCGGCGTCGGGCGTGAGCACCGGCATCTCGGCCGCCGACCGGGCACACACCCTGCGGCTGCTCTCCTCGCCGGACACCCGTCCCACCGACCTCTCCCGCCCCGGCCACGTCGTGCCGTTGCGGGCCAAAGCCGGCGGCGTGTTGCGCCGCCCGGGCCACACCGAGGCCTCGATCGATCTGGCCGTGCTGGCCGGTCTGCGCCCGGCGGGCGTGCTCTGCGAGATGGTCAACGACGACGGCACCATGCAGCGCCGCCCCGACCTCGAGCGGTTCGCCAAGGAGCACGACCTCTCGCTGATCACGATCGCCGACCTGGTCGCGTACCGGCGGCAGCAGGAGCGTCAGGTCGAGCGGGTCGTCGAGACCAAGCTGCCCACCGAGCACGGCGAGTTCACCGCGGTCGGCTACCGCGCGCTGGTCGACGACGGCGAGCACGTGGCGCTGGTCTTCGGCGAGATCGGCGACGGCGCGGACGTGCTGGTGCGGGTGCATTCGGAGTGCCTGACCGGGGACGTCTTCGGCTCGAAGCGCTGCGACTGCGGCCCGCAGCTGGACGCGGCGCTGCAGCGGGTCGCCGAGGCCGGCCGGGGCGTGGTGCTCTACATGCGGGGGCACGAGGGCCGGGGGATCGGCCTGCTGCACAAGCTTCAGGCGTACCAGCTGCAGGACAAGGGCTTCGACACGGTGGACGCCAATCTCGAGCTGGGCCTGCCGGCCGACGCCCGGGACTACGGAACCGGGGCGCAGATCCTCTACGACCTGGGCGTGCGCTCGATGCGGCTGCTCACCAACAACCCGGCCAAGAGGGCCGGTCTCGAGGGGTACGGGCTGACCGTGACCGGCCGGGAGGCGCTGCCGGTGCGGCTGCACCCCGAGAACGTGCGATACCTGCGAACCAAGCGGGATCGCATGGGGCATCTTTTCGAGGCCCTTGGCTGATTAGTATGAAATTAACGGAAAAAGGGGGCAACGATGGCCGGCTTCGGTGATCCGCACATGGATACCGTCGACGCGGCCGGGCTTCGGCTCGGCATCGTCGGCGCACGGTGGCATGCCGACCTGATCGATCACATGATCGAGCGGGCCAAGGCCGCGGCCGAGGCCTGCGGCGTGACCGACGTCGTCATTCACCGCGTCGTCGGCGCGGTCGAGCTGCCCGTGGTGGCGCAGGCCCTGGCGAAGCAGTGCGACGCGGTCGTCGCGATCGGCGTGGTGATCAAGGGCGAGACCGAGCATTTCGAGTACGTCTGCGACTCCGTCACCACCGGCCTGACCCGGATCGCGCTCGACGAGCACACCCCGGTCGCGCACGGCGTGCTCACGGTGCACAGCCTCGGCCAGGCCCGCGACCGCGCCGGCCTCGAGGACTCGATCGAGGACAAGGGTTGGCAGAGCACGGTCGCCTCGCTCGACGCGGCGCTGGTGCTGCGCGAGCTGGCCAAGCCCCGGACCGGAGCGTAGGGCGCGCCGGGAGTGTGGGGCGCGCCGGAGCCTAGACGATGCGGACCGGGACGAGTACCGCGGAGCAGCCGGAGCCGACGCAGCCCCATACGCGCGCGTAGGCGAGGCCGGTACGGAACGACACGCCGCCCGGGCCGGTCTGCAGCACCGTGTGCCGGGACCGGCCCGCGCAGGGCTCGCGCAGCGTGGCGGCCGCGGTCGCGACGTGGGCGCCGGTTCGCTGGGCGACGGTGACCGACAGGCCGTAGGCGCCGGGCAGGCCGGGCGGACAGGTCGTGGTGTAGCGCACGCCGAGGCCGTCGGCGTGCACGGTCGCGGAATCGAGACGGAAACCGAGCGGTTCGGCCGCGTCCGCCGGCGGTGGGCCGGCGAACGCGGCCGATAAGCACGCGGCGATGACCAGAGCATGAAGCATGGCGGTGCCCCCCAGGACCAGGCTCGGAGGCCGCCTCCCCGGTGGCGGTTCACCCCCATGCCCGCGGAAGCACTGTCCCAGTCAGGGGTGGGCGCTGTCCGTCCGTGATCCGACGCTGTCCACTAAAGGCGACCGGCCTCGATGATGCGGGCCAGGAACTGGCGGGTGCGGGGCTCGACCGGGTCGCCGAGGACCTGGGCCGGTAGGCCCTGCTCCAGCACGCTGCCCTTGTCGAGGAACGCCACGCGATCGGCGACCTGACGGGCGAAGCCCATCTCGTGGGTGGCCAGGACCATGGTCATGCCGTCGCCCTTGAGGTCGCGGATCATCGTGAGGACCTCGCCGACCAGCTCGGGGTCGAGCGCGGAGGTCACCTCGTCGAGCAGCAGGAGCCGCGGCGAGTTGACCAGGGCGCGGACGATCGCCACGCGCTGCTGCTGGCCACCGGAGAGGCGATCGGGGTAGCTGCCCGATTTGTCGGCGAGCCCGACCCGCTCCAGCCACTCCATCGCCGTCGACCGCGCCTCGGCCGGGGGCCGCCCGTGCACGCGAATCGGGGCGAGCGTGATGTTGTCGAGCACGGTCATGTGCGGGAACAGGTTGTACGACTGGAAGACGAGGCCGATCTTCCGCCGTACGATATCGGGATTGATCTTGGGGTTGGTGATGTCCTCGCCGTCGAGCTCGATCACGCCGTCGTCGATCTGAGCGAGCAGGTTGATGCAGCGCAGCAGCGTCGACTTGCCCGAGCCCGAGGCGCCGATCAGGGCGACCACCTCATGTTCGTCGACGGTCAGGCCGAGACCGTCGAGCACCACGGCCGAGCCGAACGTCTTGCGGACGTCCGTGCAGGTCAGCAGCATCAGGTCCCCGCGTTCTGCCGTCGTGCGGCGCGCAGCGTGACCCAGTCGGTGACCCCGATCAGCGGCAGCGCCAGAAGAACGAAAAGCACACCCGCCACCACGTACGGCGTGAAGTTCGCCGTCTGCGCCACCCCGATCTGCGCGGCGCGGATCGCGTCGATCGGGCCGGCCAGCGAGATCAGCCCGACGTCCTTCTGCAGCGCCACCGTGTCGTTGAGCAGCGGCGGAGCGACCCGGCGCACGGCCTGGGGCAGCACCACGTGACGCATCGACTGGCGGTAGGTGAGCCCGAGCGACCGGGCCGCCGCGATCTGGCTCGGATGCACCGACTCGATGCCGGCCCGGAACACCTCGGCGAGGTAGGCGCCATAGGTGATCACGATGGCCGCGCCGCCCAGGACGGTCACGCTCGGCGTGCCCTGCAGCCGCAGGCCGGGGATGCCGAACGCGCACAGGTAGATCACGATGATCAGCGGCAGGCCGCGGAACGAGTACGTGTAGATCGTCGCGATCGCCCGCACCGGGAAGAAGACCGGGCCGCGCAGCGTGCGCAGGACCGCGATGAGCAGGCCCAGCGCCAGCGCGCAGATCGCGCAGACGACCAGCATCCGGATGTTGAGCCAGAGCCCCTGGAGGATCTCGGGCAGGAACTCGCGCGCGATCTCGGGGTCGAAGAACGACTCCTTGACCCGGTCCCAGCCCGGCGCGCCGGTGACCAGCACGCCGAGGAGCGTGCCGAGGATCGCGGTGGACAGGGCCGCGAGCAGCACGGAACGGATCGCCTGCCGTCGCCGGTAGGCGATCCGCCCTAGCTGTAGGTCACTCGGCCGATGGATCTGGGTGGTCACTGGAGTTCGGGAGCGCCGCCGGTCTGGGTCAGCCAGGTCTTCTCCAGCACGGCGAGGGTGCCGTCCTGGCGCAGCTGGTCGACCGCGGTGCTCACGCAGCCGGTGAGCGGCGAGTCTTTGTCGAGCACCAGGCCGAACTGCTCGGGCACGCCGACCTGCGGCAGCTGGCCGACGATCACGCCGTCCTTGAGCTCGGCGCCGGTCATGTAGAACGCGGTCGGCAGGTCGACCACGATGCCGTCGACCGTGCCGTTGACCAGCGCGGCCTTGGCGTCGTCGTTGTTGTTGAACACCGACGGCTGGGTGCTGGGCTTGATCACGTCGGTGATGGCCTGGTAGCTCGTCGTGCCGACCTGGGCGCCGAGCTTGGCCGTCCGGAGATCGGCGATCGTCTTGGCGCTCGCGATCTTCGAGCCCTTGGTGGTGATCACGGTCTGCCGGACGAGGTAGTACGGCGAGGAGAAATCGACGGCCTTCTTGCGGTCGTCGGTGATCGAGAACTCGTTGATGTCGACGTCGAACGCCTTCGGGCCGGGCGCGATCGCGTTGTTGAACGTCACAGAGACCCACGTCACGTTCTCGGCCGCATAGCCCAGACGCTGGGCCACCTGGTACGCCACCGCGGACTCGAAGCCCTTGCCGTTGCTCGGCTTGTTGTCGCTGAACCACGGCTCGTACGCCGGGTTGTCGGTGCCGATCGTGAGCTTGCCGGCCGTCTTCGTCTGCAGCGCCCCAGGCGCGCAGGAGTTCGTGGACGCCGAGGCGGTGGGGGTTGCGGCGTCGGTCTCGTCGGCGGGCGCGCAGGCCGCGAGGGCGGCTATCAACAACGCTGAGCCGCCGACGGTGGTGAGGGTGTTTCGGCTGACCATGACCGGCAGCCTAGGGCACGTCTCACCTGCGGGGGCCGTTCGTATCGATCCCGTGATGAGTTGTCACAATGCATGCCGTGAAGACGTTCGAAGAGCTGTTCGCCGAGCTTCGGGAGAAGGCGGAGACGCGCCCGGAGGGTTCGTCCACCGTCGCGGCCCTGGAGCGCGGGGTCCACTTCATCGGGAAGAAGGTCGTCGAGGAGGCGGCCGAGTCCTGGATGGCCGCCGAGCACGAGGGCCCCGAGCGGGCCGCCGAGGAGATCTCCCAGCTGCTCTACCAGGCCCAGGTCCTGATGATCGCGACAGGTCTGGACCTCGAGGACGTATACCGACATCTGTGACGTGATCCCGCCCGTTTCTCACCAGACGAAGGAGCACGTCCGACATGCTGCGCATCGCCATCCCGAACAAAGGCACCCTCTCCCAGCCGGCCTCGCAGATGCTGCGCGACGCCGGGTACCGCCAGCGCACCGACCCCAAGGACCTCATCTGCCGGGACGAGCCGAACAACGTCGAGTTCTTCTACCTGCGGCCGCGTGACATCGCGACCTACGTGGGCAGCGGCGACCTCGACCTCGGCATCACCGGCCGCGACCTGCTCGTCGACTCCGGCGTCGCCGCCGAGGAACTGGTCGACCTCGCGTTCGGCGGGGCCACGTTCCGCTGGGCGGCGCCGGCCGGCACGATCGCGTCGGCCGACCAGATCGGCGGGCGGCGCATCGCCACGGCCTACCCCGGGGTGGTCGAGCGGTACCTCGCCGACAAGGACCTCAAGGCCGACGTCGTGCGGCTCGACGGCGCGGTGGAGAACGCGGTCCGCCTCGGCGTCGCCGACCTCATCGCCGACGTGGTGGAGACCGGCGCGACGCTGCGCCAGGCCGGCCTGGTGACGCTCGGCGAGCCGCTGCTGCGCTCGTCGGCGATCCTGATCGGCCGCCCGGGCCACACCGCGGCCGGCACGGCCCAGCTGATCCGCCGGCTTCAGGGCGTTCTCGTGGCCCGCAGCTACGTGATGCTGGCTTACGACGTACGCGCGGATCTTCTGGAAAATGCGACAGCCCTCACGCCGGGCATCGAATCGCCGACGGTGTCGCCGCTGCACCGCGAGGGCTGGGTGGCCGTCCAGGCCATGGTCAAGCGGGCCGAGGTGCACCGGATCATGGACGAGCTGTACGAGCTGGGCGCCCGGGCCATCCTGGTCACCGACATAGCGAACTGCCGGTTGTAGGGTGATATCCGTGGAGACCTACCGGCCGCGCAAGATTCGCTGGATTGCCGGCCCGGCCGCGGGCGGGGTCGTGGTGCTGTTCACCGCGATCAGCTTCGGCCTGCACGGGTCCGCGGGCTTCGACAACTCGGGCCAGTTCGAGCGCGGCGACCAGACCGCGATGATCGGCCTGGGCATCCTGATCGGCCTGGGCATCCTCGCGTTCTGCCGGCCGCGGGTGACCGCCGACGCCGACCACATCAAGATCCGTAACGTCGTGGGCGGGTACGACCTGCCCTGGTCGGTGGTGCGGGCGGTGCGCTTCGACCGGAACTCGCCGTGGGCGCAGCTCGAGCTGCACGACGACGAGCAGGTGTCGATCCACGCGCTGCAGGCGGCCGACAAGGACTACGCGGTCGAGGGAGTGCGCGCATTGCGGGCCCTGCACTCGGCCTCCGTCAACGCCTGATAGACTTCACGGCAGTCGACCACGCCTATCGTCCGTCTTGACGGCACGGTGGGCGCGAAAGAGGAGCCCGCTGGTTCCCACCCGCCGCCTTCGGGGCGCCGGGTCCGGTCACCCGGCTCCGGGAATATCCGGTGCCCGGGGAGCGTCCTCATGGACGCCGATGACCGGTCGAGCGGGCCCTGGTATGCGCTGAGTCCAGCGCAGACAGGGCCTTCTGCTTTCTCGGCGCCGTGTACCAGACGGCGCTTGAGGCCGACCGACATTGGCAGCGCTTCAGCGGTTGGGGAACCGCCGAGGCGTGATCAAACCGTTCTGAGGAGGCCCCATCAGCGTCGAACCACGCGTTAACGAACAGATCCGGGCTCGTGAGGTCCGTCTGGTCGGTCCCGAGGGTGAGCAGGTCGGCATCGTGCCGCTCGAGCGTGCCCTGCAACTGGCCGCGGATGTAGACCTGGACCTGGTCGAGGTTGCTCCGATGGCCCGGCCGCCGGTGTGCAAGCTCATGGACTTCGGCAAGTTCAAGTACGAGAGCGCACTGAAGGCCCGCGAAGCGCGGCGCAACCAGCAGCAGACCGTCATCAAAGAGATGAAGCTCCGCCCGAAGATCGACCCGCACGACTACGAGACCAAGAAGGGTCACGTGGTGCGGTTCCTCAAGGCGGGCGACAAGGTCAAGGTGACGATCATGTTCCGCGGTCGTGAGCAGAGCCGCCCCGAGCTGGGGTTCCGGCTTCTGCGCCGGCTCAGCGAGGAGATCTCGGAACTGGGCTTCGTGGAGTCCAGCCCGAAGCAGGACGGCCGAAACATGATCATGGTTTTGGCTCCGCACCGGGCGACCAAGGCCGCGGCCAACGCCGCCACCGCGAGCGCGGCCAAGCCCGCGCGGGAGCCGCGTGAGGGCGATGGTGCCGGCGTCGAGCCGGTCGCTGTAGCCGACACGACCGCAGAATAATCAAGCTTTTCAGCGCGGCCCGCGGGCCGCGCTGAAAGATCAGAAAGAGGCTTCAAGTGCCGAAGTTCAAGCCCCACACCGGGACCGGCAAGCGGGTGAAGGTCACCGGCAAGGGCAAGCTGCTCACCGAGCAGGCCGGCAAGCGCCACCTGCTGGAGGGTAAGTCCTCCAAGGTCACGCGCCGGATGACCGGTACGGTCACGGTGTCCAAGGCCGACACCAAGCGAGTCAAGAAGCTGCTGGGCCGCTGACGCGCGCGCCACACACGTTCCCCTGTTAGGAGTACCGAAATGGCACGCGTCAAGCGTTCTGTCAACGCCCAGAAGAAGCGTCGCACCCTGCTCGAGACCGCGAGCGGCTACCGCGGGCAGCGCTCGCGGCTGTACCGCAAGGCCAAGGAGCAGATGCTGCACTCGATGCAGTACGCGTACCGCGACCGGCGTGACCGCAAGGGCGACTTCCGCCAGCTGTGGATCACGCGCATCAACGCGGGGGCCCGGGCCAACGGCCTGACCTACAACCGCCTCATCCAGGGCCTCAAGCTGGCCGAGGTCGAGGTGGACCGCAAGATCCTGGCCGAGTTGGCCGTCAACGACCCCGCGGCGTTCGCGGCGATCGTCGAGGTCGCGCGGGCTGCCGTCGCGGCCGAGGGCACCGGCGGCGCGGCCGCGCAAGCTGCCTGATTTTCTGCGACACCCGGTAGACGCCTCCCGATTTGATCGGGGGGCGTCTCGCTTTGTCACTCGAGGGGCGATGACTTTCACGACGCGTACGCCGAGAGTTGTCGCGGCCCGGCGCCTGCAGCGGCGCAGGGATCGCGATCAGACGGGCCGCTTTCTCGCCGAAGGGCCGCAGGCCGTGCGGGAGGCCCTGGCCGCGGGAGTGGTGCTGGAGCTGTTCGGCACCGGCGAGGCATTGACCCGGCACGGCGATCTCGCGCTGCTCGCGCCGGTGGTCTCGACCGTCGACGAGGAGGCCATGACCGCGCTCACCGAGACGGTGCAGCCGCAGGGCCTGGTCGCGGTCTGTGAGCAGATGGACATCACTCTCGGCGACGCGCTGGCCAAGCGGCCACGCCTGGTGGCGGTAGTTGCCGAGATCAGGGATCCGGGGAACGCCGGCACGGTGTTGCGGACCGCCGATGCGGCCGGGGCGGGCGCGGTGATCTTCGCGGGCGACGCGGTGGACCCTTACAACGGGAAATGCGTGCGGGCCTCGGCGGGATCGCTCTTCCATGTCGACGTGGTGCGGATCGGGCTCTCCTTCCTGGGTGATCTTCGCGAGGCGGGTCTGCTGACGCTGGCCACCAGCGGAAACGGCGCGGACGACCTCGACTCGCTGCTGGACGACGGCGCGCTGGCCGCCCCGACCGCGTGGATCTTCGGTTCGGAGGCCCATGGGCTTCCCCGCGAATTGCTGGAGGCGGCCGACCGGCGGGTGCGGGTGCCGATCTACGGCGGCGCCGAGAGCCTCAACCTGGCGGCGGCGGCCGCCGTCTGCCTCTACGCGTCGGCGCGGGCGCACCGATGAAGGCCCTCGTCTTCGAAGAGGTCGGCGGCGCTATTTCACTTCAAGAAGTGAAAAACCCGGTTTGTCCGCCGGGTGGGGCCGTCATCGAAGTGCGCGCGACCGGGGTGTGCCGGTCGGACTGGCATGCGTGGCGCGGCCACGACCCGGTGGCGCTGCCGCACGTGCCGGGCCACGAGTTCGCCGGCGTCGTCGTGGAATCCGACGCGGCGGGATTCTCGGCCGGCGACCGGGTCACCGCGCCGTTCGTCAACGGGTGCGGCGAGTGCGACTACTGCCGGTCGGGCAACGCGCAGATCTGCCCGAGCCAGACCCAGCCCGGCTTCACCCACCACGGCTCGTTCGCCGAGCGGGTGGTCGTGCGGGCCGCCGCCACCAACCTGGTGCGCCTGCCGGACGAGATCGACTTCGTCGCGGCAGCCGCGCTGGGCTGCCGGTTCGCCACCGCGTTCCGGGCGCTGCGCGGGCCGCTGCGGCCGAACGCGACGGTGGCGGTGTACGGCTGCGGCGGAGTCGGCCTCTCCGCGGTGATGATCGCGGTGGCACTGGGCGCGCGCGTGCTCGTCGTGGACCCGTCACCGGCCGCCCGGGCGGCAGCCGTCGATCTCGGCGCGGTGGCGAAGGCCGAGATCGTCGGCGAGGCGGACGTGGCGATCGACGCCTACGGCTCGGCCGCGACCGCGATGGCCTCGGTGCGCAGCCTGCGCCGCGGTGGCCGGCACGTGCAGGTCGGGCTGATGCTCGGCGACAACGCCCGCGCGCCGCTGCCCTGGGATCTCGTCGTCGCTCACGAGCTTTCGATAGTCGGGTCGCACGGGATGGCGGCCGCGGACTATCCGGCCATGCTCGACCTCGTGGTGTCCGGCAAGCTGAACCTGCGGCGCCTGGTCGGATCGACGATTCCGCTGGCCGAGGCGGGAACCGCGCTGATGGCGATGGACGACCCGATCGCGCGAGCCGGGGGCATTGTCGTCGCGGTGAACGGGTAGGATGGGTGGCGTGTCGGATCCGATGACCCAGAGCGTGATGGCTCTGTTTAGCCGGCCCGCTGGTCGCGGGCGCCGGATCTGACTTCTGCGCGTTGACTCCCTGACCGGCGGGCTGCGGCCCAGCCGCCTCTCCGTAGACTGCCCGATGGCATTTCCGGTGTGAGGGAGACCATGTCCTACCGCAATGATCCGTACGATCCGAAGCAGGCCGCCCTGCTCGATCCTTCGTCGCTCGAAGCCGCCGTCGCCGAGGCGAAGGGCGCTTTCGCCGCCGCGACCGACCTGGACGCGCTCGGCGCGCTGAAGCCGGCCCACCTGGGCGACCGCTCCCCGATCTCGCTCGCCCGCCGGGAGATCGGCTCCCTGCCGCCGGCCGCGAAGTCCGACGCCGGCAAGCGGGTCAACGAGGCCCGGCAAGCCGTGCAGGCGGCCTTCGACTCCCGGTTCGCCGAGCTCGAGATCGAGCGGGCGCAACGGGTGCTGGTCGAGGAGCGTGTCGACGTCACCCTGCCGTGGAACCGGCGCCCGCGCGGCGCCCGGCACCCGATCACCTCGCTCATGGAGCACATGGGTGACCTGTTCGCCGGCATGGGCTACGACGTGGTCGAGGGGCCCGAGCTCGAGCTGGAGTGGGCGAACTTCGACGCGCTCAACATCGGGCCGGACAACCCCGTACGCGGCTCGATGGACACCTTCTACGTCGACCTGCCCGGCCTCGTGATGCGCACGCACACCTCGCCCGGCCAGGTCCGCTCGATGCTCACCAAGCAGCCGCCGATCTACGTGGTCTGCCCGGGCCGGGTCTACCGCTCCGACGAGCTCGACGCCACGCACAGCCCCGTCTTCCACCAGATCGAGGGCCTGGTCGTCGACGAGGGCATCACGATGGCCCACCTGCGCGGCACGCTCGACCACTTCGCCAAGGCGATGTTCGGCCCCGACGCGCGCACCCGCTGGCGGCCGCACTACTTCCCGTTCACCGAGCCCAGCGCCGAGTTCGACGTCTGGTTCGCGCAGCACCGCGACGGGCCGCGCTGGGTCGAGTGGGGCGGCTGCGGCATGGTCAACCCCCGGGTCCTGGTGGCCTGCGGCATCGACCCCGACCGGTACTCCGGCTTCGCCTTCGGCATGGGCGTCGACCGCACCCTGATGTTCCGCAACGGCGTGGGCGACATGCGCGATCTCGTCGAGGGCGATGTCCGGTTCACCGAGCGCTTCGGCATGGAGGTCTGAGCCCGATGAAGACGTCACTTTCGTGGCTGCGCGACTATGTCGAGCTGCCCGCGGGGCTCACCGCCGACGAGTTGGACGCCGCGCTCACCAACCTGGGCATGGAGGTCGAGTCGATCGTCGACCAGGCCGCCACGGTCAAGGGCGACCTGGTGGTCGGCCGGGTGCTGACCATCGAGGAGCTCACCGGCTTCAAGAAGCCGATCCGCTTCACCACGGTCGACGTCGGCAAGGACACCCCGCAGGAGATCGTCTGCGGCGCCCGCAACTTCGCCGAGGGCGATCTCGTCGCGGTCATCCTGCCCGGCGGCGAGCTGCCGGGCGGCTTCAAGATCGGCGCGCGGAAGACCTACGGCCACAACTCGAACGGCATGATCTGCTCGGCCGCCGAGCTGGGGCTCGGCGCCGACCATTCGGGCATCATCGTGCTCCCGGCCGGCTCGGCGACTCCCGGCGACGACGCCCGCCCCGCCGTGGGCCTGGACGACGTGGTGGTCGAGGTCGAGATCACCCCCGACCGGGGGTACGAGATGAGCCTGCGCGGCCTGGCCCGCGAGCTCTCGTACGCGTTCGACGCCGCCTTCACCGACCCGGCCGCCATCGCGGCGCCGGGCGGCACCACCGACGCGCCGCACGGCGTGACCGTCGAGGACACGGTGGGCTGTGACCGGTTCTCGGCCCGGGTGGTGCGCGGCATCGACCCCCACGCGGCCTCGCCCGAGTGGATGCAGCGCCGCCTCGTCGCGGCCGGCATCCGCACGATCTCGCTGCCGGTCGACATCACCAACTACCTGATGCTCGAGCTCGGCCAGCCGATGCACGTCTTCGACCTCGGCCGGCTCAACGGCCCGCTCGTGGTGCGCCGCGCCCGGCCGGGCGAGAAGCTGACCACCCTGGACGGCGTGGCCCGCGTGCTCGACGCCGAGGACATGGTGATCTGCGACGACACCGGCCCGATCTCGCTGGCCGCGGTCATGGGCGGCGAGACCAGCGAGTGGCAGCCCGAGACGGTCGACGTGCTGCTCGAGGCCGCCCACTGGGACCCGGTCATGGTCGGCCGCACGGCCCGCCGGCACAAGCTGTTCAGCGAGGCCGCCAAGCGCTGGGAGCGGGGCGTCGACCCTCGTTTGACGCTGGTCGCGCTGGAACGGGCGGTACAGATCCTCACGGCGCACGCCGGCGGGACGGTCGACGAGCGGGTGCTCGACCTCGACCACGTACGCAAGCCCGATGTGATCCTGCTCGACCCGGCGCTCCCGGCGCAGCGGATCGGCGTCTCCTACCCCGCAGACCGGGTCGTCGACCTGCTCGAGCGGGTCGGTTGCACGGTCACCGGGGTGAGCCCGCTCGAGGTGGTCCCGCCGACCTGGCGCCCGGACCTGGTGGCGCCGATCGACCTGGTGGAGGAGGTCGCCCGCCTCGGCGGCTACAACGACATCCCCAGCCTGCTGCCGCCCGCGCGTGGCGGCAGCGGCGTCACCCCGGCGCAGCGCCGGCGGCGCACGGTGGGCCGGGCCATGGCCGAGAACGGGTACGTCGAGGTGCTGTCCTACCCGTTCGTGGCGCCGGGGCTCGCCGACTCGCTCGGCTATCCCGCGGACGACCCGCGGCGCAGCGCGGTGCGGCTGACCAATCCGCTGTCCGAGGAGGAGCCGCTGCTGCGTACGTCGCTGCTCGCGCCCTTGCTCGGCACGCTCAAGCGCAACCTCGGCCGTGGGCAACGCGACCTGGCCCTCTACGAGATCGGCACGGTCTTCCTGCCGGGCAGCTCGACGACGGCCCCGCCGGCGATGGGCGTCGACCGGCGTCCGAGCGACGAGGACTGGGCGGCGGCCAACGCGTTCGTGCCGCACCAGCCGTGGCACCTCGCGGCCGTGCTGACCGGCGAGGTCGAGCCCTCCGGCTGGTGGGGCGGCGGCCGGGCGGCGATGTGGGCCGACGCGGTCGAGGCAGCGCGGATCGCGCTGTCGGCGGCGGGCATGGCCGATGCGCGGGTGACCGTGTCGGCGGCCGAGCTGGCGCCGTGGCACCCGGGGCGGTGCGCGGCGATCGCGGTGGACGGCCAGGCGGTCGGCCACGCGGGCGAGCTGCACCCGGCCGTCGTGTCGGCCCTCGAACTGCCGAAGCGGACCGTGGCGATGGAGCTCGACCTCAGCGCGATCCCGGCGGCGCCGGTCGTGCAGGGGGTGCGGATCTCGTCGTTCCCGCCGGCGCTGATCGACGTGGCGCTGGTCCTCGACCGCACGGTCCCGGCCGAAGACGTCGAGGCGGCGCTGGCCGCCGGCGCGGGCGAGCTGCTCGAGTCGGTCGCGCTCTTCGACGTGTACGAGTCGGACCAGCTGGGCGAGGGGAAGCGGTCGCTCGCCTACAAGTTGACCTTCCGTGCTCCCGACCGGACGCTGACCTCGGAGGAGGCGCTCGCGGCCCGGGACGCGGCGGTGGCGGCGGTCGCCACCCGGTACGGGGCGACGCTGCGCGGCGCGTGAGGTTCTTGTCGTACCCGCGGTCTAGCGTCGCGGCTATGGACGACATCATCGAGGCGGTGCTGGACGCCGCCGCCCGGGACGACCGGGCGGAGCTCGTCCAGCTCCTCCATCCCTACATCCACTGGACTTCCGGCGGCCGGACGATTCGGGGACGCAACAACGTCTTCGCGCTGCTCGCGTCATCGCCGCCGGAAGTGCCGGCGGGCTACGAGCTGCGCGACGGCCAGATCTACCGCTGGAGCTCGCTGCGGTAATAGGCGATCTTCCCGCGAATGTGCTCGCGCTGCCGCAGCAAGATCTCGATCCGCTCCTCGACGTCCCGGTCGTGCTCCTCGAGCAGCGCGATCCGGTCGGTGATCGTGCCCTCGTCGCGGGTGAGCTCGGCGAACTCCAGCATCCGCGCGATCGGCATGCCGGTGTCGCGCAGGCACCGCAACATCTCGAGCCAGCCGACATCGTCGTCGCGGTACTGCCGGCGGCCGCCCGAGGTGCGCCCGACGCTTTCCAGCAGGCCGATCTTCTCGTAGTAGCGCAGCGTGTCGAGGCTGAAGCCGGTCTTCTCGACGACCTGTCCCGGGGTGTAGGTGGTGGTGGGCATCCCGTCAGGTTACGACGCCCTCAGTCGATGGTGTGCCCGCCGTTCACGGTGATCCGCTCGCCGTTGACGAACCGGGACGCGTCGGAAGCCACGAACGCCACAACATCGGCCACCTCCGCCGGCGTACCCATGCGGCGCAACGGAATCTCCGCGCGGTAGTCGCCGCTGTTGTCCTCGGTGATCTCCCCATGGCGCTCGACCGGGATCCACCCCGGCGCCACGACGTTGGTCGTCACCCCGAACGGCCCCAGCTCCCGCGCCCACGTGCGGGCCAGCCCGATCTGCGCGCCCTTGGCCGCGTTGTACGCCGACGCGCCCGGCAGCGCCCGCTCGAACATGTCCGATCCGATATGGATGAAACGCCCGGCGCCCAGCCGCTTCATGCCGGGCAGCGTCGCCTGCATCAGCAGGGTCGGGCTCTTCACGAAGAACACCAACTGGTCGAGGTGCTGCTGCCAGGTGACCTCGTCGGCGGGGATGAACGGCTGCGGCCCGGTGGCGTTCGCCACCACGACCTGGATCGTTCCCAACGCCTCCGCGGCGTCTTTCGCCATGGTGAGAACCGCTTCCTCGTCGGTCGCGTCGGCCCGGAACGCCTGCGCCCGCCCGCCCGCTTCGACGATCTCCGCGACGACGCGGGCGGCGCCGGCGGGGTCCGAGCGATAGTTGACCGCCACCGGCCAGCCGTCCTGGGCGAGCCGCCGGGCGAGGTGCGGGCCGAGCCCACGTGAGGCGCCCGTCACCAGAGCGCTACCGAAGATCGTCACCCACGAAACCTACTATCCGTGCCAGGCTAGATCTTGTGCAGCAGCGAACCGGTTACGAAGGCACGGGCCCCGGCGAGTTCACCCCCGACGGCTGTGCCGTCGACCTCTACCGGCGGCTTCCCGTGCGGGACGAGCCGCAGATCATCGCGGCGGCGTCACCGCCGCCGGCCACCCTCCTCGAGCTGGGGTGCGGCGCCGGCCGCGTGACCGGCCCGCTCTCCCGACTCGGGTACGAGGTGACGGCCGTCGACGAGAGCGCCGAGATGCTGGCCGCCGTCCAGGGCGCCGAGACCGTCCGGAGCTCGATCGAGGACCTGGCGTTGGGGAAAACCTTCGACATCGTCTGGCTCAGCTCGTTCCTCGTGCACGCCCCCGACCCCTCGGTCCGGCAGCGCATGCTTTCCGTTTGTCGCCGCCACGTCGAGTACGACGGTACGGTGATCATCCAGCGTGAGGGCGCCGGATGGCACACGAAGGTCCCCCGGCAGAACCCGATCGCCGATGGCTTCAGCCGCGTCACCGCCTCGAACGACGTCGGCGACGGCGTCCGCGAGGTCCACGTCGAGTACGACTTCCCCGACGCCCACTGGACCCAGACGTTCCGCTCCCGCCCGCTGACCGTCGAGCAGTTCGAGACGGCGCTGCGCGACGCGGGCCTGTTCGTCGAGCGTTACCTGACCTCCGACGGGACGTGGGTCGCCGCGTCCCCCATCGCCTGAAGGGCCGCACCGATGTTGCGCAAGCTCGGCTTCCTCACCATCGGCCTGTTCGACGGCAACGACCCGCGCCCCGGCCACGAGTCGACCCTCGAGGTCATCAAGCTGGGCGAAGACCTGGGGTTCGACAGCGCCTGGGTGCGGCACCGGCATCTCCAGTACGGCATCTCGTCGCCGGTCGCCGTGCTCGCCGCCGCCTCCCAGCGCACCTCCCGCATCGAGCTGGGCACCGCGGTGATCCCGCTGGGCTGGGAAAATCCGCTGCGCCTCGCCGAAGACCTCGCCACCGTCGATCTCCTCTCCGGCGGCCGCCTCAACCCCGGCGTGAGCATCGGCCCGCCCATGCACTACGACCAGGTCAAGGGCGCGCTCTACCCCGACACGGCGCAGGCCGAAGATTTCACCTACCGCCGCGTCCGGCGACTGCTCGATTGCGTACGCGGTGAGCAGGCGACCGATTTCAGCGGCGTGGAAGGCTTCGAGGTCTTCTCGTCCCGGGTCGAGCCGCACTCGCCGGGCCTGGGCAGCCGCATGTGGTACGGCGGCGCCAGCCTCCGCTCGGCGCAATGGGCCGGCGAGAACGGCATGAATTTCCTGACCAGCAGCGTCGTGAAGGCCGAGGAGGCGGAGGACTTCGCCGAGATCCAGCTCTCGCACATCCGCGCCTTCCGCGCCCTCCACCCCGACGGCGAGAAGGCCCGTGTCTCCCAGGGCCTGGTGGTGATCCCCACCGATGCCGCGACCGAGGAGCAAAAAGCCAAATATCACGCGTACGCCGAGAAGCGCACCCCGCGGACGGCGGAGCCCCAGGGCCCGGCGCGGATGCTGTTCTCCATCGACTACGTCGGGTCCTCGTCCCAGATCGCCGAGCGGCTCGAGGCGCACGCCGCCTTCCGGGAGATCGACGAGGTGGCGTTCGCGCTGCCGTTCAGCTTCGAGCACGCCGACTACGTCCAGATCCTCACCGACATGGCCACCAAGCTCGGTCCGGCCCTAGGCTGGAAGCCGTGGTCAGCCTCGGCGAGCTGATGCGGGAAGCCGGCATCGTGCAGCGGGGCGACCCGATCCTCGGCCCGTCCGGCCCGGAATCCGCCGAGCCGCCGCTGTTGACCGTTTCGCAGGTCGCGGGTCGGCGGGTGCGGGCGGCGGCGCCCTTCGACCTGCCTCGCGAGGCCTCGGTGGCCCGGTCGGTGCTCGACGGTCTGCACGCGACGATCGGGCGGGCGATCGAGCGATACGCGTACCAGGGTGGCCGGGGCATCACCGGCATCGCGGCGCCGCAGATCGGCGTCGACCGGGCCGCGGTGCTCGTGCGGGAGCCCGGCGCCGAGTTCCTCGAGCTGCTCAACCCGCGGGTGCTGGCGCAGGAAGGCCACGCGGAACGCTACGAGGGCTGCCTGAGCATGTTCGACTGGCGCGGGCTGGTCGAGCGGCCCGCGCTCGTCGAGATCGAGCACCAGAACCTCGCCGGGGTCACGCGCGTCACGCGGTTCGGTCCGGGCATGGCCGGTTCGGTCATGCACGAGATCGACCATCTGAACAAAGTGCTCTTCGACGAGGTCCGGGTGCCCGGGACGCGGTTGATCCCGGTGGCGGAGTACCGGTCTGCTACGCGACCTTCCAATCGAACCGGTACTGATTCGTGAGGGGCGGCACCGACGTGCTCCACGAGTAGTTCGTCATGCCGTCGCGGGTGGCCGAGGTCAGCTCGGTGGGCAGGGTGCGGTCGCCGCTCCAAGTCACCTCGCGGCCGGTCAGTCGTACGCCCATGCTGTCGGGGAAACGCAGCTGGACCGACAGTTGCTCGGTGGGCCAGCGGATCTCCCTCTCGAACCAGTTGCCCCATTTCGTGGCGTGCACCCGATAGGCGCAGACGATCGTGGCCGATCGCCCCGGGTAGATCGGCGCCGGCAGGCCGCGAGGCTCGAAGAAAACATAGATCTTCTTGTACGCGTCGCAGTCCTTCACCAGTTCCCAGCGGGCCGGCTCGCCGTCGAAGGTGGCCTGGAAGTCGAGTTCCGCGAGGGTGATCGGATTGTCCCGGTAGAAGTCGCGCGACAGCGTCGGGTCGGCGGGGTGGGCGTCGACCTCGATGCGTACGGGGAAGCGGGTGACCGGCTGGTCGCCCGCGTTGTGCACCTCGCGCAGGATGCGGATGCGGTAGTAGCCGTCGTCGCCAAGGGTGAGCGCCGCCTCCTCGCGGCGCACCACCAGGCCCCGCGACATCTGCACGACCGTGCGGGTCGTGCGCGGCGACGGGTGGGTCTCGGTGTGGGTCTCGGCCAGGAAATCGTCGAAGGCGGCCGACAATTCGCCGCCGGTACGCAGAACGGCGTCGGCCCGGGCCGCGAATTCCAGCGTCGGGCGGTGCCGTCCGTTCTCCACGTGGCTGACGTAGGACGGGTCGAAGCCCATCATCCGCGCCAGCGTTTTCTTGTTCAGTCCACGGCTCGTCCGGAGCCTGGCCAGGGCGTCGGCAAACGCTGTCCGGCCGGAGAGATCGTCCGTCATGGAGTCACCTCATAGCGGGACCCCAAGTATGTGCGTCGACTGTAGGCGACGCAATGTGACGTGCGGTGCACGGCGAGTCAGGCAAGTGTCACGTCTCAGCCCAGGGCGGGCACACTGACCGCGGCGTCGCCGGACAGGCCGGCCACCGGAATCAGGGCCGCGGGGCCGCCCGACATCAGCACCAGGGTGGTGGTCGGCTTGGGGGTGCCGGTGTCCTGAGCGGCCATGGTTTTCAGCTTCGCGACCTGGTCGCCGGCCACCTTGACCTGGCCGTCGGCGCGGCTCGCGCGGACCGTGCCGAGCGGGCCGTTGAGCACCAGGCACAGGTGCCGGTCGCCGTCCTTCGCGTAGTACGTGTCGGCGTCGCACATGCCCAGCGCGCGGCCGAACAGGCCCGGCGGTTCGCTGACCTCGGTGGAGATGTCGTCGTTCACCGCGTACACGTCGACCTCGTGGTCGCCGGGGAGCGTGAGCGGATCCCGTACGAGGAGAAATGCCGCACCCGCGCCCAGAGCGACCACGACGACAAGCCCGACCACCCACGGCCATCTCCGCCTTTTTGCCATGGGGTGACCCTATTGATGACGGTGGTGGCAGTGCATGAGTAGCGAGGCCTAGGTAGTGCTGGCACCACCCCCAGGACGGGTGCCCGCTGTAACGACTTCGATCTCTGCCCGCCATAGCGTTCTTGCCATGACGACAACGACCATGACCAGGGCAGATGCGGCCGTCACGCTGCGCGGGGTGAGCCGGGTCTACGGCCGTGGCTCCGCCGCGGTCCGAGCTGTCGACAATGTGACAGTCGAATTCCCCCGCGGCGGCTGGACGGCCGTGATGGGCCCGTCCGGCTCCGGCAAGTCCACGTTGCTGCACTGCGCCGCGGGCCTCGAGCGGGTCGACGGGGGCCAGGTGCTGGTCGGCGACACCGACCTCACTCTGATCGCCGATCGCGAGCTGACCGCATTGCGGCGCACCCGCATCGGCTTCGTCTTCCAGAGCTTCAACCTGATCGGCTCGCTGACGGCCGCGCAGAACGTGGCGCTTCCGCTGCGCCTGGCCGGCCGCCGCCCGCGCGGCGCCGAGGTGCGCGAGACCCTCGCCGCCGTCGGCCTGGCCGACCGCGCCAAACACCGCCCGCGCGAGCTCTCCGGCGGCCAGCAGCAGCGCGTCGCCATCGCCCGCGCCATGGTCACCCGTCCCGAGGTCCTCTTCGCCGACGAGCCGACCGGCGCCCTCGACTCCTCGTCCGCCCGCACGGTGCTCGACCTGCTGCGCCAGATGGCCGATGCCGGCCAGAGCATCGTGATGGTCACCCACGACCCCCTCGCCGCGGCCCGGGCCGACGCGGTGGTCTTCCTCCGCGACGGCCGCGTCGTCGACCACCTGGCCGGCGCCGGCCCGCGCGAGGTCGCCGACCGCCTGGCCAGTTGGGAGGCCGACGCTCCGCGGCCGGTCGCCCACCCGAGCCGTGGGGAGGCCGGGCGATGATGGGCATGAGCCGGGCCGGCCTGGCCGAGCGCTGGCAGCTCTTCGCCGGCGCGTTCCTCTCCGTGACCCTGGGCGTCGCGCTCGTGCAGTCGTCGCTCCTGCTGCTGATCTCGGCGGCCACCTACGACCCGCCGGCCGGCCTGAGCGAGGCCGAGCGCATGGAGCTCTCCGACAACACCGCCGCGGTCGTCTCGATGCTCGGCCTGGTGCTGGGCATCGCCACGTTCCTCGCCGGCTTCATCATCAGCTCCACCTTCGCCTTCACGGTCGCCCAGCGGCGTCGCGACCTCGCCCTGCTACGGCTCGTCGGCGGCAGCCGGGGCCAGGTGCGGCGGCTGCTCCTGGGCGAGGCCGTGCTGCTGGGCGGCCTCGGCGCCGCGGCCGGCGTGCCCCTGGGCCTGGCCGTGATGTCGGCCCAGACCTGGCTGATGCGCCGCCTGGGCTTCGTCCCGCCCGGCTTCGAGGGCGAGTGGCGCCGGTGGATCCTGGCCGTCTCCTTCGGCACCGGCATCGTCCTGGCCGTGGCCGGCGCGATGGTCGCGGCTCGCCGCGCGGCGCGCGTCCGTCCTCTGGAAGCCTTGCGCGAGACCGGCGAGGCCGCCCGCGTGATGACCGTGACGCGCTGGCTGGCTGGCCTGCTCTTCTTCGGCGGCGCCCTCGCCCTGATCATCATCGCCCCGCACGGCGGCCCCGCCGGCGGGCCCGCCATGGCCATGAACGTCCCACTGCCGGCGGCCATCGCCGCCGCCGCGCTGAGCCCGCTGGTCGTGCCGCTGCTGGGCCGCCTCCTGCCCACCGGCTCCGGCGTGGCCGGCGCCCTGGCCCGGGCCAACCTGTGGGACGCCCGCCGCCGCAGCGCCTCGGTCGCCGCCCCGCTGATCGTCCTGGTGGCGCTCGTGGTCGGCACGTCCGCCGCCAGCGCGTCGTTCACCGCGTCCGGCATCGACGAACTACGCCGCCAGACCCACGCCGACCTGGTCGTCGAGACCACCGGCCCCGCCGGCAAGGCCGTCCTGGCCGTCCCCGGTGTGGCGTCGGCCTCCACCGAGACCTCCGTCCCGGTGACGCTGACCACCGGCCACGGCGAGGACGCCGAGACCGAAACGGGCTCGGCGCTGGTCATCGACCCGGCCGCCTACGCCGAGGTCCACTCCACCGGCTCCGGCTCCGGCTCCGGCTCCGGCTCCGGTTCCAGCTCCGGGTCTGGCTCCGGCTCGGCGCCTGCCGCCGGCTCGCTGGGCGCCCTGAGCGGCCGGGCGGTGGCGGCCGGCCCCGGCGGTGACGTGCCGACGCACGGCACGGTCGCCGTGAAGCTGCCCGGCGCCGACCTCGGCGAGGTGCCGGTGGTCGCGGCCGTGCCCGCCACGATGAGCGGCGGAGCGAACCTGCTGCTCCCGCCCGGCCTCGTGCCCGCCGACGTGCTGGCGGAGTCGCCCACCCGTTCCTTCGTGACGCTGACTCCCGGGGCCGACGTGGCCGCCACGCGGGCCGCCCTGTCCCGGATCGGCGCGGTCTCCGCCCTCGACGAGTGGCTGAAGACCGACGCGAAGTCGCGCAGCGAGACCAGCGACAAAATCATGCTGGTCGTGATGGGCCTGGGCGGCCTCTACGCCCTGATCGGCGTGGTCAACTCGGTGGTGATCGGCGCCGCGGCCCGCCGCCGAGAGTTCGCCGAGGCCCGCATCACCGGGCTTACCCGGGCTCAGGTGATCCGCTCGGCCCTGCTCGAGTCCTCCGCCGTCACGGTGGCCGGCCTCCTGCTGGGCGCCGTGGCCGCGGCGGGCGCCGTCCTGGCCGCCGTTAGCTCGACAGCCGCCGTGACGGGCCGGGGCACCCTGACCCTGCCCTGGCCTCTGATCGGCGCGGTGTGCGCGGTCGCGCTGCTGGTGACCGGCGCGACCAGCCTGATCACGGCCTGGTCCGCCACCCACCGGGCCCCGATCACCCTGCTCGCCGCCCGCGAGTAGCCCGCCGCCAGCTGTCCGCCGCCTGCCAAGCTGCTCGCCGCCCCCGAGTAGCTTGGCAGTCCGCTGTCTGTCGCCCGCCGCCCGCTGCCCGTCGGTCGCCGTCCGCTCCCCGCCGCCCGTCTGCCCGCACTCGGGGTGACCGGTCGCGGGCGATGGCCCTCCCGGCGTGACCGCCCGGTGAGCGGAGGTGGCCGCACTCGGGTGGCCGGCCGCGGTTCGGGCGATGGCACGCCGGCGTGACCACCTGGTGAGCGGAGGTGGCCGCACTGGGGTGGCCGGCCGCGGTTCGGGCGATGGCACGCCGGCGTGACCACCTGGTGAGCGGAGGTGGCCGCACTCGGGTGGCCGGTCGCGGGGCCATGGCCGCCCAGCGTGGCCGTCCGGTCGGCGGGACGGGTCGTGCTCGGGCTGGCCGTGCGCGGCCGGGCGCGAACACGGGTGTGTCGCCCGGGGCCGGCTGTGCGGTGTTCGGTGGTCAGGGCTTGGGGGGCAGGAGCACGACGTCGGCGATGACGGCGCCGTCGTTGGTCAGGCGGTGGGTGGCGGGGCTGTCGTAGACGACCAGGACTCGGTCGGCGCCCAGCATGCTCAGGCCCTCGGCGTGATCGTCGCCCTCGCCGTACGAGAGATCCAGCTCTCTGGTGATGAGGTTGTCGCGGACGATCGTCGGGATCTCGGAGTGGGCGGCCTGGTGCCAGCGGTAGATGCGGACGGGTCCGTCCAGGTCCATGGTGGGGCCGGCCAGGATCAGCAGGTCGTCGCCGTCGGGGCAGAGGTCTCGGACGCCCAGGCCCTCCAGGTCGAGGACGTGCTTGCGGTAGGGGAGGCCGTCGGGGAAGTCGCGCAGGCGCAGGCGGTCGGGGTCGTCCTCGGAGACGTACGGGCGCAGCTCCAGGACGAATGCCCAACCCCGCAGGACGGGGCCGCGCAGGCCCAGGTAGACGCGGTCGCCGCGGACGGCTATGCCCTCGATGTCCAGGCCGTTGTCCTTGCCGGGGATCGGGAGGAACGGGCCCAGGTGCTCGTCGTCGCGCAGCAGGGAGCGCAAGTTGTCGCGGCGGCGCAGGGCCGCGGCGCGGTGGCGTTGGCCGTCGATCTCGATCTCGCGGACGGGAGTGGGGACGCCGTCGATGTCGGCGATCGGGAGGCGTACGAGAATCTGGCGGTTCTCCTGGCCCTCGACCCGCGCCAAGCGCTTCAGAGCCTGCTTGCCCTCGTGCTGGTTCTTGATCTGCTTGCGGCGGAGGCTGTGCGAGCCGACCGCCCACAGGAACTGGCCGCCGCGGGCGAGGCCTTCGACGTCGGCCTCCTCGTTCACGTCCTCGCCGGGCAGGTCGACGAAGTCGGCCAGGCGGAAAGTCGTCTCGTCGCCGAACTCGGTGGCCTTCTCGGGCTGGTCGGCGAGCAGGCGCTCGATGGTCGCGGTCTCGTCGCCGGCGATCCAGAGCACGTGGCCGTCGAGCCGGACCGCGGACAGGTTGGTGTGCGTGGCGGCGGCGCGGGATGTCTCCCCGAAACGCAGCCGGACCGTGTAGTCGACCGTCATGGTCGACATGGTGTCACCGTCACGCTCGCGTTCTCAGCCGATCCGCCACCTGAAACAGACGACAAACGGCTCAGCTTGACGGCTGTGGCGCGGCGGCGGGGCTTCGGTTGCCGTTGCGGTCCAGGGCGCGTACGCCGAAGAAGACGTTGTCCTTCGAGAGGTCGATGGTGAAGGTGGTGACGTTGCCGACCTTGCGGGAGTGGGTCCAGTCGGGGGCCGTGGTCTCCCGCCAGACGATCTCGTACCCGGCCAGGTCGGGCTCGGGATTCGGGTTCCAGCGCAGCGTCGTCTCGTTGGTGAGCTGGGTTGTGTCGATGACCACGCCCTTGGGGGTGCCGGGGGCCTGGGAGAGCGACCAGAGGGCGGCGGCGTTCACCCGGGCGACGCGGGCGATGTACGCGAAGTCGCAGAACTCGATCAGGTCGCCGAACTGGACGCCGTTCTCGACGCGGACGTCCTGGTGCTCGTGAGCGAAGTTCTCGCGCGGCTCGGTGAAGCGGGCCGCGGGGTAGCCGCGCAGCAGGAACGAGATGTGGTCGCTGCCGCGCAGGTAGCGGTCGCGACGCCAGATCGTGCGGACCCGCATGCCCGTCTGCTCGTTGCTCGCCACGTCGTCGACGAAGCGGCCCAGCTGACGCGACGGGCCGTCGTTCTCGCCGCCGACGCTCTTGCGGATCGTGGCCTCGGCCGCGGTCTCGGCGGTCGGCACCCCCTCGACGAACAGCCGGACCGTGCGCGGGTCGTTCGCGGTGCCGTCGTGCGCGTTGCCCGTCCCGACGATGTCGTTCGAGAACATCGCCTGTACGTCCGCGCCCGCGTCCTTGAACGACTGGGCGAGGTGGTCGGAGCCGTAGAGGCCCTGCTCCTCCCCGGCCACGGCGGCGAGGACGATGGTCGCTTCGGGGGTACGGGTGGCGAGCACGCGGGCCAGTTCGAGGACGACCGCCACGCCCGACGCGTCATCGTCGGCGCCGGGGGCATCGCTGGTCGCGTTCATCACGTCGGTCACTCGCGAGTCGTAATGGCCGGTCACCACGTACACGCGCTCGGGAGTGACGCTGCCGCGCAGCCTGGCCACCACGTTGGTGATGCGGGTCGGCACCGGGATCCGGGAGGAGACGGGCTGGATGAACGACTGGAGCTCGACCGTCATCCGGCCCGACGAGGTGGCGGCGTAGCGCTGGAGCTCGGCGAAGAGCCAGTCCCGGGCCGCGCCGATGCCGCGGTTCGGGTCGTCCTGCACCGACAGGGTGTGCCGGGTGCCGAAAGCGACGAGGCGGCGGATGGTCGCCTCGATCCGCTGGGGGTCGATGTCGCGAAGGATCGCGCGCAGTTCGGGCGCGGGGGAGGGATTGCGGCGCTCGGCCGCTTGCGCCTCACCGGAGACGCCGGCGGCGATGGTCGCCGCGGACACCGTCAGAAACGTTCGCCTCGTCGACTTGGGCATGCCGACCACTCTCGTCCCCCGGCCGCGTCATGTCCATGGCCGTCGATGTCTGTTCGCGGCCGGGGGAGGGGGGTGGTCGTCAGGACGTGGTGGCGGGGAAGGGGGTGGTCGTCAGGACGCGGGTGGCGGGGAAGGGGGCGGTCGTCAGGACGTGGTGGCGGGGGAGGGAGAGATGGACGGCGCGGTGGGGACCGGGTTGGGATTGTTGGGGTTCGGGCGGTTGCCTTGGCCGGGCGGGAAGCCGCGGCCGTCGCGGTTGCGCAGGCCGTCGCCGCCGCGCCGGTCGCCGGGGCCGTAGCCGTCGTGGCGCATGGTGGGGCGGCCGCGGTCGTTGCCGTCGAAGTGCGAGACGACCGCGCCGACCAGGACAAAGCCGGCGCCGAGCGCGCAACCGACCAGCAGCAGGGCCGCGGCGAGGAGAAGGGGGACGCGGCGGTTCCACCAGCGCTGCTGCGGCGGGGCGGCCGACTGCCAGGCCTGCTGCGGTGGCACCTGGCCGGGCGGCGCGGTGGCGGGACCGGCCTGCGCGGCATGAGGCGGCGGCAGCTGGCCGGGCGGGACATCGGCGGGGCCGGCCGGGGCCGCAGGGGCCTGGGCGGGCGGTGCGTCAATGGCCGCGGGGGCGGCCGGCGCCGGCTTGGGCGCCGGCTGGGGCGGTGGCTGGGCCGGGTCGGTGGGCGTGGAACCACCGGGTGCGGCAGCGGGCGTGGAACCACCGGGCGTGGCGGCGGGTGTGGAACCGGGCGGCGTCGAGCCGGGGGCCGGCTGGTTGATCGGCTGGGTGGGCTCGTCGGGGCGCGGGTTATCGGTCATCAAGGTCTCCATGCCGGGGTGACTTCGACCCCAAGGATCGACGCGCTTCCTGGGAGGTCGATGCCGATGCGTCTAAGAATCAGCTAAGAACCGGCCCGGGCGAGGCTGTGAGGTCAGCTCAGGCGCAGCGCGTCGTCGATGCCGGGCTCGTGGCGGCCCAGGAAGACCGGGTCACGGTGGGCGAGGGCGTCGGCGGCGGCCTTCACGATCGCGCCGCGCTCGCGGAACATCGAGTGCGCCCACGGACCCCGGTAGATGCGGACCGAGTTGTCGCCCACGCCGGTCGCGTCGATGCCCTGGGCCCGGCATAGGGCCACGGCGCGGTCGATGTGGTAGCTCTGGGTGACCACGATGGCCTTGGCGATGCCGAAGACGCGCTTGGCGCGGGCGCACGAGTCGTACGTGTCGAAGCCGGCGTGGTCGAGGACGACCTGCTGGGCCGGAACGCCGCGGGCGACCAGGTACACCTGCATGGCGCCGGGCTCGTCGTAGTCCCAGCGGCGGTGGTCGCCGGACACCAGGATCGCGCGGACCTTGCCGGCCTCCAGCAGGCGGTGGGCGATGTCGAGGCGGGCGGCCAGGAACGGGGACGGGGTACCGCCGGGGTAGACCTCGGCGCCGAGGACGATCGCGACCGGCGCCGCGGGAACCGTCTGCTCGTCGTACACGTGACCTGCGGCCTTGATGCTCACCCAGAGTGAGCACGATGTCATCGCGATCACGGCCAGAGCGGTGAGGAGCGCGCCCGGCAGGATGACGCGGCGCAGCAGGCGGATCAGCACGCGGCCGACGATGCCAGCCCGTGTCAACATGGTCGGCGTGATCGACTTTCCGGTGGTGCGGTGGGCGGCGGGGCAGCCGGGGGCGACGATCTGGGAGCGGCCGGACGCGATCGCCGTGGCCTGCGCGAACCTGAGCCGCCGCGATCGGCTGGCGATCCACGGCGAGCCGGACGCGGTCGTGCGCCTGCTCACCGACGAGGTCCTGCCGAACATCGAGAAGACGTTCCGGCCGATCGGCGACGAGGAGGTCATCGTCGCGGTCGCCGAGCGGATCCCGGCGCTCGAGGTGGCGGGAAAATTCGGCTGGATGGATGTCACCGCGCCCGTGCCGGCCGCGAAAACCGGCGCGACCTGGCTGCATGCCGACGAATTGCCGCAGGTCACGGCGCTGCTCGACGAGGCCTTTCCCGACTCGTACGCGAAACCGCGCGACCCCGGGGTGAAGCGCTGGGCCGGTGTCCGCGGCGACGACGGAACCTTGCTGGCGGTCGCCGCGGACGCCTGGTCGACGGCCGAGATCGGGCTCCTGGCGGGGGTGGCGACCCGCGCCGAGGCCCGCGGTCGTGGCCTCGCCCGGCAGGTGTGCGCGTTCGTGACGAACGAGCTTCTGGCCGGGCGCGGGCGGGTCGGGCTGATCGTCGATTACTGGAACGTGGGCGCGCTCAACACGTACGCGAAACTGGGTTTTGCCTTGACCCGGATCGCCGCGGCCCGCGTCAGCGAATCGTGAAGGGCGCCCGCAGCAGGTCACGCTCGCGTGACGACGGGCCGACCAGCAGCTCGAAGTCGCCGGGCTCGACCACCCGCCGGCCGTCGGCCGTGACCAGCGAGCACGCCGTCGCCGGAACCTCGACGGTGACCGTCACCGACTCGCCCGCGGGCACGATGACCTGCCGGTACCCCTTGAGCTCCTTGACGGCCCACGTGACGCTGGTGACCAGGTCGCTGACGTACGCCTGAACTGTCTCCAGCGACGGCCTCGCGCCGGTGTTCGTGAGCGTGACCTCCGCGCGGATGGTCCCGGTCGCCCCGACGGTGGGGGAAACGGTCAGGTCGCGGTAGGCGACGGTCGTGTACGACAGGCCCTCGCCGAACACGAAGAGCGGCTCCTGGGTCAGATCGGCGTACCGCTTCCCGTGCTGTCCGCGGATCTGGTTGTAGTAGACCGGCTGCTGTCCCACGTGCCGCGGCACCGACAGCGGCATCCGCCCGCTCGGCTCGATCAGGCCCAGCACCAGCTCGGCGATCGCCCGGCCGCCGCGCATGCCCGGGTTGAACGCCTGGATGATCGCCGCGGCGTTGAGCGCCGATTCCGGCAGCACGCACGGCTTCGAGTTGAGCAGCACCACGATCATCGGCGTCTTGGTGGCCGCGATCGCGTCGAGCAGCGCGATCTGCCCACCCTGCAGCTCGAGCGTCGCCGTCGACTTGTGCTCGCCGGTGAGGTTGACCGTGTCGCCGACCACCACGACCGCGTAGTCGGCCCGGATCGCCTCGTCGCCGGCGAGCGAGATCAGGTGGCCGTCGACCGGCGCGGCCTGCGAGATCGGCGGCCGGGGCTGGCCGTCGGGATAGGTCTCGCCCTCGGGGTCGGGGACCAGGCGCTCGATGTCGGCGCCGCGTGCGTGCGTGACGTCCCAGTTCGCCGGGGCGATCTTCTTGAAGCCGTCGAGAACCGTGTCGATCAGCTCGCGCGGGTGGCCGTCCGGCATCCAGTCGACCTGTCCGGAATTTCCCGACCAGTCGCCCAGCTGGGACTGGGGGTGGTCGGCGTTCGGCCCGATGACGGCGATTCGCCGGAATTTCTCCGGATTCAGGGGGAGGATGCCGTCGTTGCGCAGCAGCACCAGCGACCGCCGCGCGACGTCGAGATTCAGCTCGGCGTGGGCCGGGATGCCGATGACCTCCTGCTGGCGTGACGCCGACGGCGCCCGCGGGTCTTCGAACAGGCCCATCTCGAACTTGAGCCGCAGGATCCGCCGGACCGCGTCGTCGATCTCGTCCTCGCGCAGCAGGCCCCGCGCCACCGCCTCCTGGGCCCCCTCGAAGAAGCCCGGCGTCACCATGACCAGGTCGTTGCCGGCGCGGACCGCGACCGCCGCGGCCTCGGCGTAGTCGGCGCAGACCTTCTGCTCCCAGACCATCCGGCCCACGTTGTCCCAATCGGTGACCAGTGTGCCGGTGAAACCCCACTCGCCCTTGAGCACGTCGTTGAGCAGCCACTTGTTCGCGGTGATCGGCACGCCGTCCATCGACTGGTAGCCGAGCATGAAGACCTGGCAGCCCTCGCGCGCGACCCGCTCGAACGGCGGCAGGAACCACGAGCGCAGCTTGCGCGGGCTGATGTCGGCCTCGCTGGCGTCCCGGCCGCCCTGCGTCTCGGAGTAGCCGGCGAAGTGCTTGGCGGTCGCCAGGATCGCGGTCGGGTCGTCGAGGCCCTTGCCCTGGTAGCCGCGGACCATCGCGGCGCCCAGCTCGCCGATCAGGTGCGGGTCTTCGCCGAACGTCTCGTCGACCCGGCCCCAGCGCAGGTCGCGGGTGATGCACAGGACGGGGGAGAAGGTCTGGTGGATGCCGGTGGCGGCCACCTCGAGGGCGGTGATCCGGGCGGCCCGCTCCACCAGCGCGGCGTCCCAGGTCGCGGCCATCGCCAGCTGCGTCGGGAAGATGGTGGCGCCCGGCCAGAACGAGTGGCCGTGGATGCAGTCTTCTGCCGTGAGCAGCGGGATCTGCAGCCGGGTCTTGGCGACCAGGTCGATCGCCTCCAGCATCTTCGCCGGCGACGTGTGCAGGATCGAGCCGGCCAGTTTCTCGCTGACGATCTCCTTGACGTCGTTGCGGGCGTCCAGCTGCAGCATCTGGCCGACCTTCTCCGGCAAGGTCATGCGGGCGAGCAGATCGTCGACACGCTGCTCGACGGGCAGGGCCGGATCCCGGTACGGGAGAAGATCAGCGGGCACTCGTGCCTCCGGTCGTCACGACCGCGGTGGCACGGTCTGTGGAACGCTAACAACCGGCAGTCTTCCAGTCCGGAACCGGTTCCGGCACCCCGCCCCGGTTCCGGAACTGTTCACTCAGCTATCTGAATCACTTTCATCGATGCTTGGCGCCTCGATGCCGGCGGCCTCGATGGCGTCCAGCCGCGCCTCGGCGGCCTCCTTCTCGCGCTCGACGAGCGTCGCGTATTCGACCAGGACCGAGGGGTCGTCGGTGTCCTCGACCCTGTCGAAGTAGCGCTGGGTGGTGCGGACGGCCTCGGCGTACGCGGCCGCGGCCTCCCGGATCGCGATGATCGTCTTGTCTGCCATGCGGACAGTCATACCACCCCTGCCCGTTTCCCCGGCCGCGGCTGCCCCTCCATACGTGGCGGGACAGCCGCGGTCGCGGGTCAGGCCAGGGTGCAGGCGGCTCCGTCGAGGGTGGCGCTCGTCGGGCCGGCGTTACTGGCGTGCCAGCGGCCCAGCAGGCCTGCCGTGGCGCTGCCGCCGGCCGGGATCGTGCGGTTCCAGCGCTCGCCGGTGAGCGTGACCGTCGATCCGGACTGGGTGAAGGTGGCGTTCCAGGTCTGGGCGACGGTCTGGTCGCCGCCCATGGTCAGCGTCACGGCCCAGTTGCTGATCGCCGTGGCGGTGGCGTTGGTCACCGTCATCTCGGCGACGAAGCCCCCGCTCCACTCCGAGGTGGTCTTGTAGGTGACGTTGCAGGTCGGCGCCGGCGGCGTGGTGGGCGTCGTCGGGGGCTGCGCCCGGACGGTGTTCGTAGCGATCGAGACGTTGCCGGCGGCGTCCCTGGCGCGGGCGTAGTAGTTGCGCATCCCGGTGCTGGAGTTGCCGAACGGGACGGTGATCGCGGTGCCGGTGGTGGAGCCGAGCAGCGTCGAGGTGTACCAGCCGTCGAAGAGGTAGACGTCGTACCCGGTGACGCCGACGTCGTCGGTCGCGGCGTCCCAGGCCAGCGCCGGGCCGGTCGCGGTGACCTCGGTGATCCGGAAGTTCGCGGGCGTGGCGGGCGGCGTCGTGTCCCCGGTGGTGGATGCCGGGGTGACGACGGTGACCGTGTTGCTGGCCGGCGAGTAGCCGTCGGCGTCGAGGGCGCTGACCCGGAACGAGTACTGCCGGGTCGGGAGGATGTAGCCGGTGACCGTCGCGGTGGTGACGTTCCCGGCGGCCTGCGACCAGATCACGTCGTTGAAGGCCTGGTAGTAGGTGATCTGGTAGCCGGTGGCGCCCGGGGACGCGGTCCAGGACAGCGTGATCGAGACCGGGGTCACGGCGGTGGCCCGCAGGTCGGTGGGCGCGGGCGCGGCGGCGAGGGCCGGGCCGGCGGCCGCGGCGAACAGGGTCGTCGCGAGGAGCGTCGCGGCGAGCCACAAACGAGGACGAGACATGCTCCGACCGTCCGGTATAGATAGACGTCTGTCAACGCCCGAGGGCGGGCCGGCTCGTGGGAAGCCGGCCCGCCCCCGGAGTCAGGGGTTGACGACCTTGCCGGCGAAGGTCACCTGGAGCGTGCCGTTCGAGGCGAACGACCAGCCCAGCGCGCCGCTGTAGGTGGTGCAGCGGGCGCCGTTCGTGCCCGACCAGAACTGGTTCGAGCTGTCCGAGTTGCCGATGATGCGGTCGTTCGTGCCGCTCGAGCTGCGGCACGAGGTGTTGTTGCGGAACACCGACGTGCCCGCGTCGAACGAGAAGTTCCGCTCGGTGTTGTCGACGGCGACGTTGTTGGAGATCGTCATCGAGCCCGGGTTGCTGTTGTAGGTGAAGCCGTGCTTCCCGTTCTTGTACGCGATGCTGTGCGTGACGGTGTGGTTGACCGCGATGTCCTCGCCGCCCAGCTTGTAGCCGTTGCGGTCGCCGGCGCCGGCCTGCGAGCCGTCGGTCAGCGTGCCGTTGTTGTAGGACAGCGAGTACTCGATGGTGACCGGGCCGATCGCGCCGGTGTCGCTCTTCGTGTACAGGTCCCAGCCGTCGTCGATGTTGTTGTGCGAGACGTCGTACCGGAAGATGTTGCCGCTGCCGACGGTGAGTTTCGCGGCGAAGCCGTCCGCGTCCTCGCCGTCCGAGTCGGCGTTGTCGTGCGACTCGGCGCTGACGATCAGGTTGTTCGCCGGCCATTGCGCCTGCGGGGTGTCCGACGCGATCCGGGACAGCTGAAGCCCCGTGTCGTGGTTGTAGCGGGTCACGGTCCGCTCGATGATGTTGTTGCTGCCGCCCACGAAGATGCCGTTGTCGCCGGCGCGCTCGACCACGATCCCGTACACGCGCCAGTAGTTGCCGTTGACGGCGAGCCCGCGGTTCGCCGAGTCCTCCGCCTGGGCCGAGAAGTTCAAGATCGGCACTTCACCCGGGTACGCCGAGAGCGTCTTGCGTGCGCTCGAGGTCCCGTTGTTCCCGGCGGCGATCGTGACCGTCGACGAGAGGTTGTAGGCGCCGCCGCGCAGGTAGATCGTGCCGCCCGCGGCGATCCGGGTGATCGCGTCGGTGACCGTCGTGGGCGCCGCCTGGGTGCCGGCCGCGCCCGCCGTGCCGTTCGGCGCCGCGTAGATCGCGCCGGTGGTGGGCGGCATTGTCGGGCCGGTCGTCGGCGGGGTGGTCGGCGGCGTGGTCGGCGGGGTCGTAGGCGGGGTGGTCGGGCTGGTCGTCGGGTTGGATGTGGGGCTCGACGTGGGCGTGGTGCCGCCGCCGTTGTCCACGATCACGTCGTCGAAGCGGCCCGCGGCGTGCTCGGTCAGCAGGCCGATCCGGCCGGCGCCGATCGTCGAGTCGGTCACGCTGCCGACGCCGGCGCCGTTCACGGTGCCGCTGATCGTGCTGCCGTTGACGGTCAGCTTCAGCGTGTAGAAGGTGCTGGTGGAGATCGTCTGGTTGATGCCGGCAAGAACGGTCACCGCCGACCCGTTCATGGTCTCCAGCTGGACCCGGTTGCCGCCCGTCAGCGACAACCGGTACATCTTGGTCGCACCGCTCGCGCGGGCGGTCAGCGACACGACGCCCGCGGTGGAGGCGAACGACGTGGCCTTGACCCGGGCCTGCACCGAGTAGTTGGTCCAGCTGGAGTCGCCGGCGAACTCGCGGGCGCGCTCACTGCCGGAATCGGACTGCTGCAGAACCTGGGAGCCGTCCGCGACGACCGACCAGGTGCCGCCCGATTTGGACCAGCCGGCGGCGCTGCCGTTCTCGAAGTCGGCGCTGAAGACGGTGGCCGCCTCGGCGTTCGTGACGGTGACGAAGAGGCCCGCCGTGACCAGCGTGACCAGCCCGCCGGCACCGGCTAGCCGGCGGAGCCGGCGAGCGCGAGGGTGGGGTGCCATGCATTTCTCCTTGTCGCAATTCGGAACCGGCGGCCTCTGCAAAAATGCATGGGAAAACGGCGCCGCGGCCGGAGGGGAACGGTTCCGGGGACGGTATTCCGTGAAGAAATCCTCACTCGCTTATATACCCGGGTCAATGAGTTCCGTTTGCAGGTTTGTTGCACAGCTTGCCTGGACAATTCGGACACAACCTTGCCCCGCGCGCCGGTCCGGACCTAACATCGCCGCAATACCGCATTGACGTTCATGAAACTTTGGGCCCGCCTGTCGAAGCGCTTCGACAGGCAAAGTCGCAGGTGACGCCCGTGTGGACCCGAATTCAGTGAGGGGATCCGACATGCGTAGGCGAAATCTCGCCGCGTGCCTGGCCGCGAGCCTGGGCATCGCGGCCGGCGCCGGGGTCGTCACGGCGCTCCCGGCGTCCGCGGCGGCCGGCTGCGCCGTCACCTATCAGGTGAGCAGCCAATGGCCCGGCGGCTTCGGCGCCAATGTCACCATCAAGAACCTGGGCGACGCGGTCAGTTCCTGGACGCTGGTGTGGTCGTTCGGCACCGGTCAGACGGTGACCCAATCGTGGAACACCACACTCACCCAGAGCGGCGCGACCGTGACGGCGAAGAATGCCGGCTACAACGGTTCGATCGCCACCAACGGCTCCCAGTCGTTCGGCTTCAACGGCTCGTGGACCGGCAGCAACCCGGCGCCGGCGAGCTTCACCCTCAACGGCGCCGCCTGCACCGGCGGCGTGACCAACCCGACCACCTCGCCCACGACCACCTCGCCCACGACCACGCCGCCGACCACGACCCCCACCGGCAATCCCGGCGGCGTCCCGTCGGATGCAGCCTGGGTCGCCACTGGCCAGTACGACTCGTGGACCAACAACGGCTACACGCTGAACAACGACGTGTGGGGCGGCGCCGCGGGCTCGCAGACGATCTGGGCCCGGACCGGCACCAACTGGGGCGTGGTGTCCAACCAGCCGCGGACGAGCGGCGTGAAGTCGTACCCGCACACGGGCAAGACGCTGAACCGCACCCTGAGCTCCCTGAGCTCGATCTCCAGCTCGTTCAACGTCGCGGTGCCCGCGGACGGCGACTACGAGACGGCCTACGACATCTGGGCCAACAACTACGCGTACGAGGTCATGATCTGGACCAACCAGCACGGCGCGGTCGGCCCGATCGCCGAGTCGTACGACGCCAACGGGGCCGTCCCGTCGGCCCGCAACGTCTCGGCCGGCGGCCACACGTGGAACGTCTACCGTGGATCGAACGGCAGCAACCAGGTGTACTCGTTCATCCGCACCAGCCAGACGAGCGCCACGACCATCGACGTCCTGTCCGTTCTGAACTGGCTGCGCACCAACGGCTGGTACGGCGACGTGACGGTCGGCGAGATCCAGTTCGGCTTCGAGATCTCGGGCACGGCCGGCCAGTCCAACTTCGTCTGCAACAGCTTCAACCTCACGTACGCGTGATGGGGTCGGCATGCCGACGGAGATCTCCCTCCGCCGGCATGCCGGCGCTAGCGTGTCGGCATGGCGGCGGACGGTTTCCTGCCCACGAAGCACGGCTTCGCGTTCACCAACGCGTGGCCCCAGCAGCCCGCCGTCGTCGTGCCCACCCCGTTCGGCGAGCTGGGCCTGGGCAACGCCGCCGGCGGCCTCTGCGGCGGCATGGTCTTCGCCGCGATGGACTACTGGCTGACCGGCCGCGAGCCGGCGACGGCCCGCCCGCCCGCCGGCGACCCGTTCTACCGCTTCATCGTCGCGAGGCTCATCGACTCGTGGCACGTCCCCGCCGGCGTGGCCCAGTACTACCAGTGGATGAGCCTCCCCGACGGCGACAACACGATGAAGGTGTTCGGCCGCCAGGTCATCGTCGAGCGGGGCCTGAGCTGGCGCACCGTCCGCGTGCAGTGGCCGCAGATCAAGAGAGACCTCGATCGAGGCCTGCCGGTCCCGCTCGGCGTCGTGACCGTAGCGTCGCGCAACCCGAAGGACCTGGCGTTCAACCATCAGGTGCTCGCTTACGCCTACGAGACCGACGGCAGTCGGCTGACGGTCCGGGTCTACGACCCCAACCGCGGCCGCCGCGACGACACCACCATCGAGCTGGACACGTCGGCGCCGGCCAAGGCCATCGCCTTCACGCACAACCTCGGCCTGGGCGCGCGTCCGGTCCGAGGATTCTTCCGGGTCGCCTACACGCCGCGTAAGCCCGACTAGGCGGGTCCTGTCGATCACAGAATGCCGGGGCGGGGCGCCGGTGTTGCCTGGTCGCGGTGGGTGCGGTCGGTCGCGGCCTTTCGGTCGCCGGGCTGGGGGCTTGCCATGCCGGGGTGTGCGTGGCCGGGGCGGTTGCGGAGTATCGGGAGCTGGGCGCCGACGAGGTGGTCCTGTACTGCTACGGCGACGATCCGGGGCAGGTGGAAGTCCTCGCGGCGTTGATTGAGTAGATGTACCCATGGTCCCGGTCCGGCCGATCGAGCAGGCTGGGCCGGTGACCGCTACCGCATCCGCCGCCGCGCCGCCGCGCCGCCGCGAACCCGCTGTGCTGCTCGGGGTCGGCATCGTCGCCCTTGTCGTCTCCGCGATCGGGGCCAAGTCACTGGGCACCTGGTTCCTGGAGGTGCTCGCGGCGCTCATCGCCGCGCCGATCCTCGTTCTCACGTACCGGCGGTTTCCGCTGACGCCGCTCGCCTACCGGCTGATCCTGGCGCAGGCGCTCATCCTGATGATCGGCGGGCACTGGACGTACGCCGAGGTGCCCGCGGGCGACTGGGTGCGTGATGCTCTCGGGTTGGCGCGCAACCCGTACGACCGGCTCGGGCACCTGGCCCAGGGGTTCGTGCCGGCGATCGTGGCTCGCGAGATCCTGCTGCGCCGCACGCCGCTGCGGCCCGGCGGGTGGCTCAGCGCGCTGGTCTGGTGCGTCGTGATGGCGGTCAGCGCCACCTGGGAGCTGTTCGAGTGGGCTTCCGCGTTGATCGGCGGGTCGGCGGCCGATGATTTCCTGGGCGCGCAGGGCGACATCTGGGACACCCAGTGGGACATGTTCATGGCGGCGGTCGGCGCGATCCTCAGCCTTCTGCTGCTCAGCCGGGTCCACGACCGGCAACTGCGCGGCGTGACGTCCACTACAAGGGGTATTCGGTTGCCGCCGGACGGGTCCGCTTGATACGGTTCTCTGCATAGTCATGCGGAGGTTGGTATGGGAATCCGGGTTGCGGTCGCGGGCGCCAGTGGGTACGCGGGGGGCGAGCTGCTCCGCCTGCTCGCGGGGCACCCCGAGTTCGAGCTCGTCGCGGCCACCGCGCACTCGCAAGCGGGTGCGCATGTCGCCGCCGTACACCCGCAATTGACCGGCCTCGACCTCACGCTCGGCGCGACCGATGCGGCCGGCCTGACCGACGCCGACCTGGTGTTTCTTGCTCTTCCGCACGGGCAGTCGGCGGCGCTGGCGGCGCAGCTGCCGGCCGGCGTCAAGATCGTCGACCTCGGCGCCGACTTCCGGCTGAAGGACGGGGAGCTCTGGCGCCGGTACTACGGCGGCGAGCACGCGGGGACGTGGACCTACGGGCTGCCCGAATTGCCGGGTCAGCGGGAACTGATCGCGACCGCCGACCGGGTGGCCAACACGGGTTGTTATGCGGCCACCGTCACTCTCGCGCTCGCGCCGCTGATCGCCAGCGGGCTCGCCGACCCCGCCGACGTGGTGGTGGTCGCCAGCTCGGGCACGTCGGGCGCGGGGCGCAACGCCACGGTGAACCTGCTGGGCAGCGAGGTGATGGGCGATCTGTCGCCCTACAAGGTCGGCGCCCACCAGCACGTGCCCGAGATCAAGCAGGCGACCGGCGCGACGTCGCTCTCGATGACCCCGGTCCTCGCCCCGATGCCCCGCGGCATCCTCGCGACCGTCACCGCCCGCTTCCGGAACCAGGGGGATCCCCGCGCGGTGCTCACGGAGGCGTACGCGAACGAGGCTTTTGTTCATGTGCTGCCCGAAGGGCAGTGGCCCCATACGGCCGCGACCGCCGGATCCAACTCGTGCCACCTGCAGGCCACCGTCGACGTCGACTCCGGCCGGATCGTCGTGGTGAGCGCCCTGGACAACCTCGGCAAGGGCGCCGCGGGCCAGGCCGTGCAGTGCGCCAACCTCATGTCCGGCCTGCCCGAGACCATGGGCCTGTCCGTGTTCGGAGTCGCACCATGACCGTCACCCACCCCAAGGGCTTCCGGGCCAGCGGCGTCGCCGCGGGGCTCAAGACCACCGGCAACCCGGACGTGGCGCTCGTCGTCAACGACGGGCCCGACTTCACCGCGGCCGGCGTCTTCACCGGCAACCGCGTCAAGGCCGCGCCCGTGCTCTGGAGCCAGCAGGTGCTCAAGGGCGGCGTCGTGCGCGCGGTCGTGCTGAACTCGGGCGGCGCCAACGCGTGCACCGGCTCGCAGGGCTTCCGCGACACGCACTCGACCGCCGAGCACGTCGCGACCGTGCTGCGCGGCGGGCCGAAGCCGCAGATGATCGGCGCGGGCGACGTGGCGGTCTGCTCGACGGGGCTGATCGGCGAGCTGCTGCCGATGGACAAGCTTCTACCGGGGGTCACCGCGGCGGCCAAGGAGCTGGCGAAGGACGGCGGCGATCGGGCCGCCGAGGCGATCATGACGACGGACACCGTGGCCAAGACCGCCGTCGTGCGCAAGGACGGCTGGTCGGTCGGCGGGATCGCGAAGGGCGCCGGGATGCTGGCGCCGGCGCTGGCGACGATGCTGGTGGTGGTCACCACCGACGCGTCGGCCGACAACGAGGTGCTGGACGCGGCGCTGCGCGAGGCGACCCGGGTCACCTTCGACCGGATCGACTCCGACGGGTGCATGTCCACCAACGACACCGTGCTGCTGCTGGCCAGCGGGGCCTCCGACGTTCAGCCGTCGCCCGAGGAGCTGACGGCGGCCGTCACCGAGGTGTGCCACATCCTGGCGCAACAGCTGATCGGGGACGCCGAGGGCGCGACCAAGCACATCGCGATCACCGTCGAGGGCGCGGCCAGCGAGACGGACGCCGTCGAGGTGGGGCGGGTCGTCGCGCGGAACAACCTGGTGAAGACGGCGCTGTTCGGGAACGACCCGAACTGGGGACGGATCCTCGCGGCGGTGGGGACGACGTCGGCGGCGTTCGAGCCGGATCGGGTGGACGTCGCGATCAACGGCGTGTGGATCTGCAAGGGCGGGTCGGCCGCCGAGGACCGGTCGAAGGTCAACCTCGAGAACCGGGACGTGGCGATCACGGTCAACCTGCGCGAGGGGGAGATGGCGGCGACCATCTGGACGACCGATCTGTCGCACGCCTACGTGCACGAGAACTCGGCGTACTCCTCGTGACCCCGCACGACAAGGCCGAGGTCCTCATCGAGGCCCTGCCCTGGCTGGAACGGTTCCACGGCGCCACGGTGGTGATCAAATACGGCGGCAACGCCATGATCAACCCCTCGTTGCAAGCGGCCTTCGCCTCCGACATCGTGTTCATGCGGTACGTCGGCATCAAGCCGGTCGTGGTGCACGGTGGCGGGCCGCAGATCAGCAGAATGCTCGACCGGCTGGGGATCCAGAGCGAGTTCCGGGGCGGGCTTCGGGTCACCACGCCCGAGGCCATGGACGTCGTGCGGATGGTGCTCACCGGGCAGGTCGGGCGCGAGCTGGTCGGATTGATCAACAAACACGGGCCCTTCGCGGTCGGGCTCTCCGGCGAGGACGCCAAGCTCTTCACGGCGGTCAGGCGCACCACGCTGGCCGACGGGGAAGAGGTCGACCTCGGCCAGGTGGGCGACGTCGGCACGGTGGACACCTCGGCCGTGGACGACTTGATCGCGGCCGGCCGCATCCCGGTGGTCGCCACCGTCGCGCCCGACGCCGACGGGGTCGTCCACAATGTCAACGCCGACTCGGCCGCGGCGGCCCTCGCCGAGGCGCTCGGGGCCCGCAAGCTGGTCGTGCTCACCGACGTTCCCGGCCTCTACACCAACTGGCCGGACACCTCGTCGCTCACCACCCACATCGACGCCGACGCGCTCGAGAAGCTGCTGCCCAGCCTCGAGTCGGGGATGGTGCCCAAGATGGAGGCGTGCCTGCGCGCCGTCCGCGGGGGCGTGCCCGCCGCGCACGTCGTCGACGGCCGGGTGGCCCACTCCACGCTGCTCGAAGTCTTCACGTCCGAAGGGATCGGAACCATGGTGGTGCCGTCATGAGCTCGCTGGTCGACCGGTGGTCGCAGTCGATGATGAACAACTACGGGACTCCGCAGATCGCCCTCGTCCGAGGTGAAGGGGCCGTTGTCACCGACGAGAACGGCAAGGAGTACGTCGACTTCCTCGGCGGCATCGCGGTGAACGCCCTCGGCCACGCCCACCCCGCCGTGGTCGAAGCCGTCACCCAGCAGATCTCCCAGCTCGGCCACGTCTCCAACCTGTACATCGCCGAGCCCTGCGTGGCGCTGGCCGAACTGCTGCTGGCGCTCGCGGGCCGCAGCGGCCGGGTCATCTTCGGCAACTCGGGGGCGGAGGCCAACGAGGCCGCGTTCAAGCTGTCCCGCCTCACCGGCCGCACCCACGTCGTGGCCACGCACGGCGCCTTCCACGGGCGGACCATGGGCGCTCTGGCCCTCACGGGCCAGCCCTCGAAGGCCGACCCTTTCCGGCCCCTGCCCGGCGATGTCGAGCACGTGACATTCGGGGATCTGTCCGAATTGGACGCCGCGGTGACGTCCGAGACCGCCATGGTCATCCTCGAGCCGATCCAGGGGGAGAACGGCGTCGTCGTCCCGCCGGCCGGCTACCTGGCCGGGGCGCGGGAGATCTGCACCCGCAACGGCGCCCTGCTCGTCCTCGACGAGGTGCAGACCGGCATCGGGCGCACCGGCCACTGGTTCCACCACCAGAGCGAGGGCGTCGAGCCCGACGTGATCACCCTGGCCAAGGGGCTCGGCGGCGGCCTGCCGCTGGGCGCGTGCATCGCCTTCGGCCCGGCCGCCGGCCTGTTCACCCCCGGCTCGCACGGCACCACGTTCGGCGGCAACCCGGTCGCCTGCGCGGCCGGTCTCGCCGTGGTCCGCACGATCGCCGGCGAGGGGCTGCTCGACCACGTGAAGCGGGTCGGCGAGCAGCTGCGGCGTGGCCTCGAGAACCACCCGCTGGTGGCGCAGGTGCGCGGCGCCGGCCTCCTGCTCGGCATCGTCCTGCATTCCCCCGATTCGAAGCGGATCGCCGAGTCCTTGAAAGAGGCGGGCTTCCTCGTCAACGCGCCCCAGCCCGACGTCATCCGGCTCGCGCCGCCGCTGATCATCAGCGCCGAGCAGGCCGACGCCCTCATCGCTGCCCTGGACGGTATCCAGTGACCCGCCACTTCCTGCGCGACGACGACCTCACCCCGGCCGAGCAGGCCACGGTCCTCGGCCTCGCGGCCGAGATGAAGACCAACCGCTTCCAGTTCCGCCCCCTCGAGGGCCCGCGCTCGGTGGCGGTCTTCTTCGACAAGGTCAGCCTGCGTACCCGGCTCTCCTTCGAGGCCGGCATCGCCGAGCTCGGCGGCCAGCCGATCATCGTGGACACCCAGCTGACCCACTTCGGCCGGGGCGAGTCGCTGTCCGACGCCGGCAAGGTCGTCTCCCGCTACGTGGCCGCCATGGTCTTCCGCACCACCGGCGACGAGCGGCTCACCGAGCTGGCCTCGGGCGTCGACGTCCCGGTGGTCAACGCGCTCACCGACGGATTCCACCCCTGCCAGTTGCTCGCCGACCTGCAGACCATCCGCGAGAAGCTCGGCAAGACCCAAGGGCACAAGCTCGCGTACGTGGGGGACGCGGCCAACAACATGGCGCACTCCTACCTGCTCGCGGGGGCGACCGCGGGGATGCACGTGCGCGTGGCCGGGCCTTCGGGGTTCGACCCGTCGCCGGCCGTGGTGTCGCGGGCCGCCGAGATCGCGGCCTGGACCGGCGGCTCGGTCGAGGTGCTGCGCGACCCGTTCGAGGCCGCCGACGCGGTGGATGTCCTCGCCACCGACACCTGGACCTCGATGGGACAGGAGAGCGACGGCAAAGACCGGATCACGCCCTTCCTCCCGTACCAGATCAATGAAAAACTCCTGGCCGCCGCCGCGCCGCATGCGATCGTCCTGCATTGCCTTCCCGCGCACCGCGGGGAGGAGATCACCGACCAGGTGATGGACGGACCGCAGAGCGCCGTCTTCGACCAGGCCGAGAACCGCTTGCACGCGCAGAAGGCGCTGCTGGCTTGGCTCTTGGCGGTGAACGAACAATGACCGGACCGGTGACCCGCGCCGGACGCCACGCCCGGATCGTCGAGCTCATCCGCGAGCGGGCGATCCGGTCGCAGACCGAGCTGGCCGAGCTTCTCGCGGCCGACGGCGTGCAGGTCACCCAGGCCACGCTCTCCCGCGACCTGGAGGAGCTGAACGCCGTCAAGGTCGGCGGCGCCTACCTCATCCCCGAGGACGGCACGCGCCCGCTGCGCGAGGCCGAGAACGCGCCGGCCCGTCTCCTGAGGCTCCTGCGGGAGTTGCTCACCGGAGTGGACGCCAGCGGCAACATCGCGGTGCTGCGCACCCCGCCGGGGGCCGCGCAGTTCCTGGCGAGCGCGCTGGACCGCTCCGGACTCACCGATGTCGTCGGCACCATCGCCGGCGACGACACGATTCTCGTCGTGGCCCGCGACGTCACCGGCGGCAAGGCTCTGGCCGACAAGCTCGCCGACTGGGCCGGACACACCACCGATAACACTGAAGGGAGCATCCCGTGACCGAGCGGGTCGTTCTTGCGTACTCCGGGGGCCTCGACACCTCCGTCGCCATCCCCTACCTCGCCGAGCAGGTCGGCGGGGAGGTCATCGCCGTCGCGCTCGACGTCGGCCAGGGCGGCGAGGACATGGAGGTCATCCGGCAGCGCGCGCTCGACTGCGGCGCCGCCGAGAGCGTCGTCGTGGACGCCCGCGACGAGTTCGCCGCCGACTTCTGCCTCCCGGCGCTGCGGGCCAACGCGCTCTACATGGACCGTTACCCGCTGGTGTCGGCGCTGAGCCGGCCGCTGATCGTGCGCCACCTGGTCGAGGCGGCCAAGCAGCACGGCGGCACCGTCGTCTCGCACGGCTGCACCGGCAAGGGCAACGACCAGGTCCGCTTCGAGGTGGGCATCGGCGCGCTCGCCCCCGGCCTCAAGGTGATCGCCCCGGCGCGTGACTTCGCGTGGACGCGGGACAAGGCGATCGCGCTGGCCGAGGAGAAGGGCCTGCCGATCGACGTGTCGCACAAGTCGCCGTACTCGATCGACCAGAACCTGTGGGGACGCGCGGTCGAGACCGGGTTCCTCGAGGACATCTGGAACGCTCCGATCGAGGACATCTACTCGTACACGTCGGACCCTGCTCTTCCTCGCGACGCCGACGAGGTCGTCATCACCTTCGACCGGGGCAACCCGGTCGCGATCGACGGCGAGACCGTGACCCCGTTCCAGGCCATCACCGAGCTCAACCGGCGCGCCGGCGCTCAGGGCGTGGGCCGGCTCGACATGGTCGAGGACCGCCTCGTGGGCATCAAGAGCCGCGAGGTGTACGAGGCGCCGGGCGCCATCGCGCTGATCGCCGCGCACCAGGAGCTCGAGAACGTGACCGTCGAGCGCGACCTGGCCCGGTTCAAGCGCTCGGTCGACCAGCGCTGGGGCGAGCTCGTCTACGACGGCCTCTGGTTCTCGCCGCTCAAGAAGGCCCTCGACACCTTCATCGACGAGTCCCAGCAGCATGTCTCGGGCGAGGTGCGCCTCACCCTGCACGGCGGCCGCGCGGTCGTCACCGGCCGGCGTTCCGAGGCCAGCCTGTACGACTTCGGCATGGCCACCTACGACACCGGCGACACGTTCGACCAGTCCCTCGCCAAGGGCTTCGTGCAGCTCTGGGGCCTGCCGTCGCGCATGGCCGCGGGCCGTGACCGGCGGCTGGCAGACTGAGCGTCGTGAGCGAGAAAACTTCGTTGTGGGGCGGCCGGTTCTCCGGCGGCCCCGCCGACGCCCTGGCCCGGCTGTCGGTGAGCGTCCAGTTCGACTGGCGGCTCGCCCCCTACGACATCGCCGCCTCCCGGGCCCACGCCCGGGTGCTCGCGGCGGCCGGGCTGCTCGATCCGGACGAGCTGGGAAAGATGCTGGCCGCCCTCGACGACCTCGAGGCGGCCTGCGCGTCCGGCGAGTTCCGGCCCACCATCGACGACGAGGACGTGCACACCGCGCTCGAGCGCGGCCTGCTCGAACGACTCGGCGCGCTCGGCGGCAAGCTGCGCGCCGGCCGGTCCCGCAACGACCAGGTCGCCACCGACCTGCGGCTCTACCTGCGTGACCACGCCCGCGGCGTGGCTCAGTCGCTGGTCGAGCTGGCCGACGCGCTCACCGAGCAGGCGGCGCTGAACGTCGACACCGCCGCCCCCGGCATGACCCACGTGCAGCACGCCCAGCCGGTCACCTTCGGGCACTGGCTGCTCGCCCACGTGCACCCGCTGCTGCGCGACCTCGACCGGCTGCGCGACTGGGACGCCCGGGCGGCCATCTCGCCGCTCGGCTCCGGCGCCCTGGCCGGTTCGTCGCTGCCGCTCGACCCGGCCGCGGTCGCTAAAGAGCTGGGCTTCACGGCCCCGGCGGCGAACTCGATGGACGCCGTGGCCGACCGCGACTTCGTGGCCGAGTTCCTCTTCGTCACGGCGCTGATCGGCGTGCACCTGTCCCGCCTCGGCGAGGAGGTCGTGCTCTGGACCTCCACCGAGTTCGGCTGGGTGGAGCTGGACGACGCCTTCGCCACCGGTTCGTCGATCATGCCGCAGAAGAAGAACGCCGACATCGCCGAGCTGGCCCGCGGCAAGAGCGGCCGGCTGATCGGCGGCCTGGTCGCGGTGCTCACCATGCTCAAGGGACTGCCGCTCACGTACGACCGGGACATGCAGGAGGACAAGGAGCCGGCGTTCGACGCGATCGAGACGCTGGGGCTCCTGCTGCCGGCCCTGGCCGGCATGATCTCCACCATGACCGTACGGGTCGACCGCCTGGCCGCCGCGGCGCCGGTTGGCTTCTCGCTCGCGACCGAGGTGGCCGACTGGCTCGTACGCCGTGGGGTGCCGTTCCGCGACGCGCACGAGATCACCGGCCAGCTGGTGGCGCTGTGCTCGGTGCGCGGGTGCGAGCTCGAGGACCTCACCGACGACGACCTGGCCAAGGTCAGCGAGCACCTCGACCCCGCGGTGCGTCAGGTCATGTCGGTCGAGTCGGCGCTGGCCAGCCGCACCACCCCCGGCTCGACCGGCCCGGGGCCGGTGGCCGACCAGCTCGCGCTGGTGCAGCACCGGCTCGACAGTTGGCGGCAGTGGGCCGTCGAGAAGGTCGTGCCCCGCTGAGTTCCGTCCGTGGGCCGGCCGTCTGACGCTATCCTCCACGGTCGTGGAGATCCTCGACCTGCACGCCGTCCCCGGCGTCCCCATTCCGGCCCACGGCAGCACCGGCTTCACCGCGGCCCACGTCCTCAGGGGCGAGACCGCGGCGGTGACGGTGCTGCGCGTGGAAGCGGGCGGCGAGATCGGCACCCACCCCGCGGTGGGCGACCAGCTGCTGATCGTGTTGTCGGGCGAGGGCGAGGTCCAGGCCGGCGACGGGCCGTGGCAGCGCATCGCGCCGGGCCAGGCGGCCCTGTGGAACTCCGGCGAGTCCCACACGACCCGGGCAATCTCCGACTTGACCGCGGTCGCCGTCGAGTCGGAGCATTTGATGACGCGATGAACGATTACGAGATCAAGGCGCTGACTTCTGACACCTGGGACGCGTATGCGCGGCTCATGGAGCGGCACAACGGTGTCTTCGGCGGTTGCTGGTGCACCTATTTCCACACTCTCCACGAAGAGAAGACCTTCGACGCCGACGACAACCGTTCCCTGAAGCAGCGGCTGGTCGAGGAGGACCGGTCACACGCCGCGCTGGTGTTCGACGGTGATCAGGCGGTGGCCTGGTGCCAGTTCGGCAGCCCCGAGGAGCTGCCGAACATCTACCACCGCAAGCAGTACGACGCCGAGCTCGACAGGCTGCCGGATTACCGCATCACCTGCATGTTCGTCGACAAGAAATACCGGCGGAAGGGGCTGAGCGCGGTCGTCCTCGCCGGAGCTCTCGACCTGATCTCGCAAGCCGGCGGCGGAGTCGTGGAGGCATACCCGCACGACAATGACGGCAAGAAAATGTCGGTTCTCTACAGCGGCACCCGCAGCCTCTTCGAGCGGGCCGGCTTCAGCTACATCCGCCCGAAGGGCATGCGGAACTGCGTGATGCGGATCGAGGTGCGGGGCTTGCCATAAATCGATCGAGTGCGATGATGGGAGCGCTCCCAACTGGACGGAGGGTCCCATGCGCCGCCTCGTCGCGGTACTCGCTGCCGCTCTCGTGCTCGGATCCGTTGCCGGCGGCGTCCCGGCCGGTGCGGCCTCGCCCGGCCCCGGCAGCATCCCGGGCGGCGCGGCTCACCGCGGCTCGTGCGGGCGCGGCCTTCTGTTCTGCGAAGACTTCGAACGGCTCCCGCTCGGCGGGCCCAGCACGCTGGACTGGGGTGTCGACACCCGGAACGGCACCCTGGTCGTGGAGCGCGGCCGCCATGGCAACCAGGTGCTGCATCTGCACACCGTCGACAACGGACGTGCCTTCCTGCGCGTCGACGACTTCGCCGCGCCCGGCAACCGCTTCTACGGCCGGATGCGGCTGCGGGTCGACGCCTTTCCCGTTGCCCCGGACTGGGCGCATTTCACGCTCGTCGAGGCAACCGGCGCCGGTAGCTCCGAGGTCGTCCGTCCGCTCGGCGGTCAGTACGCGCCGACGGTTCCCGGGGTGTTCTGGGGCGTGGGCGCCGACGGCGGGCCGACCGGGGACTGGACCAACTGGCGGGAATCCGCCCCGGTCGTCGAGGACGCCTGGCAGTGCTTCGAGTGGATGCTCGACCCGGCGGACAATCGCGTCGCGGTATGGATCGACGGCGTGGCCAACCCGGAACTGACCGCCTCCACCACCGACCACGGCGGCAACGACGTGCCGTTCATCCTCCCCGCCGCCGACACCGTCAAGATCGGCTGGCAGCTCTACCAACCCGGCACCACTCCCGGCGCGTTCGACCTCTGGATGGACGACATCGCCCTCTCCGCCAAACGGCTCGGCTGTTGAGGGCCGCTATCCGATGTAGGCCAAGGCGAAGCCGACCGTCGGGATGGCGAACACCACCGAGACGACTGCCATCCGCGTGATGGTCGGGCGCCGGGTGAGGGCGGCGTATGCGGCGATCAGGACCGGAATGGTGACCAACTGCGGCACGACGGTCGAGCGGGGAATCACGACGTCGAGCGCTGCGCAGAGCAGCGAGCAAGCCAGCGCCGCCGTCCACAGCGCGAGTCCGAGACGGTACGCGACGGGCGCGCCGAACCGTACGGCGATGGTGGTGTCGCCGGCCTTCGCGTCCGACGGCAGATCGGTCACCGTGGTGGGCACGTAGAGAGCAGCGGCGAACAGCACCCCGATCAGCGCGAACTGCCAGGGGAACTCCCACGGGGCGCGCGTGATCGACCAGCCGGCCACCGGTGACACCGCCCCGACCACCAGCGCGTTGACCGCGACGTCCCAGCCCGGCCGCGTCTTCAACCGCAGCGGCGGCACGCTGTACGCCCAGCCGAGCACCAGGACGCCGGCCACGCCGAGCACGAACAGTGGACCCACGACGAACGCGGCGCCGACCGCGCTCAGGGCCATCACCCGATACCAGACCCGCAGCCGCTCCGCCGAGACCGCACCGGCGACCAGCGGTGCGGTCGCCTTGCGGGGATTCGCCTGGTCGCTGCGCAGATCGTGCAGGTCGTTCTGGACCAGCACCGCACCCCAGATCAGCGGCCCGAGCACGAGCAGCGCCACCACCGCGCGACCGATGTCGGCGCGAGCCGGCAACCAGGCCTGACCGGCCAGCACGGTGCCCAGATAGGCGGGCACCCACGACACCGGCCAGAACCAGGGTCGCGACACCGCGACAAGCGCCACGACCGGACGCCGGGACAACGTCGTCATTTCCGGATCGTCGTCCTCGTCCCCTGTGCCCACGCTGAGACAACCGCGCCTACGGTGGACCGGATCGGGTGGTTTTCCGTGGGGGAGCTGCCGCCGGAGACATATCCGTACTCCGTGGCGTGCGTGCGGGCCTATCTCGGCGGGGAGCGGTTCACTCTCAGCGGGTGGTAGGTACCCCCTCGTGGTACTGACCGGTGGATCGTCGACCGTCTAACGTGGCCGGAAGATCGGAACGACGGCGCGGGAGGTACGTCCCACGATGATCGGTCTCGAGTCCCTTCGATGGTCGCTGACGCTGGCATTCGCCGTTGCCACGGGGTTTCACCTTGCGCGCGTGCTGCGGCCGGGTGGGGGAGGGGACCGCGTCTCCGAGGCGCTGCACCTGCTGATGGGCGGGTCGATGATCGTGATGATCTGGCCGTGGGGCACGGAGGTCCCGGCCGGCGTGTGGGTGGGCGGCTTCACGATCTCCACGGGCTGGTTTCTCGCCCGCGCGGTCCGGGCCACCGGCGGGCGGCTCACCCTGATGTACTTCGCCACCGCGGCCGCCGCCATGGTGTGGATGAGTGCGGCCATGCCGGGCGGGCAGCATCACGATCACGCGTCGATGCCCGGAATGTCCGCCACCTCCGGCTATCCCGCCTGGATCAGCGTGGCCCTCGGCGCCTACCTGGTGGCCGCCGCGCTGTGGTGGGTCGCCCGCGGAATGCGACTCGCGCCGACGGCGCCGGATGGGATGACGCCGCACTGGTCCGCGGTCTGTCACGGGATGATGAGCGCCGCCATGGGCCTGGCACTGCTGGCGATGGTCTGAGCGGGTCACGGACAGCGGCCGGTCGCGGATGCGCCTTCTCCAGGGCGGCTTGGACAAGACCCCGGGGGGATGCAGGGTTAACGCCCCTCCGTGGCAAAAGGTTGAGCGGGTGATTTCGTGCAAACTCTGAAAGAAGTTTCACGCGACCGGAAGCGAGCGGCGGCTGGGGGCGACCGCCGTGGACTCGCGGACCACCAGCTCGGGGCGGAACACGTACTCCGAATGCGTCGCCCCATGCCCGTTGATCTCGTCCACCAGGCAGCGGACCGCGGCCACGGCCATCGAGGAGACCGGCTGGCGCAGCGTGGTCAGCGGCGGGTCGGTGAAGGCGATCAGGGGTGAGTCGTCGAAGCCGATCACCGAGACGTCGCGCGGCACCGACAGTCCTCGGCGGCGCGCCGCGCGGATCGCGCCCAGCGCCATCAGGTCGGAGGCGCAGACGATGCCGGTCACACCCTGTTCGAGCAGGCGATCCGCGGCCACCTCGCCACCCTCGACGCCGAACAGCGTCAACGCCACGAAGTCGTCCGCACCGACCGCGCCGATCTCCCGCTCCATCGCCGCCCGATAGCCGGCGAGCTTCCGTTGCGTGCTGATGAACCGGTTCGGTCCCGAGATCATGCCGATCCGCCGGTGGCCGAGGGCGACCAGGTGCGAAACGGCCATGTCGCCGGCCAGGCGGTCGTCGCAGGAGACGAAAGGGGCCTCGATGGCCTCCGCGTACCCGTTGACCAGCACGATCGGAAGCGGACGTTCGATCAGCCGGCGGTAGCGGGACGGGTCGGCGGCGGTGTCGGCGGACAGGCTCGACACGAAGACGATGCCGCTGACCTGCCGGTCGAGCATCATCTCGACGTACTCGTCCTCGGTGACGCCGCCCGGTGACTGCGTGCACAGCACCGGCGTGAAGCCGTGCTGGGCCAGCGTCGACTCGATGACCTGGGCGAACGCCGGGAAGATCGGGTTGTCCAGCTCGGGGACGACGAGGCCGACCAGGCCCGCGCTGCGCTTGCGCAAGCGTTCCGGCCTTTCATAGCCCAGAACATCGAGTGCGGTCAGCACTGCCTGCCGGGTTTCGGGGGAGACGCCGGGGCGGTCGTTGATGACGCGCGACACCGTCGCCTCGCTGACCTGGGCCTGCCGGGCGATGTCGGACATCCGTGCTCGCATGGGGGGCACCTTACCGATGACGTGTTGCACGCCTTGATTTTGCAAGGCCTTCCAAAATATGCAAGTGCTTGCTAACGTCCCCGCAACACGGCCGACATAAGCCGATCAATCGGCGGTCGGTTGTTGCAACCCCTTTCATCAAAAACCCAGGGAGACCCATATGCGCATCCGTGCAGCGGGTGTGGCCGGAGCCCTCACCCTCGCCCTGCTCGCCGCCGGCTGCGGTGGCAATTCCGACAAGTCCGACAAGGCAGCGACCGACAACGCCAGCGCCGGAACCAAAGCCACCGGCGAGCTCGTGATCTGGGCCGATGACAAGCGCGCCGCCGCCCTCAAGCCCTTCGCCGACAAGTTCGGCACCGAGAACGGCGTCACCGTCAAGATCCAGGCGATCTCGAAGGACCAGCAGACCACCTTCGTCACCGCGTCCCAGCAGGGCAGCGGCCCGGACGTGATGGTCGGCGCCCACGACTGGATCGGCAACCTCGTGCAGAACGGCGCGATCGACCCGGTCCAGCTCTCCGCCGAGCAGAAGTCCGGCATCGCCGAGAACGCCCTCAAGGCGGTCACCTTCAACGGCCAGACCTACGGCGTCCCGTACGCGACCGAGAACCTCGCCCTGATCCGCAACACCGACCTCGCCCCGCAGGCCCCGGCCTCCATCGAGGACCTGGTGTCGACCGGCCAGAAACTGGTGAGCAGCAAGAAGGCGAGCGAGATTCTCTGCCTCCAGGTCGGCCAGACCGGCGACGCCTACCACCTCTACCCGCTGTACTCGAGCGCCGGCGGCTACCTCTTCGGCACCACCGCGACCGGCGACTACGACCCGAAGGACCTCGGCGTCGGCACCGCGGCCTCAAAAGAAGCCTTCAAGAAGATCGCCGCCCTCGGCGAGAAGGGCAGCAAGGCCCTCAAGCGCTCGATCACCTCGGACAACTCCATCGCCACCTTCACCGGCAAGAAGTGCGCCTACCTGGTGAGCGGCCCGTGGGCGGTCACCGACGTGAAGAAGGCCGGCATCAAGTACGACATCACGCCGGTCCCCGCCTTCGCGGGCGGCAAGCCGGCCCAGCCGTTCCTCGGCGTGCAGACCTTCTACGTCGCCGCGAAGGGCAAGAACAAGGCCCTCGCCCAGGAGTTCGTCACCAACTACGTCACCACCCCCGACCTCGCGGTGGCCCTCTACCAGGCCGAGCCCCGCCCACCGGCGCTGATCGCCGCGTTCGATCAGGTCAAGGCCGGCGACCCGGACCTGGCCAAGTGGCAGGAGGCCGGCAAGAACGCGATCCCGCTGCCGGCGATCCCCGAGATGGCCGCGATCTGGGACCCGTTCGGCAAGGCGGAGGCCGCGGTGGTCGGCGGCGCCGACCCGGCCAAGACCATCGAGGCCGCCGGCAAGACGATCTCCGGCTCCATCGACAAGTAGCCATGACGACGCAGCTCGGAGGGCCCGTCACGCGGGCCCTCCCCGCCCCCGAGAAGAAGAACGAGCCGCACGAGCCGCGATCGAAGAGCACGCTCATCAAGATCGCCCTCCTGGGGCCGGTCGTGGCGATCGCGATCTGGGCCGCCTTCCCCCTGATCGAGCACGAGGCGTGGATCGGTCTCGGCGTCCTCGCCGCCACCACGGCCGCCCTGCTCCGGCTCTACCTCACCCCCCGGCACATCCCCGCGAAATACCTGGCCCCCGGCACCCTCCTGCTGATCGTCTTCCAGATCTTCCCGGTCCTCTACACCGCGAGCACGGCCTTCACCAACTACGGCGACGGCCACCGGGGGAGCAAGGAAGAGGCCGTCGTGGCCATTCAGACCGCGTCGGTCACGCAGGTGCCGGGCTCCATCACGTACGCGTTGAGCATCGCGACCACCGGCGACCCCGCCACCGGCCCGCTCGTCTTCCTGATCACCGACCCGGCCACGAAGTCCGTGTCGGCCGGCGACGCCGGAGGCCTGAAGCAGCTGGATCCGGCCGACGTGACCGCGACCGCGAGCGGAAAGGTCACCGCCGCGAAGGGCTACACCGTGCTCAACGCCGGCCAGGCCTCCCTGCGCAGCAAGGAGATCACCGCGCTCGCGGTGCCGGTCGACGGCGGCGCGATCCGCTCGTCCGGCCTGTCCCGGGCGTACGAGGGCAAGGCCGGCCGCGTCTACCAGCGGGAATGCGACTGCATCCGGGACACGACGAACGGCAAGACCTGGACGGCCGACGAGAGCGTGGGCGCCTTCGTCAGCGCGCAGGACGGCGAGCGGCTTGCGCAAGGCTGGAAGGTCAGCGTCGGGTTCGACAACTTCACCCGGGTGGTCACCGACCGGGACATCTCCGGGCCGTTCCTGCGCACGCTGATCTGGAACTTCGCGTTCGCGATCGGCTCCACCGGCGGCACGTTCGTGCTGGGCATGCTGGTCGCGGTCGCGCTGCACAGCAAACGGGTCAAGGGCCGCAACCTCTACCGCGTGGTGCTCGTCCTCCCGTACGCGATGCCGGCTTTTGCGATGTTGCTGGTGTGGCGGGACATGTTCAACAAGGACTTCGGCCTGATCAACACCTTCTTCGGGACCGACGTCGACTGGCTGGGGCAGGCCGGCACGGCCCGGATCGCGGTGCTGCTCGTGCAGTTGTGGCTGGGATATCCGTACATGTTCCTGGTGACGACCGGCGCGCTGCAGGCCATTCCGGCCGAGCTCAGCGAGGCGTCCCGGATCGACGGCGCCGGCGCCTGGCAGAGCTTCCGCCGGATCGTGCTGCCGCTGCTCATGGTCGCGCTCACGCCCTTGCTGATCTCGTCGTTCGCGTTCAACTTCAACAACTTCAACGCGATCTACCTGACCACCGAGGGCGGACCGTTCGCGCCGGACAACCCCGCAAGCGGCGCCACCGACTTGCTGATCACTTACACCTACCGGCTGGCCTTCGGCGGTTCCGGCGCGCAGTACGGCTATGCCGCCGCCATCTCCATTTTCATCTTCCTCATCGTCGGCACGGTCTCCGCGATCGCTTTCCGAAGGACCAGGGCACAAGAGGAGGTGTACGCGTGAAATGGTTCAAAAAGGTCGGCTGGCGGCACTTCGTCGGCGTGCTGGCCATCGCGTTCTCGCTCGGGCCGATCCTCTTCGTCATCTCGTCGGCGCTGAACCCGCTCGGCACGCTGTCGTCGAGCTCGATCGTGCCCACCGACGGCATCTCGTTCGGCAATTTCAGCAAGCTGCTGGGCGACACCAACTTCGGGCAGTGGTTCCTGAACTCGGTGGTCATCGCGGGCACGGCGTCGGCGGTCGCCGTGTTTGTGTCGGCGCTCGCCGCGTACGCCTTCAGCCGCCGGCGCTTCCGTGGCCGGCGCACGGGCCTGCTGTCGCTGCTGCTGATCCAGATGTTCCCGCAGTTCCTGGCGGTGGTGGCGATCTTCCTGATGTTCGCGACGATCACCGACTACTGGCCGGTGATCGGGTTCAACACCTGGTGGGGTCTGGTGCTGCTCTACCTCGGCGGGGCGCTGGGCGTGGGCACGTGGCTGATGAAGGGCTTCTTCGACACCGTCCCCCGCGAGCTGGACGAGTCGGCCACCGTGGACGGCGCGTCACACGTACAGATCTTCTTTCGCATCTTGTTGCCGCTCGTGGCGCCGGTGCTGGCGGTGACCGGGCTGCTGGCCTTCATCAGCACCATCAACGAGTTCATCTTCGCCAACATCTTCCTCACCGACTCGAGCGCCAAGACCCTGTCGGTCGGCCTGTGGGGCCTGGTCGCGGCCGAGCAGCGCAACACCAACTTCGGCATCTTCTGCGCCGGAACGCTGCTCACCGCCATCCCGACCGTCCTGGTCTTCCAGATGTTGCAGCGCTACATCGTGGAAGGCCTGACCTCGGGAGCGGTCAAGGGATGAGGGCACACCACGACGGCTCCGAGCTGTACGTCTCGTCGCAGAGCCCGGCTCTCGGCGAGACGGTCAGCCTGTTCGTGCGGGTGCCGGCCGGGACCCGGGCGACCCGCATCCACCTGCGCAGGCTGTCGGACGGCGAGCCGGTCTTCACCTCGGCCGTCGTCGACCGCACCGACCGCGCCGGGGACGTCTGGTGGCGGGCCGAGATGCCGTTGCGCAATCCGGTCACGCCGTACCGGTTCCTCGTGCGGACCTCGCAAGGAGTGCGCTGGCTGACCGGCGCCGGGCTGACGCCCTACGACGTGCCGGACGCGACCGACTTCCGGATCGTCGCGCACCCGCCGCCGCCGGCCTGGGCGTGCGATGCCGTCGTGTACCAGATCTTTCCGGACCGCTTCGCCAAGTCTTTCGAGAAAGAGCTTCCGGCGTGGGCGACCGGCGCCGCGTGGGGGACGCCGAGCGCGCGCGGGCCGAACGCGACAAAGGTCTTGTACGGCGGTGACCTGGACGGGATCATGCAGCGGCTCGACCACATCGCGACGCTGGGGGCGAACACGCTCTACCTCACGCCGTTCTTCCCGGGGCGCTCCAACCACCGCTACGACGCGTCGTCGTTCGACCGGGTCGATCCGCTGCTCGGCGGCGACGAGGCGCTGACCCGGCTGACCCGGGCCGTGCACGATCGCGGCTGGCGGCTGCTCGGCGACCTGACCACCAACCACACCGGCGCCGCCCATCCGTGGTTCACCGACGAGCGGGGCTTCTACTACTTCAAGAACACCGGCGGGTACGAGTGCTGGCTCGGTCACCCGTCGCTGCCCAAACTCAACTGGGGCTCGCCGGAGCTGCGCCACCGGTTCCGGGCCGTGGCCCAGCGCTGGCTCGTCGATCCCGGATTGGACGGCTGGCGGATCGACGTGGCGAACATGACCGGCCGCCGCGGCGCGGAGGACTGGACCCACGAGGTCGCCACGCTGCTGCGCAAGGCCGTGCACGAGGTGCGCCCGGACGGGCTGCTGATCGCGGAGCACGCGCACGACGCGACCGCCGACCTCGACCGGGACGGCTGGCACGGGACGATGAACTACGCCGGCTTCACCCGTCCGGTGTGGAGCTGGCTGCGCGCCGACAACCTGCCGTTCGACGACTTCCTCGGGGTGCCGGTCGAGGTGCCGCACCGGGACGCGGCGCAGACCGTGGCGGCGATGTCGGCGTTCTCGGCGCAGATGTCGTGGCGGTCGTCGACCACCTCGTGGCAGATGCTCGGGTCGCACGACACGGCCCGGATCCGGACCGTCGTCGGCGACGCGGCCCGGCAGGAGGTCGCGGCGGGGCTGCTTCTCACGCTGCCGGGCACGCCGATGATCTTCGCGGGGGACGAGTTCGGGCTGACCGGGTCGACCAACGAGGCGGCTCGGCAGCCGATGCCGTGGGGATCTTCGCCATCTCGGGCGTTTGCTGCCTATCAGGCGCTGATTCGGCTCCGTCGCGATCAGCCGGCCTTGCGCAGCGGCGGCCTGCGATGGGTGCACGCCGAGGGGGACAGCCTGGTCTTCCTGCGGGAATCGGCGCGGCAGACGCTGCTGGTGCTCGCCCGCCGCAGGGCCGGGGAGCCGCTGAAACTTACCGGACTGCCCGGCAACACGAGCTGGGAGAACCTTTACGGCGGCGGCAAGCCGCTGTACACCGAAACGGACGGTTCCACCGCCATCGATGGCTACGGCCCGGCCTTCCAGGTCTGGCAAGCAGATATATAAGGGGACAGTGTGGTCGCGAAACGACGACGGCGGCTGGTCGCCGCTGTGCTCAGTTTGGTCCTTCCTTTCCTGGTAGCCGTTCCCGCCGAAGCCGGCTCGGCTGCGCCCGCGTCCGCTCCGAGCGACGCCACGATCGCGAGCTGGGGGAGCGATCGTCTCGACACCGCCGAGCAGTACTACTTCGTCCTGCCCGACCGCTTCGCCAACGGGAACAAGTCCAACGACAAGGGCGGGTTGAGCGGGGACCGGCTGACGACCGGCTACGACCCGGCCGACAAGGGCTTCTACCACGGCGGCGATCTGCGGGGCGTGATCGACAAGCTGGACTACATCCAGGGGCTCGGCACCACCGCGATCTGGCTCGCCCCGGTCTTCAAGAACCGGCCGGTGCAGGGCAGCGGCAGCGACATCTCGGCCGGCTACCACGGATACTGGATCACCGACTTCACCCAGGTGGACCCGCACTTCGGCACGAACGCCGACCTCAAGCGGCTGGTCAAGCTCGCGCACCAGCGGGGCTTGAAGATCTACCTGGACATCATCGTCAACCACACGGCCGACGTCATCCAGTACGCCGAGAACGAATACGACTACATCGACAAGGCGACCTCGCCCTATGTGGACTCCCAGGGGCGCGCCTTCGAGGACCGGAACTACTCGGACGGCAAGAACGGCTTCCCGTCCGTTTCCTCGTCGTCCTTCCCGTACACGCCGGTGTTTCCGTCCGCTGCGGATAAATCGGTCAAGGTGCCGTCGTGGCTCAACGACCCGACGATGTACCACAACCGCGGCAACTCGACCTTCGCCGGGGAGGACAGCGAGTACGGCGACTTCTACGGCCTGGACGACCTGTGGACCGAGCGTCCCGAGGTGGTCCGCGGCATGACGAAGATCTACGCGGACTGGATCGGGGCGACCGGCATCGACGGCTACCGCCTCGACACCGTCAAGCACACCGACCTCGACTTCTGGCCGCAGTTCAGCGCGGGCATCACCGCCGCCGCCAAGAAGGCCGGCAAGGACGACTTCTTCATGTTCGGCGAGGTCTACAGCGCCGACCAGGAGATCGAGTCCACCTACGTGCGGCAGGGCGGCCTGCCGGCCACCCTCGACTTCTCCTTCCAGGAGGCGGCAAAGGGTTTCGTGACCGGCGCCGGCTCCCCGCAAGCTCTTGCCGACGTGTACGCGAAGGACGCGCTCTACACCGCGCGCGACACCGACGCCGACCGCCTGCCGACCTTCCTCGGCAACCACGACATGGGCCGGATCGGCTCGTTCATCGAGACCGGCAACGCCGACGCCGCCGGCTACCTGCGCCGCGACGAGCTCGCGCACGAGCTGATGTTCCTCACCCGCGGCCAGCCGGTCGTCTACTCCGGCGACGAGCAGGGCTTCACCGGGCCGGGCGGCGACAAGGACGCCCGCCAGGACATGTTCGCCTCGAAGACCGCCGACTACCTCGACGACGACCTGATCGGCACCGACCGCACCCACGCGGTCGACAACTTCAACACCGCGCACCCGCTGTACCGCACGATCGCGTCGCTGGCCGCCCTGCGCAAGGCCAACCCCGGCCTGGTCGACGGCGAGCAGATCACCCGGTACGCGGCGTCCGGCCCCGGCGTCTTCGCCGTGTCACGGCTCGACCGCGAAAAGCGCACGGAATATGTCGTCGCCGCCAACAACGCCACCACCACGCAGACCGTCACCTTCGATATCTCGGCGGCGGGCGCCTTCCGCACCATCTACGGCGGCAGCGCCGTCATCCCGTCGCAAGGCGGCAAGATCACCGTGACGGTGCCGGCGCTGTCCACTCTGGTGTTGCGGGCCGGCACCCCACTGGCCGTCCCGAGCGCCGCGCCCACGGTCGCGATCACCTCGCCGGCGGCCGGCGCGCTCGTGCCCACCCGCGCCGCGGTGACCGCCCAGGTCACGGGCGACCCGCTGGCGACCGTCACGCTCGCGGCCCAGGTCGGCGACGGCCCGTGGAAGCTGGTCGGCACCGCCGGCCGCGCGCCGTACACGATCTACCACGACCTCGACGGGCTGGCCGGCGGCACCACGGTGCGGTACAAGGCGGTCGTGCGCGACAGCCGGGGACGCCTCGCCTCCACCACCAGCGCGATCACGGTCGGCACGCCGGTCGTCTCGACCAGCCCCGGCTACGCGGTCGTGCACTACCAGCGTCCGGCCGGCGGGTACGACGACTACGGCCTCTACGTCTGGGGCGATGTCGACGACACGATGGCGACGTCGTGGCCGGCCGGGCAGCCGTTCGCGGGCGAGGACTCGTACGGAAAATTTGCCTATGTGAAGTTGAAGCCCGCGGCGAAGAGCATCGGCTTCATCGTCGTCAGCAAGGACGGCGTGAAAGACGGCGACGCCGACCGATCGCTCGACCCCTCGAAGAACGCCGAGGTCTGGCTCAAGCAGGGCGACCCCACGGTCTACACCAGCCGCGAGGCGGCGACCGGCTCGCCCGGCCCGGCGCAGGACCCGAACACGGCGATCATCCACTACCACCGCGCCGACGGCGACTACAGCGGATGGGGGCTGCACGTCTGGGACGGCGCGGCCACCGGCACCGACTGGGGATCGCCGTTGCCGGCGGCCGCGACCGACTCCTACGGCGTCACGTTCAAGGTGCCGCTGGCGGCCGGCGCGACCGGGCTGAGCTACATCATCCACAAGGGAGACACCAAGGATCTGCCGGAGGACCAGCGGCTCGATTTCGCCACGGCCGGGCGGGAGGTCTGGCTGCTCGCCGGGGTGGCCGATCGGCTGCTGCCGGTGGTGAAGAAGGCCGGCGCCGACGGCGTGATCGATCCGACCAAGGAGTCGGCGGTCTGGATCGATCGGGGGACGATCGCCTGGAAGCCGTCCGACTCGACCGACGGCAAGAAGTACGCCCTGGTGTACGCGCCCGACGGCGGGATCGGCGTGGCCGACGGGGAGCTCACCGGCGATTACCGCGAGCTGGCGCTGACGGCGAGGCGCGACGGCCTCACCGAGGCGCAGCGCACGAAGTTCCCGCATCTGTGGCAGTACGACGCGTTCGACGTTCCCGCCGCCGACAAGCCGAACATTCTGCGGGGACAGGTTGTCGTGACCGAGCGGGACGCGGCCGGCAAGCTGCTCTCGGCGGCCGGGGTGCAGACCGCGGGCGTGCTCGATGACCTCTATGCGGCGGCGACCGGCGCCACCCTCGGGCCGGTCGGCACCACGCTGTCGATCTGGGCGCCCACGGCCCACGCGGTCGACCTGCAGCTTTACGACACGCCCACCTCGTCGCCGGCGACCGTGGCGATGAAGCGGGACGACCGCACCGGCGTCTGGTCGGCGCGCGGCTCCTCCTCGTGGAAGGGCAAGTACTACACCTACCGGGTCACGGCGTGGCAGCCGGCCGCGGGCAATGTCGTCACCGCGTCGGTCACCGACCCGTACTCGATCGGCCTCTCGACCGACTCGAAGCTGAGCCGGATCGTCGACCTTTCCGATCCGGCGCTCGCGCCGTCCGGCTGGACCGGGTTGCGCAAGCCGGCCGCAACGGATCCCGCGAAGATCCAGATCTCGGAATTGTCGGTGCGGGATTTCTCGATGGCCGACAACTCGGTTCCCGCTGCATCGCGTGGTACCTATGAGGCGTTCGCCGACCCCAACACGGCCGGCATGAAACACCTTGCGGCGCTGGCGAAAGCGGGTGTCACCCACTTGCACCTGTTGCCGGTCTTCGACTTCGCGACGATCCCGGAGAACCGGGCCGACCAGCAGCAGCCCGCCTGCGATCTGGCGTCGCTGCCACCGGACTCCGACCAGCAGCAGGCCTGTGTCACCGCCGTAGCGGCGAATGACGGTTACAACTGGGGGTACGACCCGCTGCACTACACGACGCCCGAGGGCGGCTACGCCGTCGACCCGTCCCAGCGGACCCGCGAGTTCCGGGACATGGTCACCGGGGTCAACAAGGCCGGGCTGCGCGTGGTTATGGACGTCGTCTACAACCACACGTCGGCGGCCGGGACCGATCCCAAGTCGGTGCTCGACCAGATCGTGCCCGGGTACTACCAGCGGCTGCTCGCCGACGGGACGGTGGCCAACTCGACCTGCTGCGCCAACACCGCGCCGGAGAACGCGATGATGGGCAAGCTGGTCGTCGACTCCATCGTGACTTGGGCGAAGGCGTACAAGGTCGACGGTTTCCGGTTCGATCTCATGGGACATCACCCGAAGGCGAACATCCTGGCCGTGCGGGCCGCGCTCGACAAGCTGACCGTCGCGCGTGACGGCGTCGACGGCAAGAACATCTATGTGTACGGCGAGGGCTGGGATTTCGGCGAGGTGGCCGGCAACGCGCGCTTCGTCCAGGCCACCCAGGCCAACATGGCGGGCACCGGGATCGGCACCTTCAACGACCGGCTCCGGGACGCCGTCCGTGGTGGCGGGCCGTTCGATGCCGACCCGCGGCTGCAAGGCTTTGCGTCGGGGCTGTACACCGACCCGAACGGCGATGCGGCCAATGGAACGGTTGCCGAGCAGAAGGCGCGGCTGCTGCACGACCAGGACCTGATCAAGGTGGGGCTCAGCGGAAACCTTGCCTCGTACCGGTTCGTCTCCTCGTCCGGGGATTCCGTCACGGGCTCCCAGGTGGACTACAACGGGTCGCCGGCGGGATACACCGCTTCGCCCGCCGACGCGATCACCTATGTGGACGCGCACGACAACGAGATCCTGTACGACGCGCTCGCTTTCAAGCTGCCGCAAGCCACTTCCGCCATTGACCGGGCTCGGATGCAAACTCTTGCGCTTTCGACCACGGCGCTCGGGCAGGGTGTCGGGTTTGCGGCCTCGGGGTCGGAGCGGCTGCGTTCCAAGTCGCTCGACCGAAATTCGTTCAATTCGGGTGATTGGTTTAATCAGATCATCTGGGACTGCTCTGCGGGCAACGGGTTCGGTCGTGGATTGCCGCCCGCCGCTGACAATTCGGATAAATGGGTTTTTGGGCGCCCCCTGCTCGCTGACGCGTCGCTGGTCCCGGGCTGCGACGCCATCAACCAGGCCGATCAGACCTACCAGGAGCTGCTGCGCGTCCGCCGCTCCTCGCCGGTCTTCGGCCTCGCGACCGCCGCCGAGGTGCAGAAGCGCCTGACGTTCCCGCTCTCCGGAACGGCCGAGACCCCGGGGGTCATCACGATGACTCTGGACGGACGGGGAATCGACCGGAACTGGAGGTCGGTGACCGTGGTCTTCAACGGCACCTCGGCGGCAACCACCCAGACCGTGGCCTCGCTGGCCGGGAAGCAGATCTCCCTGCACCCCGTCCAGCGGGGCTCGGCGGATCCGGTCGTCCGCACGGCCTCCTACGCGAAGTCGTCCGGAACGTTCACGGTCCCCGCCCGTACGGTCGCGGTGTTCGTGGAAAGCTGACCGTCTTCATCGGTGGGGCCCGGTCTTCCCAGGTAGTAGCCCTGGGCGTACCGGGCCCCCATCCGCCTCAGCAGCCGGAGCTGGTCCTCGGTCTCCACGCCCTCGGCCACCACTTTCAGGCCGAGGGTGTGACCGAGCTGGATCACCGCGCTGACCAGCTCCTGCTGCCGCGGGTTGCCGACCAGGCCGTCGATGAACGAGCGGTCCACCTTCAGCACGTCGACCGGGATGTCGCGCAGGTAGCCCAGCGACGAGTAGCCGGTGCCGAAATCGTCGATCGCGATGCGCACCCCCAGCTGACGCAGCTCCTCGAGGCGCGCCGAGGTGACGGCGATGTCGCGCATCAGCACCGTCTCGGTCAGCTCCAGCACGAGGCAGCGCGGGGAGAGGCCGGTCGCGGCCAGCGCATAGGCCACCCGGTCGGTGAGGTCGGGCACCTCGAGGTTGGCGGCCGACAGGTTCACGCTCACCCAGGTCGGCGCGGTCTCCTGCCATTTCGTGGCCGCCTGACATGCCTCGAACAAGACCCACCGGTCGATCTCCACGATGAGGCCGGTCTCCTCGGCGAGCGGGATGAACGCGCCCGGCTGCTGCAGCCCGCGCTCCGGGTCCTCCCAGCGCACCAGCGCCTCCGCGCCGGCGATCGTCCCGTCGGCCAGATCGACCACCGGCTGGACGTGCAGGCGCAGCTCGCCGCGGTGCACGGCGTCGCGCAGCCGGGACTCGCTGTCCAGCTTGTCGAGCAGCTGCTCGTGCATCCGGCTTTCGAAGATCTCGAAGCAGCCCTTGCCGCGCCCTTTCGCCGCATACATCGCCACGTCAGCGTTCCGCAGCACCTCGTCGGCGTCGCCGTAGCTCGCCGCCCCCGGCACGATGCCGATGCTCACCGAGACGACGGCCTTGCGCCCCTGCACCAGGAACGGCTGGTTCAGCGCTTCGAGGCAGGCCTGCGCAAGACGTTCCACGGTTGGCCGATCGGCGTCCTCGAGCAGCACCGCGAATTCGTCCCCGCCGAGCCGCGCCACGGTGTCCTGCGACCGCAGCGCGGTGACCAGCCGTTCCGCGGTCGTGCGGAGCAGATGGTCACCCGCGTTGTGCCCCAGCGAGTCGTTGACCTTCTTGAACCCGTCGAGGTCCAGGTAGAGCACGGCCGCGGCTTCCCCCGCCGCGCGGGCCCGGGCCATCGCATGCTCGAGCCGATCGAGGAAGAGCTTGCGGTTGGGCAACCCGGTGAGCGCGTCGTGCAGGGCTTGATGGCGCAGATCCCGTTCCAGCGCGCGCTGGCGACTGACGTCGCGCAGCACGACCACCGCGCCCAGTCGCGCGCCGTCCTTGGTGATGGTGCTCATCGTGTACGCCACCCGCACGGCCGTCCCGTCCGGTCGCTGGAGGGTGCCCTCGTGATCCCCGTCGTTGCCCGCCAGCAGGATCACGTCCGCGCTCTGCCCGAGCAATCCTTCGACGCCCAGCCCCGTGATCCGCCCCGCCGCCGCGTTCGCGAAGGTGATCCGATCCTCGGCGTCCACACCGCAGATGCCCTCGCCCGCGTTGGCCAGGATGCTGTCGGTGTACTCCTTGGCCAGGATCTCCCGCGCCGACCTCTCCAGCCGCCGCGCCATGTCGTCGAAGGCACGCCCGAGCCGGGCGATGTCGTCCCCGCCCTTGAGCGCCACCCGCCGCGAGTAGTCGCCGTCCCGGATCACCTGCACCGCGCGCGTCAACGAGTTGATCCGCCGCGTGATCGATGCCGCGATCACCGCTCCCAGCAGCACCACCAGCAGAACGCACACCAGGCCGGCCGCGACGATCGCCTGCCGCGCGACCTTGGTGGCCGCCATCATCTGGTTGTAGAGCTGGGTGTACTCGAGGATCACCGCCCCTTTGACGATGTTGGTGGGCCCGGCGACCGGCACGACCACCTGAAGCATCGGCTCGGTCGAGTCGTCGCTCTTCTCCAGGAACACCCGGGTCTTGCCGTCCCGGATGGTTTCGGCGACCTCGTCGTCCGGGTCCTCGGTGAAGGTGGCCCCGACTTCCTCCGGCACGACGTCGGCAAGGATCCGCTGAAACCGATCGACGACGACGATGTCCCGGTCCTGCAGGTCGTGCAGCCGCTGCAGATAGGAGGCGAGCGCGCCCGGGTTGAAGAACAGCGGCGTGCCGGCGTCCCCGATCCGCTCGGGAGGCAGCCCCAGCGCGACGTCCCGCGAGATCCCATGGGCAACTTGCTCAGCAGCAGCCACAGCAGCATTCCTGGCGGCCGCCGAGTTGGCGTGCAGCACGATCGCCCCGGTGCCCGCCACCAGAGCCGCCGCCGCCAGAAACGCACCCAGCACCTTGTGCCGTACGTCCATCCCGCCCGTCCCGTCTCCCGCCTACCCTGTTCGGCGGCAAACGGCAGCTCATGAGCCATCCCACCCACACCGTGCGCGGAATCCTGACCACGTGCCGGGCGTGGGGGCCGGGCCGTGGGCCCCCTCGCCGAGCACGGATCTCACAGGGTGCGTAGCGCCTCCACCGGGGACAGCCGGGCAGCTCGGACGGCCGGGTACAGCCCGGCAAGCGCGCCGACCAGCAACGCGGCGCCCAGGCCCGCCGCCAGGGCCGCGGGCGGGACCGCCAGGGGGTTGCCGCCGAGCCGGGCGGCAACCGCGGTTGCCAGCACCCCGATCCCGATCCCGAGCAGGCCACCGATCGCCGCGAGCAGGGTCGACTCGAGCAGGAACTGGGCGGCGACGTGCCGGCGGCGGGCGCCGAGCGCGCGGCGCAGGCCGATCTCGCCGCGCCGTTCCAGCACCGAGATCACCATGATGTTGGCGACGCCGACCCCGGCGATGAGCAGGGCGATCCCGCCCAGCCCCAGGAACAGCCCGACGAAGGCGCCCTTCGCGGCGATCCGGGCGACCAGCAGGTCGGACGGCCGGCGTACCTGGACGTCGTCCTTGCCGTCCGGCACGGTCGTCGCGGTGAGCACCGCGGCGACCGCCGCCACCTGGTCCGGGTCGGCCCGCAAGTAGATGCGGCTCGGGCCGGCGGCGCGCCCGAAGACCCGTTCGGCCTGGCCGAAGCTGATCAGCGCGGCCACGTCGATCTCCGGTGCGACCGAAACGGGCGCGAGGACGCCGGCGACGGTGAAGTAGTGGTTGCCCAGCAGGATCTGGGTGGGGGCGTCGAGCGAGCCGATGCCGAGGATCTTCGCGGCCTCGTACCCGAGCACCGCGACGGGATAGCGCTCGGCGGTCGCGTCGAGGTAGCGGCCGAGCAGCATGTGCGCCGACATGGTCGCGGGGAGGGAGTCCTGGGCGGCGAGCACGTTCATGCCGCCGGTCTGCTCGGGCGGGATGGCCCGGCTGCGGCGTACGGCGACGTTGTCGATGGAGCCGACGGCAGTGACCGTCCGCACCGGCGGAATCCGCGCGATCATCGGCGCGGCGGTGACCGGAAGCGGCAGGGTCCGGCCGTTGATGGATTCCGCCGAGGCGACGGTGAGCAGGTTGCCCTGCTCGCCGAGCTGGGTGAGCAGATCGGCCTTGGCGGACTCGGCGATGCCGAGCACGGCGACCACGGCGGCGACGGCGATGGCGATGCCGAGGGCGGTCAGCGCCGTACGGATCCGGCGGGCCCGCAGACCCACGGCGGCCACGGCGATCGCGTCGGGGAGGCGCAGGCGGGACATCACCGATCACCCCCGGTGTCGGCGACGATCCGGCCGTCGCGCAAGTAGACCTGGCGGCGCATGGCGGTGGCCACATCGGCATTGTGGGTGATCAGCACGACCGTGGTCCCGTCGCCGGCCAGGCCGGAGAGCAGCTCGGTGATCCCGCCGCCGGTGGTCGAGTCGAGGTTGCCGGTGGGCTCGTCGGCGAGCAGCACGGCCGGCCGCCCGACGATGGCCCGGGCGATGGCGACGCGCTGCCTCTCCCCGCCGGACAGGTGGCCGGCGCGATGCCGGATCCGGCTCGCCAGCCCCACCTCGTACAGCGCCTCGGCGGCCCGCTCGCGCCGGACCCGGGCCGGCACCCCCCGATACAGCAGGCCGGTCGCGACGTTGTCGAGCACGCTGAGGTGCTCGAGGAGGAAGAACTGCTGGAAGACGAAGCCGAGGCGGGTCGCGCGAACCTCGGACAGCTGCGGGTCGGACAAGGCCGAGGTGTCGGTGCCGGCGATCCGCACCGTGCCATCGGTGGGTCGTTCGAGCGTGCCGAGGATGCTCAGCAGCGTCGACTTGCCGGCGCCGGACGCGCCCGTGATGGCCACCGTCTCGCCGGCGTCCACGACGAGGTCGATGCCGGTGAGCGCGGTGACCGTGGTCGGCGGCGGGTAGATCTTGCTCACGCCGGACAGTTCCAGTGCACGGTCGCTCATGTCGCGGGCACCTCCACCGTCGCGCCCTCGCTCAGACCGTCGCCCTTGACCTCGACAAGGGTCTCGGAGAACAGGCCGGGGGTGACACCGATCAGCCGCCGGGCGCCGCCGTCCAGCAGGTAGATGCCGTAGCCGCCGCCGGCCAGCGCGACCAGGGCCGTGATCGGCACGGCGAGGACATCCTCGACCGAGTCGCTGGTCACGTGGACCTCGACGGGCGCCTGGTCGAGGTCGGCCCCGGCCACCTGGCGGCCGAGGGTGACTCTGGCCGCCACGGTGGGCAGCTGGCTGCCGCGGCCCGGGTCGTTCTCGCTCGGCTGCGTGGCCACCGTGGACAGCTCGGTGACCCGGCCGGGCACCGTGTCGCCGGCCGGGAGGGTGACCGTGACGGCGTCGTGCAGATGGACGAGATGGGTGTCGGTGACCGGCACGGCGAGGGTCACCGCGGCATTCGTGGAGGTGGCGTCCAGCAACCGGTTGCCGGCGTCGCCGGTCGCGGGCCCGCCGACCTGCGCGGCGACGGTGGTGACGCGCAGGCGGCCCGGCTGGAATGTGACGGCGCCGAGCTCGACCCGTCCGGTGACGGGCTGGTGGATCGCACGCTGCCACCGGCGGACGGCCGCGTACGTCGCCCGGGTGAAACGGCCGTCGACGGTCAGGTCGTCGGCCGTGGCGTGGCCCAGCGCGACGAGGTTGGTCTCCAGGGCGCGTACGTCCGGCCCGGCGGTGACGCCCAGCGCCAGTTCCCGCCAGGCGGGCCGGTCGCCGTAGAGGAGCCGCACGGGCCGGTTGTCGACGGCGAAGACCGGCTGGCCGCGGGCGATCACCCGGCCGGGCCGCGGCAGCCAGGTCACCGTGCCGGGGGCGCCCGAACCCTGCCAGTAGACCGGATACGTGCCGGTGAAGCCCAGGGTGCCGGTGACGACCGTGGTGGTGGACAGGTCGGTGCGGGTCACGGTGGCGGCGCCGGTCGGCACGCCGGCCGCGGCCGGGGTCGCCGGGTTGCTCCGCAGCCACCAGCCCGCCCCGGCGGTCCCGGCCACCGCGAGGGCAGCGGCCCCGGTGAGAACGGCGCGCCTACGCATTGCCGAGATTCCCGAGGCTGGACTGCGCGGCCTCGTCGTCGAGGATCGACCGGCACGCCTCGACCGCCCGCTGCAGAATCGGACTCTCCTTGCCGCCGGGCGGCGCCGCCGAGGGGTCCATGCCGAACCCCCTGCCCGCCGAGAAGGGGCTGTCGACCGTCGGATCCTTGAAGTTGGGCAGGCCGTGCTCGCGCATGCACCGAGCCGACCGGACGCCGGCCTGGATCAGCTTGGGCGGTGGCGGTCCCTGATCGCGGATCGAGAAGTTCGCCGCGTGGATGAGGTCCTGGCAGGCGGTCGTCACGGCGTCCAACTGCGGGCCGTCCAAGTTGCGCAGGGCGCCATCGTCGGTGTAGACGTAGCCGTCCGAGGTCAGGATCGGGTCCTGGTAGTTCGGCGCGCCGTGCTGCCTGATGCACTGCGCGGCGGCGTGCAACTTCGTTCGGCGATCGGCGCCGGCGTCCCCGGCGACGGCGTTCGGGTTCTCGTCGTCGTTCGCGTTGTCCGCGTGCGAGCCGGTGCTTGCGCCGCCGCTGGCGGACAGCCGCGGAACCTCGGACGAGGACGGCTCGGCGCTGCACGCGGCGAGACTGATCAAACCGGCGGTGACCGTGACGGCCATCAGTAAGCGCTTCATCATGCCGGCAGGTGTATCGGGTCGGCGGTGACATCAGCGCTACGCGCCATGTCGGACGGATGTCACCTCCGCCGGGGCACAATGTCGGCATGCGCGTGCTGGTGGTCGAGGACCACATCACCCTGGCCGCACGGGTCGGGGAGGGTTTGCGCGACGCGGGTATGGCGGTGGACGTCGTGCACGACGGCGGCGCCGCGCTGACCGCCGTGGCCGCCGTCGACTACGACGTGGTCGTGCTGGACCGGGACTTGCCGGTCGTGCACGGCGATCATGTCTGTCGTGCCCTGGCCGGCGGCGCGGCCGTGCGGATCCTGCTGCTGACCGCGGCGACGGCGGTCGACGACCGGGTGGACGGCCTCGAGCTGGGCGCCGACGACTACCTCGGCAAGCCGTTCGCCTTCCCCGAGCTGATCGCCCGCGTCCGGGCCCTGGCCCGGCGCGCGCCCTCCGCGCCGCCGCTGGTCCGCCGGGGCGACCTGACCGTCGACCGGGCCCGGCACCGGGCCGGCCGGGGCGGGCGCGCGTTGTCGCTGACCCGCAAGGAGTTCGGCGTGCTCGAGATGCTGGTCGCCGCCGACGGCGCGGTGGTCAGCGCCGAGGAACTGCTGGAGCACGTGTGGGACGCGCACGCCGACCCGTTCAGCAACGTCGTCTCGGTGACGCTGGCCCGGCTGCGGCGCAAGCTCGGCCCGCCACCGCTGATCGAGACGGTGGTCGGACGGGGGTACCGGATGTGAGGCGTCCCCGGCTGACCGTCCGCATGCGTCTCACCCTGCTGTACAGCGGGCTCTTCGCGACGTGCGGCGCCATCCTGGTGGCGATCACCTACGGTCTGCTCGCCGCGAACCTGCAGGAGCCCAGCGGGAGCGACACCGACCCCAACTCCCCCGCCCCGGCCGACTTCCTCCAGAGCTGCGCGAAGGCGTCGAACGACCAGAGGGCCGAGCCCGCGTTCCTCCGGAAATGCAAGGCGGCGTACGAGGAGGGCCTCCTCAAGGGGGCGACCGACCAGCGCCAGGCGACCCTCGACCACCTGCTCTGGTACTCGCTGGGCACCCTCGTCGGTGTCACGCTGCTGGCCACGGCGGCCGGCTGGATCGTCGCCGGCCGGGCGCTGCGGCCGGTGCACCGGATCACCGAGGCGGCGCGGAACGCCTCCGAGGAGCATCTCACCGCCCGGCTGGCGATGAGCGGCCCCCGCGACGAGTTGCGCGAGCTGGCCGACACGTTCGACGCGATGCTGGACCGGCTGCATACGGCCTTCGAGAGCCAGCGGCGGTTCATCGCCAACGCGGGCCACGAGCTGCGCACGCCGCTGACCGTCATGCGGGCCAGCGTCGACGTGGTGCTGGCCAAGCCCGAGCCGACCCGGGACGAGCTGATCGGCATGGGCCACGACGTGCGGGCCGGGGTCTGGCACGCCCAGGCGCTCATCGACGCGCTGCTGACGCTCGCGCGTACCGACCGCGGCCAGTTCGACCGCGAGGAGGTCGACCTGGCCACGGTCACGGAGGACGCGATCGACGCCGCCGGGAACGGCTCCGGCGCACCGCGGCTGCACGCGGCGCTGGCCCCCGCGCCGACCAGCGGCGACCCGATCCTCCTCGAGCGGCTCGCGGCCAACCTGGTCGACAACGCGCTGCGCTACAACGTCCCCGGTGGCGCGATCTGGGTCAGCACCGAGACCGTCGAGTCACGGGCGGTGCTGACGGTGTCCAACACCGGCCCGGTCGTCGCCACCAACGTCGTCGGCAAGCTGTTCGAGCCCTTCCGGCGTCTGCATGACCGAACCGGCGACGGCGGATTCGGGCTCGGGCTGGCGATCGTCGCCTCGATCGCCACTGCGCACGGCGGGCAGGCGAAGGCCGGGGCTCGCCCGGGCGGCGGGCTGACCGTGACCGTCAGCCTGCCCGCTCGCTCCTGCTGACCCCCATCAGCGCCCGTTCAGATCGATGATCTAGGAGGCGCGCTAAGGCATGTTGGCCGGCTGCGGCGTGCCGGCCGAATGTGTCGCGCTTGCTCGCTGTGGCGCGCCGGACCTGTGCGCTTCGCTGGACGGCGGGGCCTCGGACGCGAGCTCCGCCGGCGGAAGCTCGGCGGGCGCGGGCGTCGTGGCGGGGCGGAGCTTGTTGGCTACCCCGAGGACGACCGCGACCAGGACTGCCACGCCCGAGATGATGCCGACGGCGGCGGTGGGGACGTTGAAAAGTTTGAGGGCGCTGGCCAGCAACACGATCACCAGGGCCGAGCGCACCAACCCCGCCGGGGCGCGGGACGAGATGCGGGAGCCGATCAGGACGCCGGGGACCGAACCGATCAGGACCGCGGCGGCCAGATCCAGCTTGAGGTCGCCGAACAGGGCGTGGCCCAGGGCCGCGGACGTGACCAGGGGAATGGCCTGGACCAGGTCGGTGCCGACCAGGTCGTTGGCGCGCAGCTTGGGGTACATCGCCAGCAGCACCACGATGATCAGGGAGCCGGAGCCCACCGAGGTCAGGCCCACGATCAGGCCGCCCACGGCGCCCAGCAGGAGCGTGGGCAGGGGCTTTACCTTGATCTGGGGAGCGGGGGCCGACGACGCGGGGCGGCGGCGGGACGTCCATGACTTGATCAGGAGGCCGGCCGCGGCCAGGACCAGGGCCACCCCGAGGCAGATGCGGATCGTCTGCTGGACGCTCTCGTCGTCGCCCAGTCGGCGCAGCAGGAGCACACCCAGGAAGGCCGCCGGCACGCTGCCGGCGCACAGCCAGGCGACCATCTGCCAGTTCACCGTGCCGCGCCTCGCGTGGACGAAACCGCCGAAGGGCTTCATCACCGCGCTGGCGGCCAGGTCGCTGGAGACCGCGGCGATCGGCGGCACGCCGAAGACCAGCACCAGGATGGGTGTCATCAGGGCGCCGCCGCCCATTCCGGTCAGGCCGACGATGATGCCTACGCCCAGACCGGCCAGCGCCAGGGTGAGATCCATCGGGCGAGTCTCGCCGAGGAACCCCCACCTTGTCCACTAAATCAGTGGAGATTGTCGACTTTCCTACTAGCTGGGATGACAGCCAAAAGGAGGGCGATATCGGGGCCGGGCATGGGCCTCGCGAAGTGGAAACCCTGGGCGAATCGGTACCCCATCTTGTGCAGTCGATACGCCTGGTCCGCCGTCTCGACGCCCTCGGCAACGGCCTCGATCCTCAGGCCCTCGCAGATGCCGATGAGGCCGTCGACGATCACCGCTTGCGCCGAGGCGCCGGTCACGCCGTCGACGAAGCTCTTGTCGACCTTCAGGATCTTGACGGGGCAGTCGACCAGCAGGCTCAGCGAGGACTGGCCGGTGCCGAAGTCGTCGAGAGCCACGCGCAGGCCGAGCGCGTGCAATGCCCGTACGGCATCGAGCGCCTCTCCCGTGCCCAGCACGGCAGTCTCGGTGACTTCCGCGACCAGGCGGTGGCGCGTCAGGCCGGAGCTGTGCAGCAGCTCGGCCACCTCGGCGGGGAAACCCGGCTCGCGCAGCTGACGGGCCGAGATGTTCACGCTCACCTTCTCGGGGGCGTCGTCGCCGTAGGTCAGCTCCCACTCCCGCGCCTGCCGCACGACCTCGCGCAGCACCCAGCGGCCCAGCTCGACGATGTAGCCGTTGCGCTCGGCGAGCGGGATGAACACGCCCGGCGAGACCAGGCCCTGCGTGGGGTGCCGCCAGCGGATCAGCGCCTCCACCCCGGCGAGCCGGCCGTGCGGCAGCTCGACGATCGGCTGGTAGAGCACGAACAGCTCGTCGCGGGCGATGGCCTGGCGCAGGTCGGCGGCGAGCCGGGCGTCCGCGTCGGCGATCTGGTCCATGATCGGGTCGAACCAGGTGCAGCGGCCGCCGCCGGTGTTCTTGGCGGCGTACATCGCCACGTCGGCGCGGCGGATCAGCTCCTCCGGAGTGTCGCCCGCACGGGCCGCGGTCACACCGATGCTGACCCGGGGCGCGAGGTCCTGACCGTTGAGGCACAGCGGCTCCTGCACCCGCTCGAGCAGGTCGCGAAGGAGGCCGCCCAGGCGGTCGGCGTCGAAACCGGACAGCAGCAGCGTGAACTCGTCGCCACCCTGCCGGGCCACGAAGTCGGCCGGGCCCAGCTTCTCGTGCAGGCGCGAGGTGACCGCCCGGAGCAGGGCGTCGCCCATGCCGTGCCCCATCCGGTCGTTGATCACCTTGAAGTCGTCGAGGTCGAGCAGGACGACGTGGAACTGCTCGCCGCGCGCGAGCCGCGCGGTGACCTCATCGGCGAACAACGACCGGTTCGCGATGCCGGTGAGCGCGTCGTGGCTGATCTCGTGGTCGAGCTCGGCCTGATAGTTCTGCAGCCGGGCCAGATTGGCGTCGACGGTCTCGAGCAGGCGCCGGTTGTCGCGCAGCGCGCTGACCTGCCGGATCACCACGAGCGCGGTGAGCGCGGCCACGCAGAGGGCGGTGCCGAACTGATCGCCGCCGTCGTCGGCCTCCGCGGCGATCAGGACGGCGCTCATCCCGGCCACGGCGAGGTAGGGCAGGACGCTGATCCGCGGCGCCATCGCGCTCGTGGTGGCCGCCGTGGCCACGGCGCGGCGCTGCCGCTCGGCGGCGATGACAGTGAACAGCGACGCGAGCGGGCCGGCGACGAACGCGGCGTTGAGGTACGGCCGCTCGGCCAGCGCGGGCGCCAGCACGCCGCTCGCCGCGGAGAGCAGCACGCCGGCCGAGAGCAGGTGCAGCGCCCGGCGGTCGAGCTCGCCGGCGCCCGCGAACGCCACCTTGACGATGGCGATCATGGCGATCAGGGCGAGCCCGCAGAGCGCGAGCATGGCGGTGTTCTGCGAGGTCCACTGGCCGTCGACGCTCATCCAGTAGCGCCACAGCAGGCCGCCGCTGGTGATCACGAGCACGCCCGCGTCGAGCCCGAACCGGGCCCAGTCGCCGAGGGTGCGGTGCCAGGCCGGCAGCCGCAGCAGCGCCCAGATCATCACGAGCACCACCACGAGCAGTAGGCCCATGCTGAGCGGGCTGATGTACTGGGTCGGTTCGGGGCCGCCGAGGGCGTCGTGCAGGTTGGTGATCTCGCCGATCGCCAGCACACCGCAGGCCAGCGCGAGCGAGCGCCAGAACCGGCGGGTTGCCGCGGCGAGATCCGGGCGGCGGGTGACGCGCCAGCACGCGTACGAGGCCAGCGCGGACAACGTGATGACCGGGGGCCACCCGATGATCGGGTAGGGCCACTCGTGCCACCATCCGGCGAGCACCCAGAATGTCTCGAAGACGAACAGCGCGAGCGCGAGAGCGACCACGCCGCCGGGCCGGCGGAGGATGGAGACAGCGGGCATGGTTGTCACTTCGGTGCCGCCGCGGCCCGGATGAGGAGTGCGTCGGGTGCGGTTCTGGTGCCGCACCCGATAGATCAGACCATCGCCGCAACCGCTTCGACGCGCACGTCGCCGAACCAGCGCCGCAGCGCGTCGCCGAGGTCGCCGTCGCCCTCGACCCAGGCGACCACGCCGTCGGGCCGCACGAGCATGCCGGGCGCGTCGGCTTCGACCACCCGCAGCCGCTCGAGCGCGGAGGGGCCGGCCGAGGTGAGCGAGGGGCCGGCCGACGTGGGATCGGCGGCCCGGGAGGGATCGGTCGCGGGCGAGGACGCCGACCCGGTCGGGCGGACCAGGACGCCGGCGCCGTGGTGCAGGTGGTCGGCGAGGCGGCTGCCGTCGGCCATGGTGAGCTCGGGCGCGCTGCGGCCGACCAGCGGGTTCCCGCCGCCGAGGTCGTAGCGCTGGCGCAGGCCCGCGATGCTGCTCGCCAGGTACGTGGCGCCGTCGGTGGTGACGGCCAGGTCGGCGAGGACGCCGCGCAGCGCGCGGGCGTACGGCTCGGGCTTCATGATCGCGATCTGCGCGCGGGTCCAGTCGAGGACCCATGCCCCGATCGGGTGCCGCTCCGAGGTGTACGTGTCGAGCAGCCCGGCCGATGCCCAGCCCTGGATCTCGGCCGCCAGCTTCCACCCGAGGTTCATGGCGTCGCCGATGCCGAGGTTGAGGCCCTGCCCGCCGAACGGCGAGTGCACGTGGGCCGCGTCGCCGGCGAGCAGCACCCGGCCGCGGCGGTAGGTGGCGGGCATTGTCGGTGAACCGGGTGGCGGTCAGGATCCGCTCGACCGTCACGTCGACGCCGCTGGTGGCGCGGATGCTCGCCTCGAGCTCGGCCGCGGTGATCGGGGTGTCGCGGTCGGCGGGCGGCCCGTCGAACTCCACGGTGAGGATCCGCCCGGGGACCGGTCCGTGCACGTAGACGCCGGTCTCCGTGACGTTCCAGCCGCGCCGTAGCTCCTCGGCGCCGCTCATCTCGACGATCGCCTGGTGACCGGTGATGATCGGGTCGGTGCCGGGGAACTCGAACCCGGCGAGCTTGCGCACCACGCTCCGGCCGCCGTCGCAGCCGACGAGCCAGCGGGCCTCGATGCTTTCGTCGCCGAGCTCTACGCGTACGGAATCATCGCCGTCGGAAAACGCAGTGAGCGTGACCCCTCGCCGGATCTCCGCGCCCAGCGCGGTCGCGTGCTCGGCGAGCAGGCGCTCGATCTCGGCCTGGCCGATCATCTGCACCTCGGCGGCGGGACCGCGCTCGCGCCAGGACGGGTCCTCGGGGTCGAGGTGGTCGGCGCTCAGCCAGACACCGCCGAAGTGACCGACGAATCGGGGCATGTTCCCACCGCCCGCGCCGCCGCGGAACTGACGCATCCGCTCGAGCGCTGCCTCCTGGGCCGCGCGCATCTGGGGGAGCAGGCCACGGCGGTCGAGCGCCTCGGCGGTCGGGATGTTGACCGCGCCCGCCTTGATCGTCAGGTCGGGCTCGGGGAGCCGCTCGGCCACCAGCACACGCACGCCCCGCAGGGCCAGCTCGCTCGCCACCATCAGTCCAACCGGGCCGGCGCCCGCCACCACCACGTCGTAGGTCATGACCCCAATCTTGTACCCGGTCAAACTTTTTATCAAGTATATGATTTTCGCCATGACGACGCCGGGGCTCCGTGAGCGCAAGAAACAGCAGGTCCGGGAGCGGATCTCCGGGATCGCCACGATGCTGTTCTTCGAGCGCGGCTTCGACGAGGTGAGCGTCGCCGAGATCGCCGAGGCCGCCGGCGTGTCCAAGATGACGGTCTTCAACTACTTCCCCCGCAAGGAGGAGCTGTTCTTCGACCGGATGCCGCAGTTGATCGAGATGATCACCTCGGCGGTGCGGGACCGGCAGCCGGGAGTGACCGCTCCCGACGCGCTGCGCGACCTGTGGGTGGGACTGTTCGACGCGCGGCACCCGCTGGCCGGCATGCACGACGACATGGGCGTGTTCTGGCGGGTCGTGCTCGGCTCGACGGCGCTGCGGGCCCGGGTGCGGGAGGTGCTCGAGGAGATCGAGGCGCTGATGGCCCGCCTGTTCGCCGAGGCCGGCGAGCCGCATCCGGAGATGACGGCGGCGCTGGTGCTGGCGGCGGTGCGGGTCCGCTACGCCGAGTCGGCCCGGCGGATCATGGGCGGCGAGCCGGCCGACTCGTTCCGCGCCGGGCAACGCGCCCGGATCGTGGCCGCCTGGAACGAGGCGGTCGCGGCGGCGTCCCGGGCATGACTATCCGGAGAGGCGCCGTTGCCGTTGGCTGGGTCACAATCGGCTGCGGAGATCGCCATCGGGAGTCGGGAGCGCTAGTGTACGAAACAGTTTCGTTTCGCATGGCTGTCAGAACGGGGGGATGGCATGGCTGAGCAGACGACCGTCGGCGCCGCCGGACGTTCCCGCAAACTCGACGGCGAGCGTGAGCAGGTGATCCTGCGCGCCGCCTTCGACCTGCTCGGCGAGACGGGCTACCAGGGACTACGCGTCGACGCGGTCGCCGCGCGGGCCCAGGCGAGCAAGGCGACCCTGTACCGGCACTGGCCCACCAAGGCCGGCCTGGTCGTCGACGCCGTCCAATGTTGCAAGGCCGATGAGCCGCCGCCCCGCGACACCGGAAGCCTTCGTGGCGACCTGGTGGCGTGGTTCGGCCAGATCGGCCAGAGCATCAGTGGTTCCGAGGGGCCGCTGCTCGCCGGGCTGTTCATGGCCATGCGCACCGATCCCGACCTGGCCGCGGAGCTGCGCGCCATGCGGGAGTCCAAGGTGCCGTTCGCGGAAGCCATCTGCGCACGGGCCGCCGAGCGAGGCGAGATCAGGCTCGGGTACGACGCCCGGCTGATCGACGAGATCGTTCCTGCCGTCCTCTTCATGCACTGCTTCGCGCTGGGCGTGACGCTGGACGAGGCGTTCATCGCGCACCTCGTCGACGACATCATCCTGCCGCTGCTCACTCGGGAGCCGCGGCCCTAGATTCCGCTTCCTAATCCGGCCCGCGTTCGTGCGTCCGTGGGCGATCTCCGCACGCCCTTTTTAGGGGGATTCCCGTGTCCATTTCCACTTCCTCGACCTCTCGCGCCTCCAGCCCGCCGGATATTCCCGAAAAATCGGGATCTCGGTGGCTGGCGCTGGCGGTCATCGCCGTCTCGCAGCTTCTCATCGTGCTCGACGCGACAATCGTCAACATCGCCCTGCCCACGGCCCAGGCCGACCTGGGCATCAGCGACGCCAACCGGCAGTGGATGATCACCGCCTACACCCTGGCCTTCGGCGGCCTGCTGCTGCTCGGCGGCCGGATCGCCGACTTCACCGGCCGCAAGCGCGCCTTCATCATCGGCCTGCTCGGCTTCGCCGCGGCGTCCGCGCTCGGCGGCCTCGCCCAGAACGCCGAAACCCTGTTCGCCGCCCGGGCCCTGCAGGGCGCGTTCGGCGCGCTCATGGCCCCGGCCGCGCTGTCGCTGCTGACGGTCACCTTCACCGAGGCGAAGGAGCGGGCGCGGGCATTCGGCGTCTACGGCGCCATCGCCGGTGGCGGCGGCGCGATCGGCCTGCTGATGGGTGGCGTCCTCACCGAGTACGCCTCGTGGCGCTGGACCCTGCTGGTCAGCACCCCCATCGCGATCATCGCCGCGGTGGCGGCGGCCCGCTTCGTCGGCGAGAGCCGCGCCGAGGGCAACACCCGCTACGACCTGCCCGGCGCGGTGACCTCGACCGGCGGCCTGGTCGCGCTGGTCTACGGCTTCACCAAGGCCGCGAGCGACGGCTGGGACTCGGCCACCACGATCAGCTTCCTGGTCGCCGCGGCGGTCCTGCTGGTCGCCTTCGTGGTGATCGAGCTGCGCTCCTCGCACCCGCTGCTGCCGATGCGGGTGATCCTCGACCGCAACCGCGGCGGCTCGTACCTCTCCGCGCTGCTGCTGGGCGCCGGAATGTTCGGCGTGTTCCTGTTCCTCACCTACTACCTGCAGCTGACCCTGGGCTATTCCGCGCTCGAGACCGGCGTGGCGTTCCTGCCCTTCACGCTCGGCATCATCCTCGGCGCCGGCTTCTCGGCCCAGATGCTCACCCGGGTGGGCCCGCGCATCCTGATCTTCGCCGGCATGCTGCTGGCCGCCGCGGGCATGGTCCTGCTGACCCGCATCGGCCTGGACACCGGCTTCTGGTCGCACGTCCTCCCCGCCGAGCTGATCATCAGCTTCGGCATCGGCGTGGTCTTCGGCCCGATGTCCAACACGGCCCTGGTAGGCGTGGCCGACCACGACGCCGGCGTGGCCAGCGCCCTGATCAACACAACCCAGCAGATCGGCGGCTCGCTGGGCACGGCCCTGCTGAACACCATCTTCACCTCGGCGGTGGCGGGCTACATCGTCGACCACGCCACCTCGGACCCGGCACAGCTGCCGGCCCTGCAGGGGGCGGCAACGGTCCACGGCTACACGGTCGCCTTCTGGGTGAGCGCAGCAGTGCTCGGCGTGGCGGCGGTGATCGCGCTGGTGCTGGTCAAGGCCAGCCGCCAGGAGGTCACGTCAACAGACGCGGTGCCCGTGGCAGTCTGATCCGCACGGCGGCCTGGTTCGCACGGTGGTTTGATGTGCTCGACGGCGCGGCCCTTCCGGGGTCGCGCCGTTGCTGCGCGGCCCTTCCCGGGTCGTGTCGTTGTGGCGTCGGGCTTAGTTCGCCGGGGCGGCGCGTGTGCAGCTGAGCCCGAATGGTGGCGGTCGAACCGATTGCGCCGGGCTGGCATATGCTTATCCGGTCGGTGTCGGACATCGTTGGTGGGAACGCCGCGAAATAGTGTTTGCCGTCGCGGAAATCGGTTGTGAATGCCGCGGGCTGAATGGTGCGCCGGCCGCTTGAATACCGCGTGTGTCGTGCGCGGTGTGGTGTCTGGTCGCGCGGGCGGCGTTTTGGGTGGTGTTGGTTCGGTGTCGGGCTGCGGTGTCGCTTCCGAGCCGGGGTGCTCTGGGTGAGATGCCTGCTCACGCGCTGGGCGGCGCACCTGCTCACCCGGCGCGGGTGGTGTCTGCTCATCGGCCGAGGTGAGGCCCGGCTCAGCGAGGGAGGGCAGCGCCGGTGGCGGCGCGCATGCCCGGTCTGTTTGAGCGGGATCGGTCGGCGTCGGCGCCGGGCCCGGGTCGTTGTCGTGCAGGTGGCGTAGCTTGCTGGCGTGCCGTTGGGCGAGGCCCCATGCGCGGTGTCGGGCGTGCTCGCGGCGGAACGCTTCGGCTGCCGGAGAATAGCGGCGCGATAGGGTGCGGTCGCGCATTTCTGCCACTTGGGACTTGGTGAATAACTCCAGCTGCCGCATTCCAAAATTATCCCACCTCAGGGAATGCGGCGGTAAGCCTGGAATCGCGTTCGATCATGCCATTCTGATCGCCGCTGCGATCAAGCATCGGTGATTTCCGCCTCTTGGACCAGGGCCATTGACGGTGCTGCCCACAATGCGCGACTGGCTGCAGCTACCGCGACCGCGCAGGCGCCGGACCATGGCAACCCGGCCCAACCACCAGCCTGCCGCAACCGGGCCGCGCCGACCGTGATCGGGCAGCGGGCTGCAGGGCAGCGGGCTGCGGGCTGCGGGCTAGCAGGGTGGGGCCGGATCGGGCGATGCGGCATGGGCAACCCCCGGCGGCGAAATGTCGACAGCGGGGCTGGCGGAAGCAGCCAGGACGGGGCGGTCCGCAAAGGATCTTGGGATGCGTCATAATGATGCGCTTCGCATCGTTCGGGGGCCTGGCGGGAGACACATGGCTGGGGATGAGACACCGGATCCGTTTGCCCAACTGGCCGACTGGGCGCAGGAGACCGAACGCCGGGAGCGCCGCAAACGCCGGTGGAGCGGCGTCGCGCGGAGGGCGCCCTGGCTGCTTACCGGGGTCGTGCTGGCGGTGCTGCTCGCTCTCGCCGTACCCCGGATGTTCTCGGCGGAACCGGGCGCCGCGGACACCGCGTACCCGAAAGCAAGCGTGCCCAGCGGCATCACCGTGACCACGTCGGAAAGCGCAACCCCGACGGACCCCTTCGCCGGCACGCCGGCGGCGTCCTATCCCAAGGGGGCGGCCGGTATCACCCTGCCGAAAGCCACTGCGGTCACCGGCTTCACGGCCGCAGAGGTCGACAAGAGCCTCAAGCAGGTGCGCAAGGCGCTGATCGCGGGGCGGCTCGACGACATGATGCTGACGGGCCACGATCCGTCGCGGTTGATCGCGCTGCTCGCGCCCAATCAGCGGGGTCAGGTGGCGGGGTGGTTCAAGAACGCGAAGTTCAGCGGCGTCGCGACCTGGATCGATCCGTCCGTGAAGCTGGATCCGCGCGAGCAGCCGCGGGTGAGCGGGCGGGTGACCTACAGCTCGGTGATGGCCGACGGCCTCCGCACGCTGCGCGTGACGACGAACTTCATCTGGGTGTACGCCTTCGCGGGCCCCGGCCATCCGATCGCCGCCGAGCACGAGCAGGTCAACTGGGAGTTCCCGGCCACCAAGAACCTTCGCGCGGGCGACCACGGCATGTGGGTCGGTGCCAGCAAGTCGTACTCGGCCTGGGTGGACTGCGTCGCCTTCGACCGCGGACTGCTCGCGCCGACCCGGCCCGAGGCGGCCCCGCGGCCCAGTGCCTCGGAAGATTCGAACGCGCTGCTCGAGGCCGACCACTCCCTGGATATCAAGGAGAACTGCTGATCTTTGCAAGGCCAGGTCCGGAGAGCTCGGACAGCGCCGCCGTGCGCCCGGCGATGGTCAGCAGCAGCGCCGCGATGGGCCCCTGCAGCGAAGGGCCGTCACCGTGTGTCCACGCGACGTCCGTGGCGGCGAGGCGGAGGCCGGCCACCTGCCGTACGGAGGGAAGGGGTGGCGGAAAGCGCATCGTCAGCAGTCGCGTGGCCACCTCGGCGGCCGCCGCCGGCGGCATGTCGCGACGCCGGCCGAGCGGGAGGGCGATGTCCTGCTCGTGGATCAGCAGGTCGGCGAGGGTCTCCCGGCAGGTGACGCCGGCGTTGCGCCGCCGGGCCGCGGCGGTCTCCCGGATCTCGGCCGCGAGCTCCGCGGGTTCGCGCGCGGCCGCCTTGCGGCGGGCGGCGCCGGCGGTGAGACGGTCCATGCCGCCTCCGCGCCACCGCAGGAGCAGGGCGAGCTCGTCGCGCAGCGTCATCTGCTGCATGGTGAGGTGGGCGGCGACATCGCGTACGGTCCAGCCGGCGCACAACGACGGCCGCGCCCACTCGTCGGAGGCGAGGTCGTCGAGAAGCGCGGCCACCCCGAGCCGCCGGGCGTGGATGACCTGCCAGATCTCGTCCTCGGTCATGCCCGCGCCCCCGCCCCGAGCACGCGCGTCACCAGCGCCGTGATCTGCTCGGTGGGGTCGAACGCGGGATCCGGCACGGCGAGCTCGTGCAGGACGACCCCGGTCCAGTGGTTCATGATGATCGGCGCGTCCCGCTCGGGGTCGGCCGACCCGGCGAGGCGCAGCCAGGCCATGAACCAGGCATTGACCCCCGCGCCGGTCTGCAGCAGCTGGGCCCGCAGCGCCGGCGCCGTCCCGGCCTCGACGAGGATCGCGTAGCGGGCAAGGGTGAGCTCGCGATGCTCCCCGGCGGCGGCCTGCGCCATCTCGGTCAGCGCCAGCGCCAGCTCTTCGGGGCTGGTGGGCCGCAGCCGCGCGGCGATGGCCTCGGCGTTGTGCCGCTCGCGTTCGGCGAACCGCACGACGACGGCGTCGAGCAGCGCGTCGCGCGTGCGGAAGTGGTTGGACGTGGTGCCGGCGGGCACGTCCGCCGCCGTGTCGACCCGCCGGTGGGTGAGCCCGTGCATGCCCGACCCACCGAGCACGGCGATGGCCGCGTCGAGAAGTTGCTCGCGCCTCATGTCGCGAGCCTACTACGATCGTAGTCAGTATCACTACCATCGTAGTGAGAAAGTCAGTCGGCGAGAACGGGCTCGGGCGCGGTGATGGCGTTGTCGGCGGAGCGGGGTATCAGCATCGACAGCCCGAACATCACCACCGCGACCAGCACGATCCCGACGAAGATGCGATGCACCGCCGTGGTCAGCGTGGCCGGGTCGACATGGCCCGCGCCGATCGTGGCGTTGGCGATCGCGCCGAAGACGGCCACGCCGACCGCGCTGCCCAGTGAGCGCAGGAAGATGTTGCTGCCGGTGACCACGCCGCGTTCGGCCCAGCCCACGCTCGCCTGGGCGGCGATCAGCGTCGGCGACGCGGTCAGGCCCATCCCGAGGCCGATCACCAGGCAGATCGCGGCCACGGTGACCACGGCCGACTCGCTGCCCAGCGGCAGGAGCAGGAGGCTGCCGGCCACGACCACGGCCGTGCCGATGGCGGCGCACCGGCGGAAGCCCAGGCGCAGGAAGACGCGGCCGGCCTGGCTCGCGGCCACCGGCCAGCCCAGGGTCAGCGTGGCGAGCGCGAAGCCGGCCACCAGCGGGCCGGTGCCGAGGACGTCCTGGACGTAGGTGGGGATGTAGGAGCTCAGGCCGTACAGGATCGCGCCGATCCCGACCGAGATCAGGCCGCTGGAGACCAGCAGCCGCCGCCGGAACACCCACAGCGGCAGGATGGGCGCCGGGGCGGTGCGCTCGACCAGCACGAAGCCGGCCAGCGCGGCGAACCCGACGGCGAGGATGGCGATGCTCGCGGGGGAGTCCCACGCCCAGGCCTGCCCGCCCTCGAGCGCGCCGAGGATGACCAGGGCCAGGCCCAGCGCGAGCAGGCCGGCGCCCTTGTAGTCGATCACCGGGTGGCCGCGCTCGACGCGCTCGTGGAAGCCACGGCCGATCATCGTGGCGGCGAGCAGGCAGAGCGGGATGTTGACGAAGAAGATCCAGCGCCAGGAGACGTACTCGCTGAAGATGCCGCCGAGCGCGGGGCCGACGACCGACGCGATGCCCCACACGCTGGCCACATAGCCCTGGACCTTCGCCCGTTCCCGTACGGAATAGAGGTCTCCCACGATCGTGATGGTCGTCGGCAGGATCGCGCCGGCGCCGAGGCCCTGCACCACCCGGAAGGCGATCAGCGGCCACATCGACCAGGCGACCCCGCACATGATCGAGCCGAGCAGGAAGAGCCCGATGCCCCACAGGATGACTGGTTTGCGGCCGAACAGGTCGTTGAGCTTGCCGTAGATCGGGACGGAGACGGCCTGGGCGAGCAGGTAGATCGAGAACAGCCAGGGGAACTCGGCGAACCCGCCGATGTCGTCGACGATCGAGGGCACGGCGGTGGCGATGATCGTCGCGTCGATGGCGACGAGCGCGGTGGACAGCATGACGGCGGCGAGGACCGGACCGCGCTCGGACCGCAGTCCGATGGAGTTACCTGGCACGTGAAGCCAAGTTACCCAAGCTTCCTGAGTTCACCCAATGATAAAAAATAGTAATTTGTACGATAATATGATTGCCATGTGGCATTAGTTGTGGTCGCTGAGGACAACCTCGATCATCAGAGAGTCATCGCCGAAGTGGTCCGGCGGCTCGGACACGACGTTTTCGTGGTCGACGACGGCGAGCAGGCCCTGGAAGCGGTCCACCGGCGCGGCCCGGCCCTGCTCATCGCCGACGTGGACATGCCGCGTCTGAACGGCCTCGACCTCTGCGCCGCCGTGCGGAACGAAACCCCGGTCGTGCTCATCACGGCGTTCCTGCTGCCGGGCGACCCACGACTCACGGCCAGCGGCGCGGTGGGCGTGGTCGGCAAGCCGTTCAGCGTGCCCGCGCTGAGCGAGGCCCTCCGCGGGCATCTGACCGCGCTGAGGCCGCCGCCCGACTGGCGGGCCATGTTCGACGCCGTGCTGGACTGCCTCGACACGGGGGTGATCGCCTTCGACGCCGGCGGCCGGATGCTGCTGGTCAACCGGGCGATGCGGGAGGCCCTCGGCCTGGGCGAGTCCGGCACTCCGCTGAGCGCGGTGGGCCGGCAGGTAGGGGTGCGCCAGGCCGACGGCAGCCCGCTGCCCGAGGAATGCTGGCCGGTGACCGTGGCGTTGCGTGGCGAGCACGTCGACCAGGTCGGGCTGCTGGCCAACGACCCGCAGGGCCGCGTCCTCTGCTACACCGTCAACGCCCGGCCGGTGCGGGACGCGAACGGCGAGATCGTCGCCGCGGTCAGCGCCGCGCACGACGTCACCGACCGGCATCGCACCCAGCAGTACGAGGAGTGCAAGAACAAGGTCCTCGAGGCGCTGGCCGCCGATCCGGACTCACCCGGCACCGGCGACCGGATCCTGGCCGCGATCGGCACCACGATGGGCTGGACCTACCTGCGGTTGTGGCTGGTCGACGAGGTGACCGACCTGCTGCGCCCGGCCGCCGAGTACGCCGCCGCGGGTGAGCACCCGCCGCCCCTGCCGAGCAGCTTCGCGCGCGGGCAGGGCCTGGCCGGTCAATGCTGGAAGAGCGGCGAGCTCATCTGGGTGCCGGACATCCTCGCCCCGGGCGCGCCGGTCCTGCCGCAGATCGTGCAGAACGCCGCCTACCGGTCGGCGGGGGCCGTCCCGGTGCGCAGCGGCGACCGGGTGATCGGCGCGATCACCTTCTGCTCGCGGACGCGGCAGGACCCCGATCCGGCGCTCGGCGTGCTGCTGACCGCGATCGCGGCGGTGACCGGCACGTTCCTCGAGCACCGCCGGGCCGAGATCCTCTCCCGGCACCTGGCAGCGGCGACCGACGAGTACATGGCGCTCGCCGGGCACGAGCTGCGTACGCCGCTGACCTCGATCGGCTCGTACATCGACCTGATCGCCGAGACGCCGGACGACGCGCCGTTCGGCGAGGTGCGCGAGCTGTTCGAGGTGGTGCACCGCAACAGCGCCCGGCTGCGCGAGCTGATCGACAAGCTGCTCGACGTGGCGGCGCTGGAGTCGGGGCACATCCCGCTCGCCGCCGAGCCGGTGGACCTCGCCGAGGTGGTCCGCGAGGCCATGCGGGCGGCGCCGGCCGATCGGGGGATCGCGGTGGAGACGGCGCGGCTCGACCCGGTGAGCGTGCCCGGCGACCGCGAGCGACTGCGGCAGGTGGTGGACGCCCTGCTCAGCAACGCGATCAAGTTCAGCCCGCCGGGCTCGGCCGTGACCGTGTCGCTCGCCGATCAGGAGCTCACCGCGGTGCTCACGGTCGCCGACACGGGCGCCGGCATCCCCGCGGCCGAGCAGGCCAAGCTGTTCCGGCGGCTGCACCGCGGTGGCAACGCCCGGCACACCGGCATCCCGGGCTCGGGGCTGGGCCTCGCGCTGTGCCGGGTGGTGGTCGAGCGGCACCGCGGCACCATCGCGCTGACCTCGCACGAGTCCACCGGCACGATCGTGACGGTCCGTCTACCTCAGTAGGTCCGAGGCGGCCAGCGCCAGCCACAGCTGCACGCGGTCGGCGGTGCGGGCCAGCGACCGGCCGGTGAGCCGCTCGATCTGCTCGATGCGGTAGCGGACCGTGTTGCGGTGCACGATCAGCCGGGTCGCCACGTCGGCCACCGAGCCGTCCGCGTCCAGGTAGGCGCGCAGCGTCGCGACCAGCGAGCCCGAGTGCGTGGCGTCGAAGTCGCGCAGCGGCCGCAGCATCTCCTGGGCCAGGTCGCGCAGCGGCACGTCCTCGCTGGCCACGAGCAGGCCGGACAGGCTCATCTGCTCGCGCTCGTTGATGCCGGGGCCGCGGTTCATCGCCTCGTGCGCCTCGTAGTAGCTCCAGCGCAGGCCGGTCGTGCCCGCGTACCAGCCGCCGATGCCGACCCGCACGTCCGACCCGTGCCGGCTCAGGTAGTCCTGCAGCAGCAGGGCGGCCTCGCGGGTGGACTGGCCCGGCTCGAGCACCGCGATCAGGCAGTCCTCCAGCACCGCGGTGGTGCCGCCGGTCATCGGCGGGCTCGCCACCAGGCGCTTGCGCTGGTCGCCGAGCTTTCCGGCGGTGGCGACCAGCAGCGCGTGCTCGTCCTCGGCGCGGATCCCGAACGGGGACAGCCGCCGCTCGGCCTCGGCGCCGCCGATCGTCCCGCGCACCAGATCTTCCAGCACCTGTCCCGCCAGCCGGCGCTTGCCGGCCAGCTCCGCCTGGCGGCGGGCCAATTCCAGGCCGACGAGGGAGACGGCATAGGGAAGGACATCCGCCGAGCGCCGGGGTCGGCGGCAGCACAGGTACGCGACCACGCTGTCCTCCACGCTCACCGGTACCGCCATGGGCGTGTCCCCCGAGGCGCCGGCCCGCGCGGCGAACAGGATCTGCTCGACCGGCCACGCCGCGCTGGCCGGGGCGGTGGCGAGCACCCGCCCGTACACATCGACGACCATCGCGGGCGCGCCGAGGATCTGGTGCAGGGACCCGATCAGCGCGCCCAGCCCGCGGCCGGACAACAGCGCCCGGGCGAGGGTGTCGTGCTCGTCGAGCAGGTCGGCGAAGCGGCCGTACTGCTCCTCGAGCACCCGGTCGGCAACGAACCGGTCGACCGCGATGAACGGCGTCGAGTAGGGGATCTCCAGCACCGGCAGCCGGCGGTCGCGGGCCTCGGCGAGGGTGGCCGCCGGGATCCGGTCGTGGGTGAGCCCGATGCCGAAGCCCAGCCCGACCGCCCGCCGCTCGGCCACCCGCGACACGAACTGGCGCTGCCGCGCATCGTCGAGCTGGCTCAGCCCGGTGGTGAGCACCAGCTCGCCGCCGGAGAGGAACGGGCGCGGGTCGGCCAGCTCGGTGACCGCGCACCAGCGGACCGTCTGATTGAGCGCCGCGGCGTCGCCGTCGGCCAGCCGCAGGCTCAGATCGGGGTCGGCGAGCACGTCGGCGAGGCGCAGGGTCACCCGCGGACTGTACGACCGCACAACAGTTCGGCGTAAGGACTGTACGGACATCCATTTACGACCATCGGCGAGGCCCAATACGGTGTCCTGCAACACAGCGCGCCCACCGGGAGGCTCCGTGATGCAGATACCGGCCCGGATCGGTGGGCGCCCGGTGAGCGCCGACGAGTGGATCGAGGTGCTCAGCCCCTATGACGGGGCGCCCGTCGCACGTGTTCCGGCGTTGGGCGCCGACCACGTCGCCGAGGCGGTGGCGGCCGCCGAGGCGGCGCTGGGCCGCGGGGATTTCCCGCAGCACCGGCGGGCCGAGGTCCTCGAGCGGGCGGCCGAGCTGCTGGCCGAGCGCATCGAGGAGTTCGCGGTGACGATCGCCCGGGAGGCCGGCAAGCCGATCCGCGACGCCCGCGGCGAGACCCGGCGCTGCGTCGACACGCTGCGGTTCTCGGCGGTGGAGGCGCGCAAGCTGTCGGGCGAGGTGATCCCGATGGACGCCTCGGCGAGCGGCGTGGGCCGGCTGGGCTTCGCGCTGCGGCACCCGATCGGCGTGGTCGCGGCCATCTCGCCGTTCAACTTTCCGCTCAACCTGGTCGCGCACAAGCTGGGGCCGGCGATCGCGGCCGGGTGCCCGGTGGTGCTCAAGCCGGCCGAGCTGACGCCGGTCTCCGCGATCCGCCTGGTCGACCTGCTGGTCGAGGCGGGCCTGCCGGCGGACTGGATCTCGGTCGTCACCGGGACCGGCGCCGATGCCGGCACGCCGCTGGTGCAGCACCAGGGTCCGTCGCTGATCACCTTCACCGGGAGCGTCCCCGTCGGACGCCGCATCGAGGAGCTCGCACCCCACAAGCGCGTGCTCCTCGAGCTCGGCTCCAACGCCCCGTTGATCGTCGAGCCCGACGCCGATCTCGATCGCGTGATCGCCGCTACAAGACAAGGCGGCTTTTCGTACGCGGGGCAGAGCTGCATCTCCACGCAGCGCATCCTGGCCAGTCACGAAATCTACGACAAGCTGCTGGACGGGCTGCGGGCTGCCGTCGCGACCCTGACGGTCGGCGATCCGCTCGCCGAGGAGACCGAGGTCGGGCCGTTGATCTCCGAGACCGCGGCCCGCCGGGTGGAGAGCTGGCTCGCGGCCGCCCGGGAGGCCGGCGCCGAGGTCACCGGCGGGAAGCGGCGCGGGGCGCTGCTGACCCCCGCCGTCGTCGCCGATCCGCCTCGCCACCTCGACGTCTACCGGCAGGAAGTGTTCGGACCGGTGATCACCGTGACCCCGTACCGGGACCTCGACGAGGCGATCGCGCTCGCCAACGACAGCGACTACGGCCTGCAGGCCGGGATCTTCACGTCCGACCTGGGCGCGGCGCTGCGGGCGGCGCGCGAGCTCGCGTTCGGCGGGGTGCTGATCAATCAGGCGCCGACGTTCCGGGCCGACCAGCAGCCGTACGGCGGGTTGCGCGACGCGGGAAACACCAGGGAAGGGCCCGCGTACGCGGTGCACGAGATGACGGAACTCCGATTCGTGATGGTGAGCGCATGACCGACTGCACCGAAGTGGACGAAGGAGCGAAGGGCCAGGAGGGCATGCGAAAGGAAGGCTCGGCATGAGTACTCCCGCTATTCGATTGACGAGTTTGCGTAAGTCGTTCGGGGCGGTCGAGGCCGTCGCCGGGATCGATCTGGAGATCGCCGACGGTGAGTTCTTCTCGATGCTCGGGCCGTCCGGCTCCGGCAAGACCACGGTGCTGCGGATGATCGCCGGCTTCGAGCTGCCCACCGCCGGCACGGTCTCGTTGAGCGGGCGGGACGTCACGAAGCTCGCCCCGTTCGAGCGCGACGTCAACACCGTGTTCCAGGACTACGCGCTGTTCCCGCACATGACCGTTCTGGAGAACGTCTCCTATGGCCTGAAGGTCCGCAAGGTGGGCAAGCGGGAACGGCGCGAACGTGCCGAGGGCGCGCTGGCCTCCGTACGGCTGGAGGGCTTCGCATCGCGAAAGCCCAGCGAGATGTCCGGTGGGCAGCGGCAACGCGTGGCCCTGGCGCGCGCCCTGGTGAACCGGCCGAAGGTGCTGCTGCTCGACGAGCCGCTCGGCGCCCTCGATCTCAAGCTGCGCGAGCAGATGCAGGTCGAGCTGAAGCAGATCCAGCGCGATGTGGGCATCACGTTCGTCTTCGTCACCCACGACCAGGACGAGGCCTTGACGATGAGCGACCGGGTCGCGGTCTTCGATGCCGGCCGGATCGCTCAGATCGGCACTCCCGAGTCGGTGTACGAGCAGCCCGCGACACCGTTCGTCGCCGGATTCGTCGGGACGTCGAATCTGCTGACGGGGTCGGTCGCCGAGGCGCTTGTCGGGAAAAAGGGGACATATTCCATCCGGCCGGAGAAGATCTCGCTGGCCTCGTCCGGTGTCCCCGGCACGGTCGCCGAGGTGATCTACGCGGGGCCGGTCACGCGCTACGTCGTCGACCTCGACGCCGGCGCCCGGGTGACGGTCGTCGAGCAGAACCAGCGCACCGGGACCGCCGCGCTGGCCGAACTGCGGGGGAAGCCGGTCCATCTGACTTGGCTCGAAGAGCACGTCATCGAGATCCCCAACTCAAAGGAGAGCGCAGATGCGGCATAGATTTCTGATCGCGACGCTGGCGGCGGGCATGCTCGTGCTCGCGGGCTGCGGTGGCAGCGATGACGGGGGTGGCTCCGGCAGCGGGCCGGGCGGCATGGCGGTCCCCAAGATCGACAAGCTGTCCGCGCTCGGCGCCGGCGAGGGCTCGGTCAACATCATCTCCTGGGCGGGCTACGTCGAGGACGGCTCCACCGACCCCAAGGTCGACTGGGTGTCCGACTTCGAGAAGGAGACCGGCTGCAAGGTCAACAACAAGGTGGCGGCGACCTCGGACGAGATGGTCACGCTGATGAAGACCGGCGAGTACGACGTGGTCTCCGCCTCGGGCGACGCCTCGCTGCGGCTGATCTACGGCGGCGACGTGGCGCCCGTCAACACCGACCTGATCGGTAACTACAAGGACGTCTTCGACGGCCTCAAGAACAAGCAGTGGAACTCGGTCGACGGCGTGCCCTACGGCGTGCCGCACGGCCGCGGCGCCAACCTGCTGATGTACCGCACCGACGTGGTCAAGCCGGCGCCGACCTCGTGGGCCGCGGTCTTCGACGCGAGCTCGCCCTACAAGGGCAAGATCACCGCGTACGACTCGCCGATCTACATCGCGGACGCGGCGCTGTACCTCATGAAGACCAAGCCGGAACTGGGCATCAAGAACCCGTACGCGCTGGACGACACCCAGTTCAAGGCGGCCACCGACCTGCTGACCGAGCAGAACAAGATGATCGGCGAGTACTGGTCGGACTACACCAAGGAGGTGCAGGCGTTCAAGGCCGGCAACTCCGTGCTCGGCACCACCTGGCAGATCATCACCAACCTGGCCCAGGCCGACAAGGCGCCGGTCGAGGCGATCCTGCCGTCCGAGGGCGCGACCGGCTGGTCGGACACCTGGATGATCTCGTCGAAGTCCAAGCATCCGAACTGCGGCTACCTCTGGATGAACCACATCATCTCGCCCAAGGCCAACGCCGCGGTCGCCGAGTGGTTCGGTGAGGCGCCCGCCAACAAGCTGGCCTGCCAGCAGACGGCCGACAAGAACTTCTGCACCACGTTCCACGCCGACGATGAGGCGTACTTCTCCAACGTCTGGTACTGGACCACGCCGATCGCCCAGTGCCTCGACGGGCGCAAGGACGTGACCTGCAAGGACTACTCGGCCTGGACCCAGGCCTGGACGACGATCAAGGGATGACGTCGACCGTCGCGGAACGACCCGGCCGCAAGGTCGGGTCGTTCCTCCACCGCCACCCCCGGCTGCGCCTGGCCGGACTTCTCTCCGCGCCCGTGCTGTGGCTCGTCGTCGCCTACCTGGGCGCGCTCGCCGTCCTGCTGATCTCCGCGTTCTGGAGCGTCAACACCTTCACCGGCGACCTGGTCAAGGTGTTCAGCCTCGACAACTTCCGCACGCTGGTCACCGAGGAGGTCTACCGCCGGGTCGCCCTGCGCAGCCTCGGCGTGGCCGCCGCGGTCACGGTGATCTGCGTGGTGCTGGCGGTGCCGATGGCCTTCTTCATGGCCAAGGTCGCCTCGCCTCGCTCCCGGAAGTGGCTCGTGATCGCCATCCTCACGCCACTGTGGGCGAGCTACCTGGTCAAGGCGTATGCGTGGCGCGTGCTGCTGGCCAACGGCGGACCGATCGACTGGCTGCTCGGCGGTCCGGGCAACGGACCCGGCTACGGCCTGTTCGCGGTGATCCTCGTGCTGTCGTACCTGTGGCTGCCGTACATGATCCTGCCGATCTACGCCGGCCTGGAACGCCTGCCCGACTCCATGCTGGAGGCCTCGGCCGACCTCGGCGCGCGGGCCGGGCGCACGTTCCGCGCGATCGTGCTGCCGATCCTGGTGCCCTCGATCTTCGCCGGCTCGATCTTCACGTTCTCGCTGTCGCTGGGCGACTACATCACGGTCCAGATCGTCGGCGGCAAGACCCAACTGCTCGGCAACCTGGTGTACGCGAACATCGGCGCCGCCAACAACCTGCCCTTCGCGGCCGCGATCGCCACCGTCCCGGTCCTGATCATGGTCATCTACCTGGTCGCGGTCCGCCGCTCGGGCGCCTTGGAGGAGCTGTGACGCTGTCCGCCTGGTCCCGGTGGGCGCTGCGCGGCTTCATGGCGCTGGGCCTGCTGTTCATCTACGTGCCGCTGATGCTGGTGCTGGTCAACTCGTTCAACGGCGACCGTACGTTCGCCTGGCCGCCGCACGACTTCACCACCCGCTGGTGGTCCGCCGCCTGGAACAACACCGGCGCGCGCGAGGCCCTGCTCACCTCGATCAAGGCCGGCCTCGGCGCCACCGCGATCGCTCTGGTGCTGGGCAGCATGGTGGCGTTCGCGGTGCAGCGCTTCAAGTTCTTCGGCCGCGACACCGTGTCCCTGCTGATCATCCTGCCGATCGCGCTGCCCGGCATCGTCACCGGCATCGCCCTCGACTCGGCCTGGCGCTCGGTGATCGAGCCGCTCGGCCTCGGCAAGGGCCTGTTCTCGGTGATCGTCGGCCACGCCACCTTCTGCGTGGTCATCGTCTACAACAACGTGCTGGCCCGGCTGCGCCGCACCGGAACGAGCCTCGAGGACGCCTCGGCCGACCTGGGCGCGTCCCCTGGCCAGACTTTCCGGTACGTGACCTTCCCGCTGATCCGCTCGGCGTTGCTGGCCGGCGGCCTGCTGGCGTTCGCCCTCTCGTTCGACGAGATCATCGTGACCACCTTCACGGCCGGCCCCGGCATCACCACCCTGCCCATCTGGATCTTCAACAACCTGTTCCGCCCCAACCAGGCCCCGGTCGTCAACGTGGTCGCCGCGATCCTGATCGTCCTCTCGGTGATCCCCGTCTGGTTCGCCCAGCGCCTGGCCGGCCCGGAGGCCGGCGCCAGCCGCACGTAGGGCCGGTCAGTGGGAGAAGGGCGTGACCGGGCGTTCCAGCGCCTGCCCATCGAGGTGGAGGTCGACCTTCTCGTTGTAGAACGCGACCAGCCCCGCGATGGCCGCCACCGCCGGCGCAGGGAAGGCATACGACCAGGCGAGATCCGCGTAGACGCCGGCCGGGGTGCGCACCGCCCAGTAGTCGCTGGTGCGGCCCTTGTACGGGCAGAGCGTCTGCGTGCCGGTGTGCTCGAGCGCCGCCATGTTCAGGTCGGTGCGCGAGAGGTAGTAGCGGGTCGGCAGCCCCGTCTCGAACAGCAGGACGGGCGAGGAGGACTCGGCGAGCGTCACCCCGTCCAGCTCGACCCGCACGCGCCGGCTGGACCGCAGCGCGTCCACCCGGTGGTACGGGCTGCGCGGATGCCCGAAGATCTCCTCGTCCTCCTCGAACCAGGCATCGAGCGCGTCCTCCTCGAACCGCACCAGCCCGGCGTAGGGCTCCTCGGTGTGCAGGCGGGCCGCCGCGGGCCGGTGGACGTCGCCCACCCTCAGCCCGAACCGGCGCGTCAGCCCCCGGCTGAGCCGCCGCTCATGGTTCTCGTCGACGAGCACGTCGGCCGCGATGTCGGTGATCGGGATGTAGTACTGCGGAAAGTTCGGATGCTCCCACAGGTAGACGGCCCGGGTGGTGTCGACCACCACCCGTCCGCCGAGCGTCGCCCGCACGTGCCGCGGTGACGGCGCCATCTGATTGACCGTGTTGATCGACCCTGGGTAGTCGCTGCTCATCATTCATTGGTAGCAGTGAATCGTCACGCCAGCGGCATGCCGGCCGACTGAGTGTGTGTCGGCTCGGGCGCGGCGTGGTGGGTGAGCACCGCCCCGGTCATGAACGTGCCGCCCACGGCGAGGGCGCCCAGGACGCCGAGGGAGATCTGTTGCTCGTGGTCGAGCTGGCGCTGGTAGTCGGCCTGGTTGATGACCGTGATGCGGCCGTTGTGGTCGAGCACGTACCGGCCGTCGCGCATCTCGGCGTTGCCGTCGAGGCCGGCGAAGGCGACCACCACCGACAGCCAGAAGCCGAAGAAGAGGGCGCCGGCGAGCATCGACGCCCAGTGCGGGACGTGCGGCGGCACCCAGGAGGTGAGGCTCCACGGGCTACGCGGGCGGGTGGTGCGGTAGTACCACCGGTTCCCCATCACCCCGGCGATCGCGCCGGGCACGGCGAGCGCGGCCGCGACCAGCACCGCCACCGGCGTGGGCGCCAGCCGGACCCCAGCGAGCAGCGCCGCGATGAGCACGCCCGCCCAGACCACGCCGACCGAGCACATCGCGCTGCACAGAACCAACAACCGATGCGGGATCATCACGTCGGACGCTAGCGGGCCGCCGCCCCCTGCGTGGCCGTTTCCCGCCGGTCCGCCACGGATCCGCCCGCGCCCGGCAAACTGGTCGCCGGGCTCCAGGTGATGGCCGTGGCTCAGCGGCCGATCGGCGCCTCCTCATGGGCAGTGGGCCGGTCGGTCTCGTAGCGGAGCCAGAGCGTGCCGTCGGCGGAGGCCTGGGCCGACAGCAGACGCAGGGGCAGCGGCGACTCGCCCGGTTCGAGCGGCGGCCCGCCGAACAGCACGAAGTCGTCGTGCAGCGTCGGGTCGTCGTGCAGCGCAGGGTCGTCGTGCAGCGCCGGGTCGTTGTTGTCATGCCCCCGGTCTACCAGCCACCTCCGACACTTTCCGGGACCGTGGCGTGTGCCGCCGGTAGGTGCTGACGGTCGGGTCCCCGGCGATCCAGAACCGCCACGGGACATCGAGCGCCGACGTGACGCCGACCCGCGGACCGGCCGCGATCGAGCCGGGTGGAGACCCCGGCGGCAAGAGCGTCGCCGGGCCGGTTCCGTCGATCACCGAGGTGTCGTTGGCGTTCCGGTTCAGTGCCAGGACCTGCATCAACTTGGCCGGACCGGCCGCCAGGTCGCTGTCTTTGCGGGCCGCTGGGCGTCGCTGCCGGGCCGTCTCGAGGCCGTCCACGACCTCACCGGCCCGCAGCAGGACCGCCGCGGCGCGGCCCACCTCGCCGCACACCACGTTGGCGCAGAAGTGCATGCCGTAGATCTGGTACACGTAGAGCCGCCCGGCCGGGCCGAACATCACCTCGTTGCGGGCCGTGGGACCGCGGTGCGCATGGCTGGCCGGGTCTTCGCCGAGCCCGCTGTACGCCTCGACCTCGGTCAGCCGCACGGTGACCCCGTTGGCGGCCAGGCGCCAGCCGAGCAGTTCGCGGGCGGCGGAGTCGACGGCGGTGGCGGGCAGGCGCAGCCAGGAGTAGTCCACCCCGCAAGCCAAGCACACCCCCCGAACTGCTTGTTTACCGGCAATCGTTTTTGGGCAAAGATCCGGCATGGGACGATTTGCCCCAGAAACAAAGGGGGTGCTGCCGGTGCGACCCCTGGCCCAGGGCCTGACCTGCCCGCAGATCGCCGAACGTGCCCAGGTGAGCGCCGAAGCCGTGCGCGACCTGCTCGCCGAGTACGGCATAGCGCGCCGCTCCGGCTGTACGCGAAAAGAGCCGGCGGCAAGCCGCCAGGAGCTGGCAGCGACGGGCTGAAGCTTGCGTCCCACCGCTTACGGCTTGCGTCCCACCGCTTACGGCTTGCGTCCCACCGCGCCGAAGATCGACGCCTCGACCGGCGTCGCGTGCTCGGTGGCGGCGGGATCGGGCCGCCACTCGCTGACCGCGACCACGCCCGGCGAAACCACCTCGAGTCCCGCGAAGAACTCGTCGAACTCGCTGCGGGTGCGCGGGTGGACGTCGGAGCGCCCGGTCCGCAGCGACTCGTCCCAGTTCGCCTTGAGCTCGGGCGTCAGGAAGTCGGTGGTCGCGCAGGACATCACCAGGTGGCTGCCGGAGGGCAGCGCGTCGAGCAGCGTCCGCACGATGGCGGAAGCCTGCTCCTGGCCGGGCAGGAAGTGGACGACGGCGACCAGGATGAGGCCGACCGGCTCGTCGAAGTCGAGGATCTGGGCCTGGGCGAGGATCTTCTCCGGATTGCGTAGATCGTCCTCGATGTACCGGGTCTCGCCCTCGGGCGTGCTGGTCAGCAGCGCCCGCGCGTGCACCATCACCATCGGGTCGTTGTCGACGTAGACGATTCGCGACTCGGGGGCGACCCGCTGGGCCACCTCGTGCGTGTTGTCGGCGGTCGGCAGCCCCGTACCGATGTCGAGGAATTGCCGGATCCCGGCGTCGGCGGCCAGATGGCCCACGGCTCGCCCGAGGAACGCCCGATTCGCCCGCGCCGCGATCCGCGCCGCCGGGTACGACTTCGCGAGCAGGTCGCCCGACTCCCGGTCGGCCGCGAAGTTGTCCTTGCCGCCCAGCCAGTAGTTGTAGCGCCGGGCCGGGTGGGCCACGCCGGTGTCGAACCTGTCGCTCATGGCTCGCGATTCTAAAGGAGACCGGCCTAAGAGGATCATGCGAGCCAACGCGAGCATCCTTCGCGAATGTTGGCATTCACGAAGAGCGATCAAGCGCCTACTCTGTGTTCCACGATGGGAATCTCGCTCAGGAATTCTCGAAGGGCGCGCGCATGTCAGACACCGGGTCGACCGTTCCGCGCCGCCAGGTCGGCCGCCTCATGCGCCAACTGCGCGAGCGGGCCGGCATCACGCTGATGGCCGCGGCCGAGGAGCTGGAGTTCTCCCGCGCCCGGATGTACCGGATCGAGAACGGCGAGGTCCCGGTCCGCAAGCACGACGTGATCGCGATGTGCACGGTGTACCGCGCCACCCCGCGGATGACCGAGGTGCTGATCGGCCTGGCGCAGGAGTCGAAGGCCAAGGGCTGGTGGCACGCGTACGGCGATGTCGTCCCCGCCTGGTTTGAGCTGTACGTCGGCATGGAGCAGGCCGCCCGCCGCCTCCGCTGGTTCGCGCCCAGCGTGATCCCCGGCCTGTTGCAGAGCCCCGAGTACACCGAGTGCCTCTTTCGCACTTCGGCGGGCTCGGGCCGCGGCGCTGTGGCCGTACGCCTGGAAAGGCAGCGGCTGCTCAACCGCGACGACCCCACGGCGCCGGTCCTCGAGGTGATCCTCGACGAGGGCGTGCTGCGCCGCGCCATCCCCGACCGGCTCGGCATGCGCAAGCAGTTGGCCCACCTCGTCAACGTCTCGACCCGCCCGAACGTCTGGGTCCGGGTGATCCCGTTCGCGGCCGGGCCGCACAAGGCAGCGAGCTCCGGGCAGTTCACCATCCTCGATTTCCCGGCCGTCGGCGCCGCCTCGCCCGAACCGACAACCATCTATTGCGAGAGCCTGACCGGAGCGCTCTACCTAGACAAACTCGCAGACGTGGAGGCGTACGAATCGACTTGGGTCGAACTCGAAGCCATCGCGCTGAGCCAGGACGAGTCGGACGACCTCATCCGCTCCGTGATCAAGGAGAGCGACGGTGAGTGATCTTTCCGGCGTCGTCGGCGTCGAGGCCGCGGTGAACCTTCCCGGCGTCGTGGCCGTACCAGACAGCAAGGACCGCGACCGGCCTCGGCCGGTCCTTAGATCTCCGTGATTCCTTTCTTAAGGGCTCTTTAGCTCGCGCGTACGATGCAGGGCGCGCACCCATAGTGAACGGGCGTTGTCCCCTGCCCGATTTTCGCTTCCGTTGCCGAGGTGCCCACCCGTGTCGCTGTCCGCTGCCGCCCGTTTCCGCTACACGCTGGTGGCCGGCGCCACCGCCGTGGTGATCGGTTCGGGGTTCACGGTCATCGGCCTGAGCCGCCACGCCGAGGCCGAGACCGCCACGACGGCGACGGGCGCCGAGGAGCCGTTGGTTCCTGTCGTCTCCGAGGAGCCTGCTGTCTCGGTGGAGCCGGCGCCGCTGTCGTCCTCGCCCTCTCCGGCGAAGTCGATCACCCCGACGAAGAAGCCGGCCCCGAAGAAGACGAGCGTCACCCCCAAGCCGAGCAAATCGTCGAAGAAGGCCGCCGCGAGCGTCCCCCAGACCGGCGACAACATCCTCGATTCCGTCCTCGCGCACATCAACGCCGCGCGCGTCGACGAAGGCCTCTCCCCGCTCACCATCGACGCCAACCTCTCCAAGGCGTCCGCCCTGCACAACCAGCTGATGATCAACGGCTGCGGGCTCGAGCACCAGTGCTCCGGCGAGTCCGGTCTCGGCGAGCGCTTCAGCGCCCAGGGCGTCAAGTGGTCATCGGCCGGCGAGAACATCGGCTTCGGCTCCAGCGGCTCGAGCGAGGCGCAGATCATCAGGGCCGCGAACGGCCTCACCGACAGCATGCTCGCCGAGGTCCCGCCGAACGACGGCCACCGCAAGAACCTGCTCAACACGGGCTTCAAGCGCATCGGCCTGAGCATCGTCCGCGACTCCCAGGGCATCACCTGGATGACACAGGACTTCGTGAACTGAAGCACCTCTAGAGTGCTGCCGTGGCCAACATTCTCAAGTCCCTCTTCCGCAAGACGCGCCCGGCCCCCGCCGCACGACCACGCGCCGGCGCCGGGACGGCGCCCGCGCAGCGAACCCCACGGCCGACGCGTCACCTGCCGAAGCCTCGCGGCGGCCGGCACCTCGAGTACTCGCCGAATCTGGACGGCGACGCCGACCCCGGCGAGATCGTCTGGACCTGGGTGCCCTACGAGGACGACCCGAGCCAGGGAAAGGACCGGCCCGTCCTGGTGGTGGGCCGCAACGGCCACGACGTGTACGCGCTGATGCTGTCCAGCCAGAGCGAGCACGACGGCCGGCGCAACTGGCTGGCGCTCGGCCCCGGCGCCTGGGACCGTGAGCATCGGCCCAGCTGGATCCGGCTCGACCGGGTGCTCGACATCGACGGCGACGGCATCCGCCGGGAAGGCGCGATCCTCGACCGGGGCCGCTTCGACCGGGTCGCCGCACAGCTGCGCAAGGGTTACGGCTGGGCGTGACCGGACAGCAGTCCGCGCGTTCCGGATAGCGTTGTGCCCATGGGCGAGGGCGTGATGGTCGGTTTCGGTGGCAAACAGGCGTGGCTGGCGGTGGCCGGCGACGACCCGGTGGCCGTGATCGAGGCGCTGGGGCTGCGCGATCTCGGCCCGGTGCCGTGGCGCGAAGGCATCGACCTCGCGCATCTGACCGACAACCGGGTGGCGGTGACCCCGCCGCTGCCCGGCGCCCGCGACATCACCTGGGTCCTCGCGACCGGCCGCCGGCTTCTTCTGCCGAGCGCCCACGTCGACGTGATCGGCCTGTCCGCGACGCTCGGCACCGAGGTGCAGTTCTTCGCCACCCACCGGGTGACCGAGCTGCACCGCTGGCAGCGCGCCGCCGGCGGTGAGTTGATCCGCGCTTTCGGGTATGTCGGGCAGACCGGCGAGGTGACCTCGTGGCACGGCGAGCCCGGCCCGGCCGAGCGGGACGCGGGCCTGCCCGCCGAGCTCGACGAGGACACGACCGTTCTGGTGGGCGAGAAGGACGTGCTCAGGGTTGCCGATGCCTGGAGCATTGACCCGACGACGCTGACCGGGCGCCCCGCGCCCGGTCCGCTGCGAATCGGCGCGACCGACTGAGGCGCGACCGACGAGGCGCGACCGACGAGGCGCGACCGGCTGAGGCGCCACCGACTGAGGAGGGCGGACCGATGCGCAAGTACGTGATCATGGGCGTGCAGGGCAGCGGCAAGGGCACCCAGAGCGAGATGCTCTGCGACGACCTCGACCTGGTGCACATCTCCGTGGGCGACATCTTCCGCTGGCAGGTGCAGAACCACACCAAGCTCGGCGCCCAGGTCCGCCGCATCATGACCGCCGGCGAGCTGGTCGGCGACGACATGGTCGAGGCGGTGGTCCGCGAGCGCCTCGACCGGCATGACTGGAACTACGGCTTCGTCATCGACGGCTTCCCGCGCAACGGCCGCCAGGCCGAGTTCTTCATGGAGAGCTACGACATCGACGGCGTCATCCACCTGGAGCTGCCCGAGGACGAGGTCCGCCGCCGCGTGCTGAGCCGCCGCCTCTGCCCGAACTGCGGCATGGACTACAACCTGATCGCCGACCGCCCCGAGGTCGAGGGCCGCTGCGACATCTGCGGTCACGAGCTCATCACCCGCGCCGACGACACCCCCGAGGCCCTCGACGCCCGCCTGCGCGACTACAACGAGAAGACCCGCCCGGTCCTGGAGCTCTTCCGCCGCAAGGAGTTCGTCCACGACATCGACGCCCGCCCACCCGTCGAAGAGGTCCAGGCCAAGATCCGCGCGGCCCTCAACCTCCCGCCCTACCAGGCGAACCGCCCCACTTAGGGCCTGTATCGACGTGGGGGCCGGAGCGAGGCGAGCGTGAGGTTCCAGCGCGGCATCGGGGCTCGGTAGGATGCGGCCATGAGCTCAGAGGCTGTCGGCAGGCACATGCCCGCGGTCGTGACGCTCGATGACCTCACGGCGATGATGGCCGCCGACGAGCACCACCGCTATGAGATCAGCCCCGAGGGAGTGCTCTCGATCCTGCCGCCGCCGGGGTATGTCCATGCCATCATCGCAACTCGGTTGATGGTCTGGCTTGCCGCGGCCGGCGTTTCCGCCGACCGAATCGCTCAGGCGGTCGGCCTGCGCATTCCGGGTCCCACCGGCGTCGGCGGCCGCATCCCCGACCTTGTCGTCTGGAGCAAGGCCCAGGTCGACGGGGTCTGGCTCCCCGTCGATGATGTGCTCCTGGTCGTCGAGATCATCTCGCCGGGCTCCCTGGGTGTGGACACGGTGACCAAGCGGAACGAATACGCGGCTGCGGGCATCCCGCAGTATTGGGTGGTCGACCAGGATTCAGCGCAGACCGTGACCATTCATCGCCTGACCGGTGGCCAGTACGCCGTGCAGGCGACCATGCCGCTCGCGTGGCTCCTCAACACCAGCCCGGCCGAGCACGACCTCGCCTGAGACGGCTGTGCGCGTACCGGCGAGAGCTGGTCGCGGAGCTAGCGGCCGACGGAGCGGGCGTGCTTCTGGGCGTACATGGCTCCTCGTACCCGCGCTGGGCCGTGACGTCGAGAAGCGCGACGATCGTCCCGTGCGCGGTCGGCACCGTCTCGGCCACCACCTGCACCACCCGCCCGTCGCCCCGGGTCAGCCGCAGCTCGAGTCCCGACTCCCCTGCCGCCAGCCGCGGCAGGTCCACCGGCGCCCCGCCGGCCCGCGTCGCCCGCAGCTCGGCGAGCGGCCCGGTCAGCGCCGACGCGGCCGGGTTGGCCAGCAGCACCCCGCCCTCGGCGTCGGCGAGCAGCACCGGGAACGGCAGCCGGTTGAGCACGTCGTCCATCATCTGGCCGTGCTTGCGTTGTTCCTCCTGCAGGCGCAGCAGCACCGTCCGCATGCCGTAGATCAGCAGCGGCACCAGCGGCAGCCCGACGAAGGCGCCGACCGGGAACGGAAGCCCGACCACCAGGAGCACCACGCCGTACCCGGCGATCATCGGAAGAAGCCGGCGCATGCCGCCGGTCGCCGCCCGGGACATCAGCAGGAAGTAGATCGGGCCGAGCACCGGGTCGACGTCGCCGATCTCGACGAGCACGACCGCGATCACCACGAGCTCGAGCAGGTCGACCGGCAGCGGGACCAGCCGGCCGTGGACGAACTCGTAGACCCGCAGCAGCTGAAGACCGGCCAGCACCCCCGTGCTGAGCAGCAGCGTCTCCCACGTCGCGCCGGTCGCGATCAGCTGCGCCAGCATCAGCGCGCCGATGACCAGCATGGACACGAGAAAGAACAGGCGCAGCGAGCGCAGCGGGTCGCGGCGGATGAGGGCGGTCACGCTGCCAACGGTGATCTCCCCGCCGCCGAAGATCGGTATGCGCCGGGGAGCAGCACGCTTAGATCTGGTGACCGCGCCTCGTGAGCTCTTCCTCGATGGCGTCGCAGACCGCCTCGACCACGGCGAGACGGGCGTAGTGCTTGTCGTCGCCCGGGATTACCCGCCACCGTGCCCAGGTCGGGTCGCAGCGTTCCAGCATCTCCTCGACCGCGGACTCGTACTGCGGGCGCTTCTCGCGGTTGCGCCAGTCCTCGTCGGTCAGCTTCCAGGTGCGCAGCGGGTCGTGCGCGCGGTCCTCGAAGCGGCGCAGCTGCTCCTCGGGGGAGACGTGCATCCAGAACTTGACCATGATCATGCCCTCGGCGACGAGGGTCCGCTCGAACTCGACGATCTCGCTGTACGCCCGCTGCCACTGCTCCTTGGTCGCGAACCCCTCCACCCGCTCGACCAGCACCCGGCCGTACCAGGAGCGGTCGAACACCGACATGCCGCCCCAGCCGGGCAGCTTCGGCCAGAACCGCCAGAGGAAGTGGTGCCGCTTCTCGTCGTAGGTGGGCGCGGCGAACTGCGAGACGCGTACGTGCCGCGGGTCGATCGGCGCGACCAGGCGTTTGATCGCCCCGCCCTTGCCGGACGCGTCCCAGCCCTCGAAGACGCAGGTCAGCGGCGGGCCGATGCGCTTCTCGCCGATCTGGCCGCCCAGGATCAGGCGCAGGCGGAGCAGGCGATCCTGCGCCTCCTCCAGCCGGGTGACGGCCTTCTTCTTCGAGATCTCGATCGGCGCGGTGGCGCTGCCCAGGCGACTCATCACTACAGCATGGCTAAACCCGGTGTGATGCGCACCGGCGGGTGCGGGAGAATCGCAGGCGTGACTCTCGTAAACGACCTGCAGTGGCGTGGCCTGATCCAGGACTCCACCGACCTTGCCTCGCTCACCGAGGCCCTCAACGGTGGCGGGATCACCTTCTATGTGGGCTTCGACCCCACCGCCGCCTCGCTGCACGTCGGGCACCTCATGCAGGTGATGACCGCTCGCCGGCTCCAGCTGGCCGGGCACAAGCCGCTGCTGCTGGTCGGCGGCGCGACCGGGCAGATCGGCGACCCGCGCGAGTCCAGCGAGCGCTCTCTGAACCCGCCCGAGGTGATCGCCGGCTGGGTCGCCCGCATCCGCGAGCAGCTTTCCCCCTTCGTCACCTACGACGGCGCCACCGGCGCCGAGCTGGTCAACAACCTCGACTGGACCGGCCCGACCTCGGTGATCGAGTTCCTCCGGGACGTCGGCAAGCATTTCCCGGTCAACAAGATGCTGGCCCGCGACGTGGTGCGCAACCGGCTCGAGACCGGCATCAGCTTCACCGAGTTCAGCTACCAGCTGCTCCAGGCCAACGATTTCTACCAGCTGCACATGCGGCACGGTTGCGCCCTGCAATACGGCGGCTCCGACCAGTGGGGCAACATCACCGCAGGCGTCGATTTCGTACGCCGTCGCGGCGCCGGCCCGGTGCACGCGTTCACCACGCCGCTGGTCCTCAAGGCCGACGGCACCAAGTTCGGCAAGAGCGAGGGTGGCGCGGTCTGGCTCGACCCCGCGATGACCTCCCCCTACGCCTTCTACCAGTTCTGGATCAACGCGGACGACCGCGACGTCATGCAGTACCTGCGCTACTTCAGCTTCAAGACCCGCGAGGAGCTCGAGGAGCTCGAAAAGGCGACGGCCGAGCGTCCCCAAGCCCGGCTGGCCCAGCGCGCGCTCGCCGAGGAGATCACGACCCTCGTGCACGGCGCCGACGAGGCTTCGCAGGCGGTCACGGCTTCGCAGGCGCTTTTCGGGCGAGGTTCGCTGGACTCGCTCTCCGCGTCCACCTTGCGGTCGGCGTTGTCAGAGGCAGGGCTCCATTCCGTACGGGGTGAGCTGCCGTCCCTGACGACGTTGCTGAAAGAGGCGGGCCTCGTCGCGTCGGCCAACGAGGCTCGGCGCACGATCGCGGAGGGCGGCGCGTACCTGAACAACGAGCGGATCACCGATGGTGAGGCGGTGCCGCCCGCGTCCGCTCTCCTGCACGGTCGCTTCCTCGTGCTGCGCAGGGGGAAGAAGTCGTTCGCCGGCGTGGAAGTCTCGCCCTGAGCTGCGCTTTTTCTTGATCGGCCCGCTGTGACCCGGCTCGCAGCGGGCCGATTTGGCGCTGGGGTGGGGTGCCCTGTAATGTTTTCCGAGCCGCCAGGGAGACGGGCGAGCGCGAGGATCCTCCGGGGTCACCGCAGCGGCCGTCCTGACGGAAACCTCCTGAAATGCGCGGCTCAGCGCCGTGCTATTTTTGCGGGGCTTGAGCTTTTCTTTTCGCATTTTCGGGAAATTTCCCGGGTTTGACGAAGCGGTAAAGCGAGAGTAAAGTTTAGCGAGTGCCCCGAGGGCGGTAAAACACGGGTGCGGTTGTTCTTTGAGAACTCAACAGGGTGCTTGTAAAGCCAGTGCCAATAGTTTTATACCCCGGGACCCTTTTGGGGGTCTTGGA